>JAILKU010000011.1 GCA_024693505.1 Bacteroidaceae bacterium | reverse complement strand
GGATTTCAGGATGACGGCGTTTTCTTTATTGATTATGCGGTCCTGCACCTCATGGAGGAGCAGTGTGTTTCCGACCAGCTCGGCCGTATAGACGGTTGTGGCTTCGTCGGCCTGGAAGTTACATTTCGGGGTATAAAATGTAGTCCACTTGGCCCCGTCTGCTTCGTTGGCCGGCAGTGTCACTTGTACTGTCGGTGCATCGAAAAGATATTTAAAGGAATAGTCTGAATAATTCCCGTGGCCCACAATCGTTACAATCTCTAATGGGCAACCTCTGAATACTCCTGCGGTTTCTGGGCTTTTAACGGAGCCCGGTATGCTATATACCGACCTCAGGTTTTTACAATAACTAAATGAATATCTCCCTATTGTTTCCAGCTGCGATCCCTCTGCAAACGTCAGCGTAGTCAGATTCTCACAGCTTTGGAATGATTCTGATCCTATAGTCCGCACTTTGGCCGGTATCGTCAGCGTAGTCAGATTTTCACAGCTTTTGAATGATTGTGATCCTATAGACCGCACTGTGGCCGGTATCGTTAGGGCCGTGATTTTATCATTTTCTTTGCAGACTCCATCTCCAATTACCGTGACGGCATATTCTTCACCATCGTGTCCCACGCTGGCGGGGATAGAGATGTCGCCATTAGTAATTTCATCTATTTCGATTAAACTCACCTCCCTTGGCGACATGTTAGTTACCGCGTATTTTAACATAGCAAAATCGGTATTTTCAACAAACTCCACGACACCCCATTGTGCATAAAGAGTGAGGCTCTTGCTAATCTGATATTGTGTGCCTGGAGATAATGTAGCGCCGTCTTCACTATCTATAGTCCACCCAAGGAAGACATCGTCCCCCCGGGCGGTGAATGAACCGGGGCAGTCGGGAAACTTGAACCACAACTGGTCTCCCTCAAACCAGAACTGCCCCCTGGTGGCAGACGAACGATTGGCTGCCATGTTTGCCGAGAATCCGCTGTTGATAACGATGTCACTGCCGGAGCCGCGTCCCGGCGTCAGTGTGACGGTGAAGGCCATTGCGGCCGTGTGGAACGTCAGCATCAGCAGTGCGGCCGATGCGATGCGGCGCAGGAGCGTGCTGCTCCGGCGCGGCGGGAATGTTTTCTTTTCCATTGTTCTCATATTATTAATTGTGCATTGTCTGAATTGTCTGCGGTGCGGTCAGAACGGGTATCCGATGGCCAGGTGGTATCCCAGGCTGCGGCCGAACCTTTCCATATTATAATATCGCGCGCGCGAGGTCTCGTACGGGGCGTGGATGCCGATGCCGAGGTCGAAGCGCACGACAAGGAAGTCCAGGTCGTAGCGCAGCCCCACCCCTGTGCCGAGTGCAATCTCGCGGCCGAGGCGGCGCAGCGTGAGCTGGCCTCCCGGCAGGTCCTTGTCGGCCCTGCGGAGCCATACGTTGCCGGCGTCCAGGAAGACTGCGCCGTACAGGTTCGCTATGAGCGGAAAGCGGTACTCGACGTTGGCCTCGGCCTTGAAGTCGCCCGTCTGATCGAGGTACGAGTATTTCGAGTTGGCCGGGTGGTACGAACCGGGACCGATGCTCCTGACGGCGAACGCGCGGATGCTGTTTGCGCCTCCGATGCTGAACAGGTCGCCGTAGGGGGCCATGCCGCTGTTGCCGTAACTGAGGACCGCGCCCATGAAGACGCGGGTGGCGATGCCGCTGCGGCGGGTGAGCTCGAAGAGGTGGGTGTACTGCGCCGAGAGCTTCAGGAACTGGGCGAAGGGCACGCCGAAGAGGTGCTTGTCGCGCCTGGTGAACGGCTCTCCCGCTGCGGCATAGACGGCCGAGGTGATGTTTCCGGCTTCCTTGACGCTGACGGAGAGGGTGCGCGGCGCGTGCCGGTGGCTGGTCCAGCTGTAGTTGTACTCCATGCTCGGTACGAACTGGTCGCGCATGCTGACGTAGAGCGCCTGGTTGGCGCCCACGATGGAGTCGAAGCGGGCCGTGGTGTGCAGCATCACGTCGTAGTCCAGGCGGAACGGCGTCAGCTCGTGCTTCGCCCAGCGGCGCCGCTGGTAGGTGTACGAGACGCGGCCGCCGAACGATACGCGGCCGAAGTATCCGGCACGGTTCAGCCACCGCGCGTCTATCTGGAAGTTGGTGGTGGCCATTGCGCGTCGGTTGAGCTGCCGTGCAAGCCCGAACAGCATAATGCGCGGATAGGTGAGGCCGAGCTCGGCGCCGTACTCGTAGGAGTTGATGAGCTGTCTGTCGCCGTGCTGATTCGCTCCGGTCTGCCACTCGTATGATCCCCACACCCGCATGCCGAGCGTCTCGGCGCCGCGGAACGCGTTGCGCTTCGACATGGAGAAGCTCACGCCGGGACCGACCTGCCCGTTGCTCTTCGTGGTGACCTTGCCCTCAAACTCGGCGTCGTACGGACGGTCGAGGACCGCGGTGACGTACGTGTCGAGACTGTCGCACTGCTCTGTCGAGTCCCGCGGCACGAAGGCGACCTTCAGCTGGGAGAAGATGCCCATGGCGCCCATCTTCTCGCGTCCGAGCGTCAGCAAGTCGTGACGGTACATGTCGCCGCGGCGGTAGAAGAGGAAGCGCCGTATGGCTCCCACCCGCAGCGGGGGACGGCTGTCACCGCTCCAGCACATCCGTGTGTCCAGGCGCTCCAGCGAGTCCACAATCTGGTAGCGGTTGTACTTGTAGACGGTGACGTAGGTCCGGCCCATATAGAACTGCCGGTTGGCGCGCTCGGGAAGGCCGACCCGTGGACGCACCTGCAGCTGAACGTGCAGCGGCCGCTGCAGGGTGTCGGCACGGAAGGCGACGTAGTCCGGCTGATACAGGAAGTACCCATTGTTGCGCAGCAGGTTGCAGACGCGCGTTCGCTCTCCGTCGAGGTCCTTTACGCTGAAGGGCGCCCCAGGGGATAATAGCGACTGGCGGGCGGAGGCTCGTATGAGACTGTCGATCCGCTGAGGAAAGGACTGGTATCTTATCGTATCGAGGTGGAAGGCGGGGCCCGGATGGATCTCGTAGGAGAGCTTCGCCATGCGCGGGTTACGCTGGTAGACGGTGTCGAAGGCGGCGGTGGCACGGAAGTAGCCGTAGTTGCGCAGCGTGTTGCGCGCCACCTGCACGCGCACGCCGGGGCTCACCGTGCTCACGAACTTCGGCGACGACCCGAACGTGTTGCTCATCCACTTGCCAAAGCGACTGCGGCTCTCTATATACCTATTATATATAGCCAGTCGCAACGGCCACGGCCAGCGCGTGTAACTGCTCCCCATAATCGCTCCGTTCGGCGGGAAGGAGAGGACTGCCTCGACTTCCTCGCGCGCCATGTCGTAGGACTTGGCATCCAGTGCGTGCTGTTGCCGCAGGGAGTCCTTTGCCTCGCGGCCGAGCCGCTGCTCCTCCCTCCGCAGCGCGCCTGCATCGCCCTTGAGCAAACCCTCCACGGTGGTGTAGGCGTCCGCAATGGCCGTGATAACCCCCTCCTGCAGCGAGTCCTCCGCGGTGGTGAACTTCGGCCTGCGGTCGTAGGCCAGTTCGTGGATGCCGGCGTAGAGCAGCTCGTCGGCGGGCAGGTGGCTCGTCGTGGAACAGGACGCCGCCAGCACCGCCGCGGCCATCCAGCTTGTTATGATTCTACCGTTCTTCAATGTTCTGTCGTGCGTAATTTGTTGTCCGCCGTCTGCGGCGTAGGCTGCTCAGACTGGCGGGATTTGTCATTAGTGGACTGCGGCGTAGGCAGCTCAGACTGGCGGGACTCGTCATTAGTGGACTGCGGCGTAGGCTGCTCAGAAGGGCGGGATTTGTCGTCAGTGGACTGCGGCGTAGGCTGGTCAGACGGGCGGGATTTATCGTCCGGCCTCTGCGGCGCCTTCTCCTTCGGCTTGCGGAAGATGAAGAGTTCGCCGAGGCGCTCCGTCTTCCTGCGGAACAGCACTCCGGCTCCCATCTCCGTGAGCTCGCCCTCGAGCAGGGACTCGTAGTTCCTGTCGTAGTACACCCTCACGTAGCGCGTAGCACTCTGGTCGAGCCGGTATTCCAGGGACACGTTGTCTATTATACTCTGCCCCGTATTGACGGCATCACTTCCGCTGCGGACCTTTCCGCCAATGGTCAGCGTAATGCGATTGCCCCAGAAGCGCTTCGCGAACGAGAAACTGTAGTCCGTGCTTGACCCGCCCGTCGCGGTGGTGCTGTTCTCGATTCCGAAGTTCACGTCAACCGTGCTCTGCGCCATACCTACTAACTGGTTTATCTCGTTCTGAAGATAGGAGTTCAGTGTGTTTGTCGTGTTGAAGCCGCCGGTGCTGCTAAGGTCGGTGATGTACATGCCGGTGGCCAGCATGGTGACGGCTACACGTCCGCGCTCCTCCCGACCCATACTGGCCAGCTCATTCTGTGCAGTCAGGTCCTCGGGGGCGTCTAAAGTAAACTCGAGGCCCATGTTCTCAAGGGACTGGGTAATGCGCAGTCCCACGTCGAAGGCGACGGACCGGGGCGCACCGCCCTCGTTCATCGTGGCCTTCACCCGCTCCGTTGCCGACACGTTCAGGGTGGGATTCAACATGTTGCCCTGGAACTCGACGTAGCTCCCGGCCTTGATGTTGAAGTGCTTACTGCCGATGACGGGCAACACGGTGTACTTCATCTCTCCGTTCAGGATCGCATAGCGGCCGCTAAGCTTCATGCCGTCCCGATTGTCATAGGTCAGCGTCAGGTCACCACCGCCCTCCAGGTTGATGAAGTCATTGCCGTTCTCGCTCAGCAGGCAGTGAAGCTGCGCCGCCTGTTCGATCGACACCATGAGCTGCATCTCCATGTACTGCTGCTTCGTTGTCGGCACCTCGGCCTCGAGCGTATCCGAGAAGTCCACAAACGTCACCAAGTCCGCGAGCTCGTCCTCTACAGTGATGGGGCTGTCCCTCATGACGTACGTCACATCGGTGTTGCCCAGGACATTGAGGCGGCCGCGCAACTGGAGGTCGTCCAGCGTTCCGCGCACGACGCCGTTCAGGTCGACGAAGACCTTGCCGTAGGCCAGCGCGTTCCGGCTCTTCGGTGCATCAATCAGCTTGTAGTTCTTTGCATTCACGCCCATGTTCATGCTGATGCGCTCCAGGTTGCTGAAGTCAATCGTACCGTCGAGCACCATGGGATTATTGCCCACTGCGTACGCCTCGATTCGGTCGAGGTTGATGTGACTGCGCCGTATACTGATGGAGTCGTCGGGGAAGCGCAGGTTGATGTTGTACGGCTCTGCCACGAAACGCACCGACTTGGTGGCGACATGTCCGCTCAGCAGCGGATTCGACGTCGGCCCCGCAACCTCCAGCTCCCCGTTCGCCCATCCCTCCAGACGGGCGACGTCGCTCGGTATGAACACATTGGCCAGACTCATTGGCAGCTCCTGCAGCTGGGCCGTAGCTTCTATCACGCCCTGCCTGTTCTCCTGACGGTACATACCGTTCAGCAACACCACTTCGGCGCCGTCTTGACTGATTATGCCGTCCACGTAGTGCGTACCGTCCGGGTTGGGCAGATAGACGGCGTTTAGCCCGATGTTCCCCATTGCGGTGCCGTTGTATGTCATGCGCTCAACCGTCATGTCGGTCGATACGGAAAGCGTTGTACTGTCCGCTTGGATGTAGTGTAAATCGCCATGCAGGAGTCCGCCCAAATCGGGCATGTACGGAAGAACTTGCGCCAGCTCGCCCACGTTGAAGTGGTTCACGCTTAGCGATAGATCCTGCAGGGCCTCGTCGTTTGGTGTGCTGTAGAGCTTCAGGCCCGTTCCGTCATCGGCCAGAAGGTCAACAAGCGCCTCGATGCGGTGCTCGCTGGTCAGCGTAATGAAGTTGTCGGCATTCAGGGTGAAGTTACGATAGGCGATAACGGGGTTCAGCGGTGTGAAGTGCAGCGTCATCCCGTCCAGATCCATGTCTGCCCGCAAGCCCAGGTCCATACCCTTCTTCCCCTTGGCGTCGCGGAAGATGAGCGAAGCGGCCGCTCCCGTTGGTGTCAGATCGGCATGCACGGTCGATTCGAAGCTCACCACCTTGTTCCTCGGACCGTTGCGCACTCGTCCGTTCATGCTAACGCCTGTGCTGTCCTGATAGATGCGCATCTGAATGGTATCCAGCAGTATGGCACCCGTGCTTAGCGTGTTCAGCTGTCCGTAACCGTTCAGTCCGTCTGTGGGGTTCGAGGCCAAGTCAAGATGGAGCGCTTCGAAGGTATAACCCATCGGACGCAGGAAGTTGCAGAGCGGATTGTTTCGACCTGTGTGGAGCTGCAGACTCAGAGTGGGCAGCAGGGTGCGTAGCGTGTCCTGGTCGAGCTGGTAAGCCTTCAGCTGTCTGTCCAGTTCGCTGCCGAATGCCTCGGCCTGTGCCTTCAGCAGTTCCAGTCCGCCTCGAGCCTGCATCGTCAGGGTCATATCTCCCGCCTCAGCGCTGGCATAGAGCGTGTCGGGCCGCATCAGGGCCTCCAGTTTCATGTCCAGGGGATGCACTACCGTATCGCTCAGCACCAGTTCCATAGCCTGAACGTGCCCGCTCAGCTGGTGAGTATCGCGCAAGTTGCTTTCTCCGTCCACATTCATGACCATACTCAACTTAAACGGTTTGGGCACCAGACCAAGGGCATAAAGGTCTATGCGGCTCATATCCAGGCTGAATGTGGCGCCGGTGATGGCCTTGTCTATCGTGGCATTCACGCAGCCGTTCATTCCCAGTAGTCGGTTGTTGCTCTCCATGTTCAGTTCGGCACACCCTTGTTGGAGCAGGGCATTCGCCCGCAGGCTGTCCAGATTCCATCGGCCGTACCTGAGATGTTCCACCCGCGCCTCGGCTTTCAGGCGAGTGCGGGGCGATAGGAAGTCCGTACCCCTTCCCTCAGCAAATGCCGAGGCCGTCAGTTCGTAGAGCGAATCAGAGGGCAGGAAGTTGTGCAGCTGAAGGCCTTGAATACGGGCCCGAGCCTTGTAGCTCATCGTTTTGGTGTCCAGCGTGCCCTTTATGTGGGCGCGTCCCCTTCCCTCGGTCAGCAGGGCATCGGCTTCGTAGTGTTGCCCTTTCATACGGGTGATGGCGTTCAGAACCATTGGCGGCAGGTGCAGGTTTTCCAGGTCTGCCATCCGGTTTACGAAGGAGAGGTCCATCGTTTTGGCGTCCCATACGATGTCGGCCCCGCGGTGCAGAGAGTCCAGGATGTCTGTGGCCCATCCCGTGGCCTGCAAGTCCATCACGCCTGGCATATTCAGGTGGCAGAGGTCGATGCCCAGGCTGTCTATGTTTCCCTTAACGTCAAGGTCCAGGTCTATCGGCTTTTGGGGATAGAAGGCGGCCGTCTCCTGCCCCAGATAGCGATCGGCCAGACACGTTACGTCTTCGTGCCCCAGACTGGCCTTCAGCACGGCCTGCATCTCTTGAACCCTTTGAACATTTGAACCTTTTAAACCTTTTGAACCCTTGAACCCTTGAACCTTCTGAGCCCTCAGCGCCCCCCACTCCAGGTTTACGTTGCCTTGGACGTTGCTGTGCGGCGTTTCCATGTAGAGCTTGCCCAAGCGGATGCCCTCGCCGTTCAGGAAGACCTGACTGCGCAGCGCCTTCAGCACCAGGCCCCTTTCCTCCTCGAAGGTTCCCCTGGTCAAGTTTCCTCTCAACTCGCCCGTCTGCTGGTCGAAACTGAAGTCCTTCAGTTCCGCCTCCAGAGCTCGGAAAGCCAGGTGATCGAACCCTGTCTCGCTTTGCAGCTCTTCCCCCGTAGCCTTTGGCTCTTGAAACTTTAAACCCCGTCTATACTCCAGCCTTTGCGCATCCAGCGAGAAGTGTTTGGCGGCATAATATCCGCGGGCCAGGTCCACCTCGCCCTCCTCCAGCACGGCCTCGTCTATCATGCCGTCCACAGCGATGGAGTCGGCAGGCAGAGTTATGATGACGCTGCTTCGTGCGATGCGGATCCTGTCCACGCCCAGCAGTAACTCCGGCAGCGAGGTCTTCGTGCTGTCGCTGTCGTCGCTGCTCTCAATCCTCAGGTTCAGCCGTCCGCCCTCCAGGTCCAGGGCATTCAGGCCGATGCGCCGCTGCAGGATGTGACTCAGGTCCAAGTCGGCTACAGCACGCTCTACGCAGATTAGCGTGTCGGGCGGGTCGATGACCGTCAGGCCCTGCAGGTCCAGGTCAAGCGGGAAGGAGATGTGCAACTGGCCGATGGATATCTGCATTCCCGTCTGCCTGCTGGCATAGCTTGCGGCCCATTGTACCACCCTGCGCTGTACAGGCGGCACATAGAGCAACAGGGCCAGCAATAGTACTGTCACCAATGGTGTCAGTACTATCCCGCATATCCACTTCAGCGCCTTTTTCATTCCGAAATTAAGCAAATACCGCAACAAAGGTATGAAAAAAACGGGAGAAACGGAGTTTATTTCGTAAGTTTGCATGCGCTAAACATCTTTAATGTATGAAAAAACTCCTCTTTCCCGTTCTTTTGGGCCTTTCAGCCTGGTTGATTGCCGCCTGTTCGGGCAGCAAGCGCGATGCCATCGGACGTACTGAAGTGGTTATCGAGACCTCTCGCGGTAATATCACTCTTCGCCTCTACGACGATACGCCTCAGCACCGCGACAACTTCATCCGCCTCGTCCGCGAAGGCGTTTACGACGGTCTCCTCTGGAACCGCATAGTGCCCGAAGGCACCATTCAGACGGGCGATCTCACCCTGAAGGCACACGGACAGAAGCTTACAGCCGATACGTCCAAGTACCACTATACCGTTCCGCCCGAGATTGTCTATCCGCGCCACTTCCACAAGGCCGGAGCCCTGGCTATGGCTCGAGAGGCGGACGATGTAAATCCTGGTCGCGAAAGCAGTTCTACGCAGTTTTATATCGTATCGGGAAAGGTGTACGACCGCGGTTCTCTGGCAGAGCTGAACCAGTTTATGCGCGACAGCGACACCACCCGCACCCGTCCCCCACTTACCGAGCAGCAGAAGCAGGCCTATACCACCCGAGGCGGATGCCCTCATCTGGACGGCGACTATACGGTCTTCGGCGAGGTTGTGGACGGTTTGCCCGTTGTGCAATACATCAACCGCCTGCGCACCGACGAGCATGAACGGCCGCTTAAGGAGGTTGTCATTAAGCGCATCAGGATTAAGGAATAGGTTTCTATGCCTTCACTAATCCTATACGATTCAGAAAAAATCTTACAACATGCCTTGCGAGAATCGCGTATTTGGAGAGGAATGGCATTCCGATTGCATATACGCGATTCTCAGCGGTTCTGCGTAAAGAACTGTGAATCACACCGTTAACGGAAAAAGGGGCTGAAGACAGCAGCACAGAACCGGCTTTTTTATGCTGAAAACAGGTCATTTCAGCCCTATTGGAGCGGAATTTTGCTAGGGTGGAACCCGGAGTTTGCAGTTAGCAAACCCGGGTTTTGCAGTTATGGAACCCGGGTCTTGCAATAATGGAACCGATATTTCTCCAAAAAACGACAGGCAGAAAGTCGCTCTTCATCCAAATTAAAGAAATAGGAGAACCGTTTTTCCGACCAAAATAATTTACAAAAAGCTTCCAGAACCGAGTCTAAATGTATTGAATACGAGGCCGCATTTCACTACCTCGGCCGCTACATTTCAAAGGCCGGATCGGATAATTACGAAGAAAACATTCCCCCACTCTATCCCTTTGAGAGGCATAATGTTTTAGATTATTTCGGCCGTGTTTGAAAATTATTCAGGCAATAATGCAATAGTTTCATATAATTGTTGTATCTTTGCACCACAAACTATACATTATATAATATAAAACAAACGAGTATGAAACCTACATTATTTCTTTTGGCTGCCGGTATGGGCAGTCGGTATGGCGGGCTGAAGCAGCTCGACACACTCGGTCCTCAGGGACAGAGCATTATGGACTACAGCATCTACGATGCCATTCAGGCCGGATTCGGCAAGATCGTCTGGGTGATTCGGCGCGACTTCGAAGAGCAGTTCCGCACCCAGATCCTGTCGAAGTACGAGGGACACGTACCCTGCGAACTGTGCTTCCAGAGTCTCGATGCCCTGCCCGAAGGATTCACCGTTCCCAAGGGACGCGTTAAGCCCTGGGGCACCAACCATGCCGTACTGATGGGCAAGGACGTCATCAAGGAGCCCTTTGCCGTGCTGAACTGCGACGACTTCTACGATCGCGACGCCTTCCGCGTAATGGCCAAGTTCCTGAGCGAGCTGCCCGAGGGAAGTACCGGAAAGTATGCCATGGTGGGCTTCCGCGTGGACAACACACTCTCGGAGAGCGGCACAGTAAGCCGCGGCATCTGCGAGAACGACGAGAAGACGCACCTGCTGACCGGCGTTGTGGAGCGCACGAAGATAGAGCGCCGCGACGGCGTCGTGCAGTATCTGGACGAGAACGACAAGTGGGTTTCCATACCCGATACGACTCCCGTCAGCATGAATTTCTGGGGCTTCACACCCGACTACTTCGAGTATAGCGAGGCTTATTTCCGTCAGTTCCTCTCCGATCCCAAGAACCAGGAGAACCTGAAGTCGGAGTTCTTCATTCCGCTGATGGTGGACACGCTCATCAAGCAAGGCAAGGCAACCTGCGAGGTGCTCGACACAACGAGCAAGTGGTTTGGCGTGACCTATCCCGAGGACCGTCCGGAAGTAGTGGCAAAACTGGCCGAACTGCACGCAAAAGGGCAGTATCCCGACAAGATGTTCTAGGAAAGCCCCAGGAAGACCTAGTCAATCCTAGTTATTCCTAGCCAATCCTAGTTATTCCTAGTCAAACCTACTCCCCCTATTAACCCCATCAAAAAAGAAAAAGAACAATGAGAAACCTATTGAAACAAACGCTGCTGGCCGGGCTGTTTGCCCTGGCCGCAATGGGTTCGGAAGCCTGGGCCGACGTGCCTCGCCCGGAATACCCGCGCCCACAGTTCCAGCGCACAGACTGGGTGAACCTGAACGGCACATGGACCTTCACCTTCGACTTCGGGCGCACCGGCTCGGACCGCGGATGGCAGGACTCCAAGGGCTTCGATCAGAAGATAACCGTTCCCTTCTGCCCCGAGAGCAAACTCAGCGGAGTGGGCTACACCGACTTCATCAGCTCACTCTGGTACCACCGCGCTCTCAACGTGCCTGAGGCATGGAAAGGACGCCGCATCATGCTGAACTTCGGCGCAGTAGATTACGAGTCGCACATCTATATCGACGGCAAGCTCGTAGGCCGGCACTACGGAACGGGCTCCAGCTTCTCGCTCGACATCACCGACTTCGTTCAGCCGGGCAAGCAGGCCAATCTCGTAGTGCGCGTTCTCGACGACCTCAGAGGCGGCAGGCAGCCCGGCGGCAAGCAGAGCATCGGACTGTACTCGGCAGGATGCAACTACACCCGCACAACCGGTATCTGGCAGACCGTCTGGATGGAGCCTGTGAGTGCGCAGGGCCTGCAGCGCGTAGTGACAATATCCGACGTCGATCAGAGCCAGCTCGTGGTTCGTCCGCAGTTCTATGGCCTGGCAAACGGTAACACCCTGACCGTGGAAATGAGTGACGGGAAGAAGGTTGTTGCCAGCCGCACCGTACAGGCTGCCGACGAGGCCACCATCGTGCTGCCGGTCAAGAAGCCCCGCCTGTGGAGCCCCGAGGATCCCTTCCTCTACGACCTCCGCTTTACGGTGAAGGACGCTCAGGGGAACGTGCTCGACGAGGTAAGCAGCTATGCCGGAATGAGGAAGGTACACCTGGCCGGCGGATACTTCTATCTGAACAACAAGCCCTACTTCCAACGTCTCGTACTGGACCAGGGATTCTATCCCGACGGCATCTGGACAGCACCCACCGACGAAGCTCTGAAGCATGACATCGAGATGAGCATTGCCGTAGGCTTCAACGGCGCACGCCTGCACCAGAAAGTGTTCGAGGAACGCTACTACTACTGGGCCGACAAGCTCGGCTATCTGACTTGGGGCGAGGAAGCCAGCTGGGGCCTCGATGTGAACAACGAGCTGGCCGTAAGGAACTTCCTGAGCGAGTGGACCGATGTCGTTGTGCGCGACCGGAACCATCCCTCCATCGTCACCTGGACGCCCTTCAACGAGACATGGGGCGCTCGCGACGGCGTCTATGTCCGTCTGATGAAAGACGTCTATGACCTGACGAAGGCCATTGACCCCACCCGTCCTGTCAACGACAGCAGCGGCGACGGACACATAAAGACCGACATCTGGAGCGTGCATGACTACAGTCGCGGCCCCGACCTCCGCAAGAACATGACGTTCAAGTCGGGCGAGGAGCCATATCGCAACGTTCGCGACCAGAAGTTCCTGGCAAACTACGCCGGTCAGCCCTATATGCTGGACGAGTTCGGCGGACTGCCCTGGATTCCCGAAAGCGAAAGGGAGACTTCGTGGGGTTACGGTGCCAACATCGACAGCATCGAAGACTTCTACAAGATACTCGAGGACGAAGTGGATGCCATCCGCGAGAGTCCGCATGTCGTGGCCTTCTGCTATACGCAGATCACCGATGTGGAACAGGAGAAGAACGGCATCTACTACTACGATCGCCGTCCGAAGTTCGACACCGCCCGCATCAAGGCAATCTTCGAGAAGATACCTTCCATCATCGAGAATCCCGTCGACCTGAGCGACTGGAAGAAGAAAGAATAATAACACGGAATAAGTATGTTTAAACTACGCTGGATACTGGCCATCGCCGTCTGGATTCTGACCCATACCATCCGCGGAGCCTTCTTCGGCTTCTTCGTAGGATGGATGCTCGAACTCGCCCTTCCCAACCTGCGCAGAAATAGGAAATCGACACAGACAAAGGGGCAGAATCGCACGAAACGGAATGCCCAGGGCTATAGCCGCGACGAGGGCCAGTATCAGCGTTCTTATACACCCAACCATTCGACGAACTGGGTGGACTCTATCGAGGAATCCTACCGCATCCTCGGCGTCAAGTCCACCGCCACGAACGACGAACTGCGCCAGGCCTACCGGCGGCTCGCCCTACTCTATCACCCCGACCGCATCCAGACCCGCGACGAGGCCTCTCGCCTTCAGGCCGAACAGATGTTCCAGCTAATCAACGAAGCACGCGACCGAATATGGAAAATCAGAGGCATGTAGCCCGGCTCGCCGCTCCGGCCTACTGGAACCCGATAGTCCCTCTCATCTATTTGGCCCTTCTATTTCTGCCCAAGTCATGACTCGCAAGAAACTACTTCCCCTATTCCTTATTATAATAGTATCAGCTGTCCGGGCCGCCTCGCCCGAGGAAGCGCTGAAACGCTATCTGCAAAACGGCGACGAGTCGTACAGCTGGACCGTTGTGGACAGTACGCAGGAAGCCGACATTCGGGCTTACCGGCTCCAGCTCACCTCGCAGACCTGGAGAGGCATCCCCTGGAATCACGAGCTCGTGGTGCTCATTCCTCAAAAGGTGCGCCATCGCGAAGCACTACTCCATCTGACCGGAGGAAGCGAGGACGAGCAGACTGGAGCGCTGAAGCCGCACGACTGGGCCGACGGCACCATCCGCACAATGGGCCAGATAGCCCACAACTGCAAGGCCGTCTGCGCCATCCTGTGGCAGGTTCCCCGCCAGCCGCTCTTCGGGGGACTGAAGGAAGACGAACTGGTATCCTACACCTTCCATCAGTATCAGACGACAGGTGATGAAACGTGGCCGCTGCTCTTCCCGATGGTGAAGAGTTCGCTGAGGGCGATGGACGCCGTAAGCGAACTGGCTGCGCAGGGCCGGTCGAAGAAGAAGGTGGACCGCTTCGTCGTGAACGGCGTATCCAAACGCGGATGGACAACCTGGATGACTGCCGCTTCTGCCGATCCCCGCATCGTTGCCATCGCACCGATGGTGATAGACATTCTGAACATGCCCGTCAACGTTCCCTACCAGAAGCATATGTACGGAGCATACAGCCGGGAGATTCAGGACTACGTCAACCTGGGCATTACCGAGACCATCTCGAATCCAGAGGGACGGGCTCTTGTCAGTATGGTGGACCCCTATTCCTATCGCCAGAACTTCACCATGCCGAAGCTCATCTTTATGGGGACCAACGACCCCTTCTGGACCGTTGACGCCATAAAGAACTATGTGAACGACTTGCCTGGCATCTGTCTGCTAAACTATACGCCGAATGCCGGACACGACCTGGCCGGAGGCCGCGAGGCGAGTATGGCGCTTGAGGCATTCTTCCACCAGACCATCCACGTATGGCGCTACCCAAGTGTGCGACTCCTCTCGCGCCTGCAGGGCCAAGAAGCCGAACTCGCCATCGCAACGGGCCGCAGCAAGCTCCTCAAAGTGGAACTGTGGGAAGCTGAGTCCGAGACGAAGGACTTCCGCAAATCGACCTTCCGGCCTACAGAGCTCCCGTTGCCCCGAAAGCGGGCTTTCTACGTGCGCACCGCCCTGCCCCGGAGCGGCTACAAGGCCTTCTTCGTGCGCCTCTACTACCAGCATCCCGTCGAAAAGGAACCATACACCCTTTCCACCAGGATGTTCACAGCCAGCCCGGCGGAACTGTTCAATCAGCCTTTTGAGTAGTGCATTCCACGCAGCATAACACAGAGCAGTCAACTCCTCAGTCCGTGCAAACCGGTCAGCATAATACATCAACGGGGAAGCTATGGAATCCAAACTACCTGCGCGTTTGGAGTGCCAACTTCATGCTCAACTTCTCCTTCATGGTGCTCACACCTCTTCTGCCGCTTTATCTGAGTGAAGAGTTCGGCGCCAACAAGGACCAGATAGGTATGGTGCTGAGCGGATATGCCCTGACGGCCCTGCTCATCCGGCCGTTCAGCGGCTTCATCGTCGATAGCTTTCCTCGCAAGGCAGTACTGCTCCTCTGTTACTTTATCTTCGCGATGCTGTTCGGCGGATACCTCATCGCCGGCTCGCTGGCTGCCTTCTTCGTGGTGCGCACACTCCACGGCGCTCCTATGGGTGCCACTACCGTTGCGAACAGCACAGTTGCAATAGACGTGCTGCCCAGCGACCGACGGGCCGAGGGAATCGGATACTACGGGCTGAGCAACAACCTGGCCACAGCCATTTCGCCGACCATCGGCCTCTTCGTCTATCACTGGTGGGGGAACTACAAGGCCATTTTCCTTGTAGCTATGTTTACCGCCGTGCTGGGATTCCTCATCAACAGTACGCTGAGCCTTCGTCCCCGCAACCCGCAACCCGGCCAGAAGGCTGAGCGGAGGCCGCTCTCGCTGGACCGCTTCCTGCTGCTCGAGGGATGGCGCGAGTTCATCTGCATGACGTGCTATGCCTTCTCTTACGGCGTCATCAGCACGTATCTTGCTATTTACGGGAAGGAGAAGCTCGGCATTACGGCTGGCACGGGACTCTTCTTTGCCCTTCTGAGCACAGGTCTAATCCTGAGCCGGCTCGTCGGGGCCCGCAGTCTAAGGGAAGGGCGCGTGGTGGAAAACGCCGGTCACGGCGTGCTTATCTCGCTGTTCGGCTACCTGCTCTTCGCCGCCGTTCACCACCCCATCGGCTACTACGGCGCGGCCCTCATCATCGGACTGGGCAACGGGCACATGTTCCCAGCCTTTCAGACCATGTTCATCAACCTGGCGCCGAACAGTCAGCGCGGCACGGCAAACAGCACGCTGCTCACGGCATGGGACCTTGGTGTAGGACTCGGGATAATCGTCGGCGGCGTTGTGGCTGAATGGCTGAGCTATAGTGCCGCCTTCTGGAGCGGATGGATAGTGAACGCCCTCGGCACCCTCCTCTTCTTCCTCATCACCAGACAGCACTTCCTAAGGAAGCGGCTTCGGTGATTTTTTCCTCTAATCCCACTTCTTCTTCGGTCCTATTTTCTCGAAAGGAATGGGCTGCAGACCGTAGCGCTTCAGCACCGAAGACTTCAGATAGAATGCCATCGGCTGCTGGGCGTCCTCATTGTCGGGTTTCAGAAGCGAGTTGTTCTCCGTCTCGTTCTGGCCCTTCTCTGCACCATTGAAAAGTTCGGGACACTTCACAGCCAGGTTATTGCGGATGAAGTTGCGGTTCAGGTGAGCGTCGTAGGGCTCGCGCAGTTCGGGGAAGCGGTTCTTGTATATCTCGCTGCGGATGTCCGCCTCTTCGAATATGTGGCGCCGGTGATCCTCACGGTTGAACTGGGCTTTCCAGTACTCCTGCGGCCAGGGCGTAAAGCTCACGGCACGGACACAGTCGTAGAACAGGTTGTTCTCCACCACATTGTCCTTTCCTCCGTGAATCTGCACCCCGCCGAACTGGCTGCCTCCCACATGCTCGAAGACATTACCGTAAATGGTTTCTCCGGAGATGATGTCGTCCAACCTCACTCCTGCCGCTCCGCATAGCATGCTGCCCGTTATGTCGCGCCAATGGTTGTAGCGGATGACGACGCCGCGGCGCGAGTAGTCGAAGAACATGTCTATGCCGCCCTGGTCGTCGCTCTCCTTCACCACGTCGAACACCTGGTTGTACTCCACGAGGCAGTTGCTGGCATCGATGCGCATCGCCGACGAGCTAGAACCCTGGAACAGGTTATGGCTGATAGTGAAGCCGGTGCCGTTCATGATGACAGCCGGCTGATAGGTGCGCCGGTAGAGCGAGAAGTCCCGAACCGTACAACCCGTTACAACGTGTCCCGCGGGCTCCAGGGTGCGCCGGTTCCCGCCAAAGAGCTTGATGCCGTCGTGTCCCAGTTCCTGCAGGAGACAGTCCTCCACCCTGTGATTCCAGCCGCCCGAGATATTCACAGCCGTCTGCCCCATCTGAAGCAGGGCGCACTCCTTGAGCACACAGTCCCTACCTGCGCTGATCTCCACGCCTCCGCCGCGTCCGCCCCTCAGGGTGAGGCCCTCCATTCTGAAGCCCTCCATATTCCTGACACTCAGCATATAACGTGCCGAAAGCAGGGAAAGGGTCAGCTCGTCTTGCTGCAGGTCGGCATCCTGGGGCAGGTAGTAGTAAATCTGACTTCTCTTCCGGTCGATGTAGTATTCGCCGGCGCTGTCCAGCTCGCACAGCAGATTCAGCCCGTAGTAACGGCAGTTGTCTCCGTAGCCGTAGATATGATAGGGCTGGGCCATCTCCAGGCGCCGGTGCGCCGTATCTACCTTTACCAACTTGTGGTACTGTTCGGCCCAGTCCCAGAACCAGTATCCGAAGAGACATGGTTCGGCCTCCTTTGCCCACCGGTCTATGCGGCTCTCCCGGTATTCCAGTATGCCCTCCTTCGTGCCGTGGGTATTCTTCCACGTGGGCGGCAATTCTGTGCTGCCTAGAGCCTGGCCTGCATGGGTGAATCCCTGGTTTGGCCATCGGGCCAGCGTCTGCCTCTTCCCGTTCCGGTAAAGGTCTGCCCTGTTCGTCTCCCCTGTCGGTTCGCCCATGTCGGCCAGGGCGGCCAGGTCTGTCTGCCAGACGTGCCCCCTGCACTCCTCAGGCCATAGCGAAAGCAATGCCTCGTCGGCTACGGGTTTCCAGTTCCCCAGCTGTCTGTCTCCGCGCAGCACTACAGTATCACCCTTCCGGGCCATGATAGTCAGGCGATTGGTGAGGCCTGTGCCGTCGAGTGCGATGCCGCGCTCCAGCAGGTATTCGCCGGCAATCAGAATCAGCCTGACATCCTCTATGGGATTACTGCGCATAAAGTTCATGACTTTCTCTGCAGCCGCTACCGGAGACAGCCAGGGATGCTTGCGCGAACCGTCTGCCTGGTCACTTCCCGAAGGGGAAACATAGAAATCGCGTGCCTGCATGCCCAGGATGGCAGTAAGGCTCAGCAGGATGGAAAGGAAGAGTCTCTTCGTCTTCATAAGCTCTGTTATTGGATGTTTTCGCCTGCAAAGATACGGTTTCCCGCATTAATATCAAAGGAATCGGGGCAGAAAAGTACACCGACCAAGGGAAAAAAAAGAAACCGGGCCGAAGGAAAAATTCTGCCGGAACTGCAGGAAATATACTCCTGGGCCTGTGTAAATTTGCATCCGCACTGAGGGACCAAGCGCCTCAGTCGATGCGGAGTTCTTCTACCTCGCCAAACTGATCGTAGCCCGAGATGACTACGCAGTCGCCCTCCTGCAGGCCGTCGAGCACCTCATACTGCAGCGGGTTCTGCCGCCCCAGCGTGATGGGCACCTTGGTGGCCCTGCTTTTGTCCTTCTGGTCGATGCGGAACACCCACTGCCCGCCGGTATGCTGGAAGAAATTGCCGCGCGGGATGACCAGTGCCTGCTCGGGCAACCCCAGCTCCAGCTTCAGACGTAGCGACTTACCCACCCGGATGTCCGGCGGAAGCTCGCCCTGGAAGATCAGCTCGACGCTGAAGGCATGGTCCTGAACCTGTGGCAGAACGCGATTCAGGCGCAGGTCGTATCGTTTCCCGCGGTGCGTTGTCGAGGCCTTCAGGCCGGTCGTAATGCGGTCCACGTAGTATTCGTTCAGCCGGGCCGATACCTTGTAGCTCGTCAAAACGCTCAGCTCGCCCACCGTTCCTCCGCTGGATATCTGCTGCCCGATTGTGGCATTCAGTCCGCCCAGCTGGCCTGCGCCGGGTGAGAGGACTACCAGATGGCTCAGCCTGCTGCGGTGCCGTTCCATCTGCTTCCTCTCGCCCTCCATCTGCTGCTCTACAAGCTGGTGCTGCATCACGTTCAGCAGCGAGTCATGCCGCAGGCTTTCCATGGCAAGGGCCGTCTTCTGGCGCTGGAACTCATACTCATCGCGCGCCACCTCCAGCTGCGCCTTGCTCTTCACACCCATCCGGGCCTCGTCCTCCTCCAGGGCGAAGCTCTTCTCCAGTCGCTGCATCTCATATCGCGTCTGGAGGGCCTGCTGCCTCAGCGTAATGCCCTTCTGCTCCATCTCCAGCAATTGCCGGCGGAAACCAAGGCATTGCTGCTCGTACTTCATCTGCTGTTCCTGCATCTCGGCCTCCAGGTTGGCGTTCGAGAGCACCAGCAGCGTATCACCCTCCTTCATCTGCTGTCCGTCTTCGGCCACGATGCGCTTCACCATTCCGCTTTCCTGAGCATTCACGCGGATGACGGAAATGGGCTGCACAGTGCCGTCCACGTCCAGGAACTCCAGGAAGTCCTGCTTCTTGACGACAGCCACCTGCTCTTCTTCCACACTAACCTGCCTGTGCGAGGGGGCTGCCAACTGCACAGCGGCATAAACCATCAGGGCCAGCACGCAAACTGCCGCTGCCAGATACCCGCGATAACGGACGTACCACGGCCTTTTCTTCAACTTGATATCCATATCGTTCTTTTATTTTTGTTTCTTACTCTGTTTTCTTGCTAGGAAGCCCTAGGTTTTCCTAGGACGGCCTAGTCCTTTTCCCCAAATATCTCCGTTCCGCACATACTACGCAGGCCGTAGTAGAGGTTCCAGTAGGTGCGCAGGGCCGAAATGTAAGCCCGCTGGGCACCATCCTTCTCCACCACGCTGTTATTGAACTCCAGCAGAGTTGTGCGCTCCTGGACGTAGAGCCAGCGCGCTACCTCATATCGGCGCAGGGCCGTCTGCCGCTTGCGCCAGGCCACCTCTACGCGATGACCCTGAACATTAAACTGGCGTACCATCTTCATTACGTTCAGCCGGAAGTCCATCATACCCTGCTCGGCCTGCGTCTCCGTCAGCTCCAGTTGCGAACGGGCCACCTGCACCCGGCCCTTTCCGCGACCCCAGTCGAGCAGGGGAAGCTGAATGCCCAGGCTGGCATACTCCTGATTCAGGGGGTGACGGTACGATTCACCTATCGTCGGGCCAGTCTGTGAGAGTCCGAACTGCACGTAGAGGTCGGCCCGCAGTCCGCGGTTGGCCTTTGCCTGAGCCAGGTTGCTGCGACCCTCCAGCCGCGTCAGCTCGTAGTAGTCGGGGTCCGGACTATTCGTCAGGGCAGCCGCCAGTGCCTCGTCCACCGAAAGCTGATGGTCCGGGATTACCGTATCGGGCACCACGCGCAGAACAACATCTTGGCGGAAACCCAGGAAACTGCGCAACGTCTGCATCGCCTCATCGACAGATATCTCGGCATCCATCCGGTCTGCTTCGCCAGACAGCTTGTTCACCTCCAGCTGCAGCATGTCGTTCTCCGTTATCGTGCCTATGCCGTAGCGCCCCTGAGCATATCGGTGCAGCGTGTCGGCCACCTGCTGGTTCTGCCGCGCGATGTCAAGCTCTGTCTGGGCAGATGCAAGCGAATAGAAGTAGCTGCTGGCCCGCGAAGCCACTAGCTCCATCGTCTCGCGATACTGCTTCAGCGCCCTCCGGTAGCGCAAAGGCTCTGTCCGCTGTGCCCATCGCAGGCTGTTGTAGCCCAGCAGGTTCTGCTGGTAACCCACCTGGAAGGGCGTACTGCTGTAGGCATGCAGATGGTCGTGGAACTCATCCTGCCGCCGCAGACTGCTGCGCAGGAAGAAGCTGCCGCCCGTCAGCGCCACATTCTGCGTTATGCTCAGCGACAGGTCGGTACTCAGCTGGTTCTGTTGGACGAACACGTTTGTGCCGTCGTTCTGCGTTATGCTGTTCAGCTGCCGGTTCAGGTTGGGCGAAGAAGAGAGAGATACCGAAGGCAGGTAGTTCGCCTTGTAGTAGCGGTACGACCACTCGGCCGACTCAAGCTGATGACGGGCGGCCTGTGCCTCCGACGACTGTTCCTGTGCCAGGCGTATGGCCTCCATCATCGTTATATCCAGCGTGTCTGCACCCTCAGCCATCGCCCAGGCGCACCACACGGAAAAGAGGAAAATCATTCTGTTTCTCATCTTATACATCATTATATTATTCTACTGAAATCTCGCTTGTTGTTCATGAAATGCTCATAGTGTATTCCTCTTATATTCATCTACATCTCTACTTTCAAGAACTAGAGAGGAATTAGAGAGGAACTAGAGAGGAACTAGAGATATACATAAATCCAAATAGAGTCCAATTAGAGTTCAATTAGAGTCCAGTTAGGGAAACTATAGCTTGCAACTTGCCTTTGCCTGAAGCGGAAGGGTTACAGGTCGGTCGTGAATTTCCGGTTGAGAGACGGATAGTGCGTCATGTCCAGCTGCAAGGGGGTAATGGCTGCCATGTTATGGTCCAGCGCCCAGTAGTCCGTATCGCTTGCCTCAGGCTCCAGATTTGTAAAGAATCCGGTAAGTGTATACTCGCCCTCCCGTTCCGTCTGTCGCCACTCCTGCTGCCAGCTTCCGCGGGCCATTCGGCAGACGCTAACGCCCTGCAGACGGTCGGTTACAGGAAAATTCACATTAAGGCAGACATCTTGCGGCAGTCCGTCCGCCAAAACGCTCTGCGCAATTTGAGTAATGATTTTTCGGTATGGCGAGAAGTCACATTCCTGTTCTCTCGTACGCAGGCTGTAGCCTATGGCGGGTATGCCTTTCATGCAGGCTTCGAGAACGGTTCCGATGGTGCCGCTGTAATGAAGGCTGATGGAGGCATTGTCGCCATGATTGATGCCGCTGACCAACAAATCGGGCTCGTAGGGCACTACCTTCTCCAACGCCAGCTTTACGCAGTCGACGGGTGTGCCGGAACAGGACCAGACGGAGAGGCCTTCAGACCGGCTGAGCATCTCGAGGCGTACAGGTTGAACAGGCGTTATGGCACATGCCGAACCCGAACGGGCTGAGTCGGGAGCGACGACAATAACTTCGCCTAATTTCATCATTAACTCGGTAAGCTCGCGAATGCCTTGAGCGTGCACTCCATCGTCGTTTGTAATCAGTATAAGTGGCTTCTTTTTCATAAATAATCCAAATTTAGGACTGCAAAAGTAATAAAATTGTTTAAACTGGGCGGATATTTCAAAAGAAAATATTATCTTCGCACCCAAAATAGGTAATTATATGGGAAAAATTATTGCAATAGCTAATCAGAAGGGTGGAGTGGGTAAGACGACCACGAGCATGAATCTGGCCGCCTCGTTGGCAACTTTGGAGAAGAGCGTCCTGCTCATCGACGCCGATCCTCAGGCAAATGCCTCATCGGGCTTGGGAGTAGATGTCACTCAGGTGGAATGCTCCCTGTACAACGTCCTGATGGACCATGTCGACCCTCGCGAAGCGATCTATACCACCGATATAGACGGAATGGACATTATACCCTCGCACATTGACCTGGTGGGGGCCGAGATAGAAATGCTGAATGCCAAAGACCGCGAGCGCGTCCTGAAGAACGCCCTGGCCACTCTGGCCGAAGACTACGACTACATGCTGATTGACTGCAGTCCCAGCTTGGGACTCATTACGGTCAATGCCCTGACGGCCGCCAACAGCGTCATCATACCCGTGCAATGCGAGTACTTCGCCCTGGAGGGAATCAGCAAACTGCTGAATACCATCAAGATCGTGAAGCGCAAGCTGAACCCCCAACTGGAAATCGAGGGTTTCCTGCTGACGATGTACGACAGCCGGCTCCGTCTGGCAAATCAGGTGTACGACGAAGTGAAGCGCCACTTCCGCGAGTTGGTCTTCAAGACCGTCATACAGCGTAATGTGAAGCTGGGAGAGGCACCCGGACACGGCGTGCCCGCCATCCTCTACGACGCCGACTCGGTGGGTGCAAAGGCTCATCTGGCCCTGGCACAGGAGATTATCGAGAAAAACGAGAAAAACGAGAAATAAATACAGAGAACAGAGAAACTATGGCAGTAAAAAAGAAATATAATGCGCTGGGACGGGGACTGGATGCCCTCATCAGCATGGACGACGTTAAGACGGAAGGCTCATCGAACATTTCGGAGGTGAGCCTGGACAAGATAGAACCGAACCCTGACCAGCCGAGAAGGGATTTCGACGAAGACGGCCTGCAGGAACTGGCCAGCAGCATAAGGCAGATTGGCATCGTACAGCCCATCACCCTCCGCGATATGGGCGACGGCACATATACGATCATAGCCGGCGAACGTCGCTGGCGAGCCAGTCGGATAGCCGGCCTGACACGCATCCCGGCCTATATCCGGACTGTGGACGACGAGAATATGATGGAAATGGCGCTGGTGGAGAACATTCAGCGACAGGACCTGACAGCTCTGGAGATAGCCCTAGCCTACCAGCACCTGATCGAGCAATACGGGCTGACTCAGGAGCAGTTGAGCGACCGGGTGGGCAAGAACCGTGCCACGGTAACCAACTACCTCCGCCTGCTGAAGCTGCCGGCCACGATACAGATGGCGCTGAAGAACCGCGAAATAGACATGGGACACGCCCGTGCCCTGCTCTCGCTTGACGATCCTGCTCTGCAGCTGAAGGTGTTTGCCGAAATGCAGAAGGAGAAAATGAGTGTACGGCGCATCGAGGAACTGGTGAAGGGCCTGAATGAAGGCGCTTCCGTGAAGGTGACGGGCGGAAAGTCAATCCGTCCGAAAGGAGGTCGGTTGAGCGACGAGTTTTCTGCGCTGAAGGACAGCCTGAGCAACTTTTTCCAGACGAAGGTACAGCTGACCTGCTCCGAAAAGGGGCGCGGAAAGATTAGCATATCTTTTGCCAACGAACGCGAGCTGGAGCGCATCATCGAACTGCTGGACCAATTGAAGCATTGAGACGGGTAAGATACATAGTGATGATGAAGCGGCTCCTGCTGCTATGCTTCCTGTGGGGATGCGCAAACTGGGCGGCTGAGCTTCGGGCACAGACGGTCAACGACTCGATTCCCCAAGAAGTGAAGCGCGACCGGAAAACGGCAACTGGTCATCGCCGTAAAGGCCGGCTGACGGAAGTGCCCGATTCGGCCCTGATGCGTCAGGCAGCCGAAAAGCCCGATTCCCTAGTCAAGGATTCGCTGAAGTCTAAACCGTTAAAGGAAAAGATTAAAGACCAGTTGGCCGACTCGTTGCTGGCAGACTCCACTAGACTGGGAGCCTATGCCGACAGCCTGCTACACCGTGCTCTGACTCCCGCCCCGTCGAGTCACTTCCGGCCAGACCCCATCCGTTCCATGTGGCTGGCACTGGTCTTCCCCGGCGGCGGACAGATCTATAACCGGAAATACTGGAAGCTGCCCATTGTCTATGGCGGCTTTTTGGGCTGTACTTATGCCTTGACCTGGAACAACATGATGTTGCACGACTACCAGCAGGCATATTTGGACATAATGGACAGCGACCCTGGAACGCAGAGCTACATGAAGATGTTGCCGATAGGATATGACATTTCGGGCAAGGAGGAACGCTTTAAGACAATCTTCAAGAACAAGAAGAACCACTTCCGGCGTTTCCGCGACCTCAGCATTTTCGCCTTTGCCGGGGTCTACCTGATTTCCGTCATCGACGCCTATGTCGATGCCGAACTGTCGTCGTTTGACATAAACGAGGATTTGAGCCTCAGACTGGAACCGGCCGTCATTGAGACTGGCCTGCCCGGAAATAAGTACCATTCCACGTCATACGGCCTGGGATGCGTATTGGCATTTTAGAGAAAAGTTAGATTAGGTTAAGAAAAAAATTAGGATATTGAGATGAAGAAGACCAAGAGCATATCTTTACTCCTCATTCTAGGCTGGCTGACGAGCACAAATGCCGTTGGCCAGGAAGCGGTGGAGAATGGGGAAGCCATCGTGGCCGAGGGAGACAGCCTGGTATTGCCTGAAGGCATGCAGATTCAGGAAATAGACAGTTTACTGCGCGACTGGAGCGTGAGGAATTTCCTGACCTTCGACGAGAACTGCGAGACAACGGGCGAGAATCCCACCTTTGAGCCTGAGGTATATATCAGTCGACTGCAACGTCTGCCCAATGTCATTGAAATGCCATACAATGACATCGTTCGCAGATACATAGACCAGTATAGCGGACGCCTGCGCCGCACCGTCAGTATTATGCTGGGTGCCTCAAATTTTTACAACCCCATCTTCGAGGAGGCCCTCGAGAGCTATCAGATTCCTTTGGAACTGAAGTATCTGCCGATTATCGAGAGCGCCTTGAACCCAAGTGCGACCAGCCGAGTGGGTGCAGCCGGGTTGTGGCAGTTTATGATTACCACAGGTAAACAATACGGACTGGAGGTGAACAGTCTTATTGACGAACGAAGAGACCCCATAAAGTCGAGTTATGCCGCAGCCCATTATCTGAAAGACCTTTATGACATCTTTGGCGACTGGACCCTGGTGATTGCCAGTTATAACTGCGGACCGGGAAATGTAAATAAGGCCATAAAACGGGCAGGCGGGGTTATGGACTACTGGAAGATCTACCCATATCTGCCGCGTGAGACTCAGGGCTACGTGCCTGCCTTCATTGCGGCAAATTATATCATGAACTATTACTGCGACCACAATATCTGCCCTGTAAATACAACACTTCCCATGGGAACTGATACATTGTCGCTGGCAAAAGATGTCAGGATGGAGCAGATTGAGGCCGTTTGCGGTGTGGGGTTTGATGAACTGAAGGCTTTGAATCCCCAATATCGTACGATGCTCGTTCCCGGGAATATGCGTCCCTGCACTTTAAGAATGCAGGCTCAGCATATCTCGGCTTTTCTTGAAGCCGGTGACTCGGTCTATGTGAAGCCGGTAGCAGGAATGGTAAAAAACAGGCCTGTAGTGGATGTTTCGACACCTGAGAAAAAAACAGCCGCTTCTACCTCTGGAAGGAAAACGGTTACAGTGAAAAACGGAGACACCCTGGGAGCTATCGCCAGTCGGAACCATACTACGGTGCGTAAGCTGCAACAACTTAACGGACTGAGAGGGACAAATATCAGGGCCGGGCAGAAATTGAGAGTGAAGTGAGTAAAATGATACTATGACGGAGAGAGAGATTAAAGACGAGAAAATGGTGAGCGAGGCCTACCAGCATTTGGTGGAGACCTACCTTAACTCGCATCACCGCAAGCATGTTGAAATTATCGACAAGGCTTATAACTTTGCGAAGCAGGCCCATAAAGGAGTCCGTCGTCTCTCGGGCGAGCCATATATCATGCATCCTATTGCGGTGGCACAGATCGCCTGTGAGTCCATCGGATTAGGGAGCACCAGCATCTGTGCAGCGTTACTTCATGATGTAGTTGAAGATACGGACTACACAATAGAGGACATTGCAAATCTCTTCGGGCCGAAAATAGCCGAAATCGTGGATGGGCTGACAAAGATTTCAGGTGGAATCTTCGGTGACAAAGCTTCTGCACAGGCAGAGTCCTTCAAGAAACTCCTGCTGACGATGAGTAACGATATCCGGGTAATCCTCATCAAGATCTCTGACCGTTTACATAATATGCGTACTTTGGGAAGCCAGCTCCCGGGCAAGCAATATAAAATCGCAGGAGAAACGCTGTACATTTATGCGCCACTGGCAAATCGTCTGGGACTGAATAAAGTGAAAGAGGAGCTGGAAGACCTAAGTTTCCGATATGAACATCCCGAAGAATACCAGCAGCTAAAGGACAGGCTGGCAAGTATGGAGGGGCATCTGCATGAGATATTTGAGCAGTTCACCCAGCCTATCCGCGAGAGTTTAGACCAAATCGGACTGAAATATGAAATAAAGGCTCGCATAAAAACTCCTTATAGTATATGGAGCAAAATGCAAAACAAACATGTCTCATTCGAGGAAATCTATGACATTCTGGCGGTCAGGATTATTTTTGAGATAGAGGATGGTGTAGATGAAAACGCACGTTGCTTCCAAATCTATTCAGTCTGTAGCCGGATATACAAGCCTCATCCGGAGCGATTCCGTGACTGGATAAACCACCCGAAGACAAACGGTTATCAGGCTCTGCACACCACATTGATGAGCAAGACCGGGCGCTGGGTAGAAGTCCAGATAAGAAGTCGTCGAATGGATGACATGGCCGAACAGGGATTTGCTGCTCATTGGAAATATAAGGAGGGAGGAGGCACGATCGAAGACAGCGAGAACGAGCTTGACCGATGGCTCGGTACAATAAAGGAAATACTTGACGACCCTCAGCCAAATGCAATAGATTTCCTTGATGCGATTAAACTGAACCTGTATGCCAGTGAGATTTTCGTGGTGACGCCTAAAGGTGAATTCAAAACAATGCCTGCAGGAAGTACAGTTCTCGATTTTGCCTTCAATATTCACACCTTCTTAGGCACGCATTGCATTGCTGCAAAAGTAAACCATCGTCTGGTTTCCATCAATCACCGATTGGAGAGCGGCGATCAGGTGGAAATTCTGACATCCAGGGAACAAAAGGTTGAACCGCAATGGCTGGAATACGTCACTACGGCTAAGGCCCGGGGTAAAGTTCAGGCCATTCTCCGTCGCGAGGAAAGAGAAAAGCAGAAGCATGGAGAGGATTTGTTAACAGAATTCTTTAAACAAATTGAGAAGGAGCCAGACAGTGTAAATATTGATCGTCTGCGCCAGCTTCATGGTTTTTCCTCCCGAGAGGAACTGCTATTGGCAATAGGGAATGGAACCATAACGCTGTCTTCACCTGACCGGAAAGTTCTTCAGACCCGTCGCGCCTGGCGGCGCTATATTCCCTTCATGCATGCAGAAGGGATACAGTCATCAGACCAATGGTCAATGAACAATGAACAATGGACAATGGACCGCAAGAAAACGCTTCTCCTGAACGAGGAGACAATCGGGCATTATATTATCTGTGAGCACTGCCGTCCAATCCCAGGTGATGATGTCCTGGGTTATATTAACGAAAAAAACAGCATAACTATCCACAAACGTCAGTGCCCCATTGCAGACAAACTTAAGGCAAGCGACGGCAATCACATTCTGGCTGCAAACTGGGATACTCATAAGCAATTGTTTTTCCCCGCAACAATTCACATGGAAGGGATAGATCACTTAGGCGTAATGCATCAAATCACGGAAGTTCTTTCTCGTCAGCTAAATGTAAATATGAAGCGGCTTAACATCGAAGCACAGGATGGCATATTCCAGGGAGAAATCCTTTTGGAAGTCCATGACGTTTCCAATTTGCAGACAATTTGTCGTGATTTAAAGAAAATAGACGAAATAAAGGAGGTTAAGAGACTTTGATAGAATACACTTATGAATAATCCTTTGAACTTCATAAAAAAAACATTGTTGCTGGCGGCTCACTTATTGGTTCCAGTTTTCCTGCAGGCTCAGGAGTCGTGGAACCCTGTTGCCGACCCGGCAGCTGTCGTGGTGAGCGGGAACGTACGCTTTACGGTACTCACCAGTCAAATGATACGCATTCAGTACAGCAGCAATGCACAGTTCGAGGACCGCGCCACCTTTACCGTAGTGAACCGTCGCCTGCCTGTGCCCAACTTTACCGCTGAGACCGCGGACGGCTACCTGACCATTCAAACAGAGCATCTGACCCTGCGCTACAAGGAGGGCTCAGTGCCCAAGGCTACGGACAAGAAGCCCGACAATCTGTCCATCACCTTCTACATGAACGGACAGGAAGTCATCTGGTACCCCGGCAAGGACGATGCTGTGAATCTGATGGGTACGAACCGCACTCTTGACCAGGCCTGGGGCGACAGCCGACGCGGTGACCTGGAAAAGGGACTGCTCTCAAGAGCCGGATGGGCCATCATCGACGAGAGTCCGAAGACAAAGCGCGGAGACGGCAGCACAACGTTTGCCCTGGTTCCGAACGAGGACGGTTTCCTCTGGTGGGGCGAGCCCGTGGACAAGAATGCAACCGACTGGTACTTCCTGGGCTACGGCCACGAATACCGGAAGTGCCTGGGCGACTTCATCAAGGTGGCAGGGCGTGTCCCCATGCCTCCGAAGTACATCTTCGGCTATTGGTATAGCCGCTACTGGGCCTACAAACAGACCGAGTTCCAGCAGATTATACGTGACGCGGAGAATAACGATGTGCCGATGGATGTGCTCATTATGGATATGGACTGGCACAAGAGCGGATGGACGGGATGGAGCTGGAACAAGACACTCATCCCCACCCCTAAGAACTTGATAAACTACATGCACAACCACGGTGTGAAGACGGCACTGAACCTGCATCCTGCCGACGGAGTGGGCAGTCATGAAGATAATTATAAGGTTCTGAAAGCCGACTTGGGACTTGGAAGCGATTTTACGGGAACCATTCCCTGGAAGATTGAGGATTACAATTTCTACAAGGCATTCTTCAAGGACATCATTCGTCCGCATGAAGAACTGGGCGTGGACTTTTGGTGGCAAGACTGGCAACAACACCTTCTGGTGGACGATGTACCGGGTCTAGGCGAGACGTTCTGGATTAACCACGTCTTCTTCGAGGATATGCGACGCAACCGTCCCGAGCTTCGCCCCGTCATTTATCACCGCTGGGGCGGCCTGGGCAGCCACCGCTACCCAATCTGTTTCTCTGGCGATGCCTGGGCGGCCTGGAGCACACTGGCCTATGAAATTTCCTTCACCAGTACGGCCAGCAATGTCTGCTACGACTACTTTGGCCACGACCTGGGCGGCCATCAGGGTGGCAACAATGATCCTGAATTATTACAGAGATGGTTACAGTTTGGTGTCTATACTCCCATTTTCCGCACTCATGCCACAAACGATAGCAAGCTGGAGCGCCGCATCTGGAAATATCCGAACTTCGAACAGTTACGCCAGACTATTCGCCTGCGCTATCAGCTCTTCCCTTACCTCTACACCGCGGCACGCGAGACTTACGAGACGGGGGTTGGCATGAACCGTCCGCTCTACTACGACTGGCCCGAGGAGAACAATGCCTACCGCTTCGAAGACGAGTATATGTTCGGTCCGGACATTTTGGTGGCACCAATTTATACACCCTCAGAAGACGGGTTCAGCCAGCGCCGCATTTGGTTACCCCAAGGGCAATGGTGGGACGTCACGAACCATACCCTTCGCGAGGGGGGTACTACGTTCACCGGCAGCTTTACCACCGATGAGTTTCCCGTTTATTACCGTCCGGGAGCCGTCATCGTGAACTATTCTGTGCAGCGTACTGTACAGACCACGCCTGATGAGATTTTACTTTTTGCCGTACCGGGAGCCGACGGAACGGGTCGTTTCTACGAAGACGATGGCACGAATCAGGACTATGTCCAGGGAAAAGTGGCCAACACCTATTTCACCCAAACGCATAGCGCCAATGGTCTGACGCTACGTATAGCTCCTCGCGAAGGTACCTACGAAGGCATTCCCGTCCAACGCTCTTGGCGCATCGTTTTCCTGGGGCAGGCCAAACAACCCCAAAGCATCACACTGAACGGCGAGGCGGTGAGTCAGGAACAGATTTCATATGAGGAAACGACCGGCGAGTTAACCGTGCTGGTGCCCCCTACAACCTGCGACCGCGAAATTGTGCTCAGGTTGGAGGGTGCCCAGGAACTGCCCTGCCTGCCAAAAGAGGAAGATGATGAAATGGTCAACGAAGGAGTGCGGGCTCAGACCACTCTCTATGTAACCGGCAGCGCCGTGCCAGGCGGAGAGGTCATTCCTTTAGAGAAATGGGAAGACGGCACCTTCAAATTCCACGGTCCCCTGGAGCCTGGCGAGCTTTATATCATCAACACCAGCGAGATTCGACCCACCACCCACTATTATGCACCCAGACTAGTTGGCAGCACAATTGTAAACAGTGGCATTTCCTGCTCTCCCGTAGCCTCTCCAGAGAACGCAGCATGGACAGTGCCCTTCGCCGCCAATAACTACCGCTTCACCGTATCTACGTCCAGTAGAACTGTCAGCGGAGAACTCTTCACCTGGTGGTACGAGACCTGGATCGTTGGTGGCTGTACCCAGGATGGGCAAGGCGGCTGGCAACTGGATGCTGGCAAGCCGATGGTACAGAACCCCTTGAACCCCTACGAATGGACTTGGGTGGGCGAACTGAAGAACTATACAAGCAACGTAGAGTCTAAGCGCTTCAAGATACTGGGGCAGTACGGATGGGGGCCAAAGTCGCTCCACCCCTACCGACAAGATGCCTCTATCCTAAAAGCGCGCCAGGCGATTTACAACAACTCCAACGACTACAAGTGGACAATCGGTGAGGATGGCTACTACCGCATTACATGCAATGTCTTCCTGGAGACCGTCACAGGCGAGTACCTGGGCACCGATCTACCAGAGGGAGTAGAGTCGGCACAGCAGTCCGGTGTTTCAGTCGTAGCTCGTGGGAGTACCCTCAACATCACATCCGACGAGCCCGTTACGGTTTCCATCCACTCACCAGGCGGACTTCAAATGGCTACGCTCCAAGGTACCCAAGTCAGTTGGAATGCTCCCTGGCCTGGCCTCTATCTGCTGGAGATTGAGGGTCAGCACATCCGACAGAGTAGGAAAATACTGGTTAGAAGCTAGGAATGAACTATGAATTTTGGATTATGGATTATGAATTTTGGATTATGGATTATGAATTATGAATTAAGAAAAACAATTCTGTTCCTTCTGCTGTGCTGTGCATCGGCACTGCGGGCCCAATATTACCAGACCTACACCACCACCGCCGACGGCAAGAAGCTAATGGAGATGGCGGTCAAGAAGACGCGTAGCACAATCTCCGGCAGTTCCGTCATCCTACGGCCCTCTGAGCAGTACCAGACAATGGAAGGTTTCGGCTATGCCATGACCTATAGTGCCTGCTACAACCTGCTCAGGATGCAGCCGCGCGACCGCCAGGCCTTGCTTCGCCGCACCTTCAGCGCCACGACCGGATACGGATGCAGCTACGTGCGCATCAGCATCGGATGCAGCGATTTCAGCAGTACCGAATATACGCTCTGCGACAAGCAGGGACTCTCCAACTTCGCCCTGCAGAAAGACGAGACGGACTTTGTCATTCCCATCCTGAAAGAAATCCTGCAGATAAATCCTCAGCTGAAGATCATCGCCGCACCCTGGACCTGTCCCCGATGGATGAAGGTACGCAGCCTCAGTGACCAGTCAGCCTATAACTCTTGGACGGGCGGTCACCTCAATCCCCGCTACTATGCTGACTATGCCCAGTATTTCGTGCGCTTTGTGCAGGCCTTCCAGGCACAGGGCATACCGATCTATGCCGTAACACCCCAAAACGAGCCCCTCAACGGCGGTAACTGCGCCTCCCTGCTCATGCCATGGAACGAACAGGCCGCCTTCCTGCAGCACCTAGCACCCGCCTTCGCGCAGGCAAGACTGCAGACGAAGATATACGTCTTCGACCACAACTATAACTATGATGGCAAATCGGACCAGCTAGACTACCCCATCAAGGTCTATGATGCCCTGGGCGAGAGCCTGCAGGGTCGTGAGCTCATTGTCGGCTCGGCCTGGCATAACTACGGAGGCAGTCCCTCCGAGCTCGACGACATCCACCAGAAGGCGCCCCTCCAGGATATGATATTCACCGAGGCTAGCATCGGCGAGTGGAACGACGGACGCAACCTCAGCGCGCGCCTGCTCTACGATACCGAGCAGACCGTCATCGCTACGGTGAACCGCTACTGCAGCGCCGTCCTCGTCTGGAACTACATGCTCGACCTGAACAAAGGCCCCAACCTCGACGGCGGGTGCACCACCTGCTACGGTGCCCTGGACATCGACCAGAACGACTATCACACCGTAACCGCCAACAGTCATTTCTACATGATCAGCCATATCGCAGCCGTTGTCAGGCCAGGTGCCGTGCGCATTGGCACAAACAATGGCGTAACCGACATCCAGTACGCCTGCTTCCAAAATCCAGACGGTACATATGGCATAATTGCCACCAACAGCAGTTCGTCGTCCAAGACCGTGTGCTTCGGCGTCAGCGGCATCGGCGTGGGTTCTGTGAACCTACCCTCCAAGAGCGTTGTTTCCGTGCTCCTCAGCGCCCAGGATCCCGACCTTATACTCACCCTGGGCGGCCACAAAATGAGTCGATCCAGCGTGGAACGCTTCACCCTTACCGCCGCTCTCACTCAAGGCGAGGTTTACGAGGCCAGTTTCCTAAACGGCGAAGACATCTCGCAGTGGTATATTGATCCCGATTTCTTCCGTCCAGATGAAGACGGACACCTCCGCCTGATGCCGCAAAGCGACACCTATCTCGTAACCGTTAACCTGAACGAGCGTTCCCTTACCGCACGTCCCACCCTGCGCCCAATGGATGCTTCGGGCCAAGGCAGCCTCTTCCTGCTCGGCCCGGCCGGCAGTATTGGGAAACCATATTACATCGGCGGCACGAAGTGGGATCCCGAGCGCGCCATCCCCCTAGCCGAAGTGCACGACCAGATCTATCAGACAACGATAACCGTAGGCGAGCAGCTCAATCCCTCGTACGTAGAGTTCGGCATATATGGCAATTACGCCACACTGGAGCCCCAATTCATGGGGCGTACGGGCAGTGAATATCGTCTGACACTTAGCAACGTGCAGTTTGACATCGGAAAGGGTTACCTGGGTCATACCGATGGAATCGTATATCTGCGTAGTACGGCACATCTGCAGGAGGGCGACACATATTTACTGACAATAGACCTAACGAATGGCGTAACCGATGGACTGCTGACTATAGAAAAGGTAGATCTCTGTGACGTCGAGACAAGAGAAATAGTTGGAGCAAATCGTTCGCAAACTATTCCAGAAGAAATATACAACCTGCAGGGGCAGCGTTTGACGAGGCCACCTCATCATGGAATCTATATCTTTGGCAAAAAGAAAATCATATTTTGAACATATAATAATCTGTTACCTATGAAAAAAATATCTTTTTTGAAGGCTCTTCCTTTTCTGATGACAATGATGGCCTTACCTTTCAATCTTAAAGCCCAGCTTCGTTGGAACTGGGAAAAGGGAACAATTGTCGTTGAAACTCCAGAACGTCCTACCGGTCAGGAGTCAGCCCTAAACCTTGTTGCCCCGGCTCTGCCAATCGTTCGAGTTGCGTTTGTTGGTTTGGGTAATCGTGGTCCCTATGCTGTGGAGCGCTGGACTCACATGAATGGAGTTCGCATTGTAGCTTTGTGTGATTATGAGAAGGAACGTGCAGAGAAGTGCCAGAAGTTCTTAACCGATGCTGGTTTGCCTGAGGCAGATATCTATTATGGCGAAGACGGTTATAAAGAACTTTGCAAGCGCGAGGACATTAATCTGGTCTATATCGCTACCGATTGGGAACATCATGTGCCAGTGGCCAAGTGCGCTTTGGAGCATGGAAAACATGCTGCTGTGGAAGTTCCGGCAGCCCTTACTGTTCAAGACTGCTGGGACTTAATTAATTTGGCAGAACAGAAACGTTTGCATTGCATGATACTGGAGAATTGCTGCTATGATTTCTTTGAAATGAATACCCTCAATATGGCTCAGAATGGAGTTTTCGGTGAGATCTTACATGTGGAGGGGGCCTATCTGCACAGTCTTTGGCATTGGACAAACTATTGGCATAATTGGCGCTTGCGTTACAATAAAGAACATCGTGGCGATATATATCCGACTCATGGACTTGGCCCGGTAGCTCAACTATTAAATATTCACCGGGGTGATCGCTTTAAGACATTGGTGGCTATGGACACAAAGCCTGTTACTGGTCCTGTTGCTGTGCAAGAGTACCCGCAGGACTTGACCGATCTGGATGCTCCTTATCGAAACGGCGACCACACCACTACTCTCATTCGTACCGTTGAGGGAAAGGTCATTGAGATTCAGCATGATGTCATGAACCCGCAACCATACAACCGTCGCTATCAGTTGACTGGAACAAAGGGCTTTGCAAATAAGTATCCCGTGGAAGGCTATGCACTGAGCAGTGAGCAGATGAAGGCGGTCGGTGTAGACAATATTACGACCGACAATCTATCGGGTCATGAGTTCATGCCAAAAGCCGATTTTGATGCTTTGGTCAAGAAGTATGAATCTCCCATAGCAACCAAATACCAGAAAGTTGCCCGCGAGGTTGGAGGCCATGGCGGAATGGACTTCATCATGGAGCTCCGCCTCGTCTATTGTCTGCAGCATGGCCTGCCCCTGGATATTGATGTCTATGATCTGGCAGAATGGTGCTGCCTGGCAGAGTTAGGCGGTCTGTCTATGGATAATGACAATGCTCCTGTCCGTGTCCCTGATTTCACCCGTGGGCATTGGAATGAACAGAAGGGATTCCGGTATGCTTATGCCACGCCTCAGGATGAGGTTCGGGTAGACTCCATCTCGCGTCAGTATACCCGAATCTTGAAGGCAGAAGGACCAAAGGCGGCTGAGAAGGAACTAAAGAAACTATTAAAACAATTTAAATAAAATAACATGAAGACAACAAAAGGCATAATTATCCTGCTGTCCATAGTATTTACTATGAGCATGCCTAATTGTGGCATGGCAAAGAAGAACGTTTTCGTTAAGCCAACCGCCCAAAGCCATGCTTGCATGAGCTTTGGCATGGCGAGAAAAGGTGGGATGAAATCCAACGTATCTCCCATCACCATCGGTTGTATCGTCAGTGGTGAAGGCAATGTAGATGCGACGTTTAAGAACTTGCACGAGATGGGCTTTACGTCTTGCCAAATCGGCTTTCCAGGAGATCGCTCCCAAGCAACTATCGACAAACTGATTGCGGCACGCCGGAAGTATGGCATCAAGATAACAACTGTCATTACCATACCGGGGCGCTGCGTGTGGGATTTCAAGGAAGGCCCCTCCACAATAGGACTCGCGCCGGTCGAAGGCCGGGAAGAGAAGTTGAAGGTTTACCGTCAGTGTATCGATTTCTGTCAGAAAGCCGGAATTCCAGCCATGCACTCCCACTTCGGATTCATACCAGAGGATCCGAGTACGGAGCAGTACAAGTCGTTTATCCTTGTCATGAAGGATTTGGCGACCTATGCAAAGGAGCGTGGTGTGGATATTTATTTCGAGACAGGTCAGGAAACGCCGACAACATTGTTGCGCACGATTAAAGACATCGGCACGGGCAACTGCTTCATAAACTGCGATACTGCCAACCTGCTGCTCTACGGCAAGGCCAATCCCACAGATGCCATTCGCCAGTTCGGTCATCTCGTACGTGATATGCACGCCAAGGACGGCACTTACCCCTCGGCCGATGACCCTTACCACTTGGGGCACGAGAAGCCAATCCCCGAGGGAGATGTTGATTTCCCGGCTATCATCAAGTTGCTCAAGGCCCAGGGCTATTCCGGTGCCATCACTATAGAGTACGAGATGAGCGACAGGACTTCTGACTACATGATAAAGACGCGGAAGTACCTGCAAAAACTAATCGACAAATATTAACGCATACTACACTCAATCCTTTAACTATAACTATGAAAGCAAACGATACCATAAACGTGGCCCTTATAGGTTGCCGTAACATGGGTTGGGCTGACCTTTGTGCCATGCTACAGAATCCAGGAGTACAATTAGTGGCTCTATGCGATGTGGACCAGACAGTCCTCGACAACCGTACAGCCGAGGCCGAGAAGAACTGGGGTAAACGCCCCGCCCAGTACCGAGACTACCGGCGTGTGCTTGAGCGTCAGGACATTGATGCCGTGATAATCGGCACGCCCGACCACTGGCACTGCCTTATTATGACCGATGCCTGCGCGGCTGGAAAGGATGTTTACGTTGAAAAACCTGCCGCCAACAGTATCGGAGAGTGCGACGCCATGGTGGCTGCCCAGCAGCGTTACCAGCGGGTGGTGCAAGTTGGGCAGCAGAAACATAGTGCCGAACACTGGAAACAGCTCCATGAGTTTATTGCAAGTGGGAAGCTGGGCCACATAGGGCGTGTAAAGATATGGGCTAACTTCACCTACGTCGTCCTGACCAATCCCACCCCCGATGCAGAACCTCCCGCTACACTCGACTATGACATGTGGCTGGGTCCTGCGCCACTTCGGCCATATAGCCAGACGCGAAACCAGAGCTGGCGATGTTTCTGGGACTACGGAGGTGGCTTGATGACCGATATGGGACCCCATCTGCTGGACATGGCTCTCTGGCACATGAATGTGACCGAGATGCCCCGGCGCGTTTCAGCCGTTGGCGGAAACTTTGTTAACCCAGCCAACAAGGCCGAGACGTTCGACACACTCGATGTCCTGTATGAACTGCCCGATTTCAACATCGAGTGGAGCAATACCGCCATTGCCTCGGGACCCTACGGAAGCATCAACGGCTTGGAGTTCAAGGGAGAGAACGGTACGCTGGTTACCAATTACAACTGGTGGGAAGTGATCCCGCAGTCGGGGAGAATGGAGCCCATGAAGGTGCTAGCTACTCCGGGAGAGCACGTCGTGCATACCGGTAATTTCCTGGACTGTGTCCGTTCGCGCCGGATCGACCAGCTGGCCTGTCCCATCACACACGGCGTCCTCTGCGCCAAGTATGCCCACCTGGGAAATATAGCTGCGCGTACTGGAATGTCCCTTTCATACGATGACCTTCACCACACCTTCCACAACAAAGTGGCCGACCGGCTGATTACCCGACCATACCGCAAGCCCTGGAAGATGTTCAAACCTTAAACCTAATGAGCCTTATGACAACAAGAAGAGATTTCCTTCGCCAGACGGCAACGGCAATGGCCGCTGGCATAGTTCTGCCCGAGGTTTTACGGGCAAAGGCACTCCGGGCGAGCGTGAGTGCGAGTGACCAAATCAATGTAGCCCTCATCGGGTGCAGGAGCATGGGATGGTACGACCTGTCCGACATGATGAAACATCCCGGCGTAAACTGTGTGGGCCTGTGCGACATCGACCGGAATATGTTGCAGAACCGTGCGGCAGAGGCTGAGAAGGCGTGGGGCCGTCGTCCTGAACTCTATGGCGACTACCGCCGCCTGCTCGAGCGTAAGGACCTCGATGCCGTAATCATAGCCACGCCCGACCACTGGCACTGCCTGATGATGGCCGAAGCATGTGCTGCGGGCAAGGACGTTTATGTGGAGAAGCCGGTAGCCAACAGCATTGCCGAGTGCGACGTGATGGTCGGGGCGCAGCAGCGTTACCAGCGCGTGGTGCAGGTAGGACAGCAGCAGCGAAGCTCACGGCTCTGGCAAGAGATGAAAAACTACATCGACAGCGGACGCCTGGGCAAGATCGCCCGCGTGAACATCTGGGCCAACTTCGGCTACGCGAACGTTCAGACCATGGGCCGCGAAGCTTCCGTGCCCGATGGCGTGGACTTTCAGATGTGGCTCGGCCCGGCTCCCGAGCGTCAGTTCAGTTCCACCTACATTCATGGCCTATGGCGAATGTTCTGGGACTACGGGGGCGGCCTGATGACCGACTGGGGCGTACACCTGCTCGACATGGGACTGTGGGGTATGAACGTCAGCGGCATGCCCCAGCGTGTCGTAGCCTCCGGCGCCAATCATGCCAACCCGCGCAACTGTGCCGAGACATTCGACACGCTCACCGTCCTGTATGCCTTCCCCGACTTCATCATGCAATGGAGCAACTCCGCACTGGAGTCCGGACCCTACGGACGCAACTACGGCCTGGAGTTCAAGGGCTCGGAGGGCACCCTCATCGTCAACCGCGAGGGGATGGAGATAATACCGCTCGACGGGAAACTGGAGGCTCAGACCTGGAAGCCCACCAACGACGAGCATCTGGACCATACGAGCAATTTCCTCGACTGCATCCGCTCGCGCCGACTCGATACCGCCTGCCCCATCAGCAACGGCAGCTTCTGCGCCAAGTATGCCCACCTGGGAAATATTGCCGCCCGGACGGGAGAGTCGCTTACCTACGACGACCAGAAGCACACCTTCCACAACAAAGCTGCCGACCGGCTCGTTGCGCCCACGTACCGCAAGCCCTGGAGGATGTTTAAACCCTGACGACAACCATAACAGAAATCCTATGAAAAGAATTGCAGTCATCCTCTTCGGACTGGGCCTCGCCTTAGGTTTGCAGGCCCGCCGGCAGAACGTGATTTTCGAAACCGACATGGGCAACGATGTCGACGATGCCCTGGCCATCGATATGCTCTACAAGTTTGCCAAGGACGGCGACATCCGTCTTATGGCCGTCATGCTGAACAAGGAGGGCCAGTTCCCGCCACGCTTCATCGACCTGCTCAATACATGGTACGGGCAGCGCCGCATCCCCATAGGACTCAGCCACCGGGCAGACCAGAGCATTGTGGCCGGCAGCAACTACACACAGGTCGTGTGCGAAGAGACCGACGCGACCGGAAAGCCCCTGTACAAAAGGACTCTGAAGGACTACGGCAAGCTGCTGCCTGCCCCGAAGCTCTACCGCAAGCTGCTTGCGCGGGCCAAGGACCACTCCGTGACCATCGTCTCGGTGGGCTTCAGCACCAACCTGGCCCTGCTGCTCGACACCCCGGCCGACGAGTACTCCCCGCTGACCGGGCGCCAGCTGGTGGAGCGCAAGGTGGAGCGCCTCGTCACTATGGCGGGGCACATGCAGGATGCCAAGTTCCACGAGTATAACGTGGTGAACGACATACCCGCCTGCCAGCGCGTCTATAACGACTGGCCCACCGAGATATACACCTCGCCCTTCGAGCTGGGACTGCAGATCAAGTACCCGGCCAGCAGCATCCTGAACGACTTCGGCTGGACGGATCACCACCCCATCGTAGATGCCTACAAGGCCTACCTGCCGAAGATTGAGGACCGTCCCACCTGGGACCTCACTGCCGTTTTGTTTGCCGTCGATCCCCGCGACTTCTTCCAGGTCTCCGAGCCCGGACGCATCACTATCACGGACGAGGGTTCCTCGCTCTACCGCGCAGAGCCGGGTGGACGGCACTATTATCTGAGTGTTTCGCCCCAGCAGGCAAGTCGTATCCTGGACTATTTCGTGCAAAAAATCACAAAGAAGCCATGATTCCGCATTTTTCCGTCCAAAAATTTGCGTAATCCCGCAGTTCTTTGTAATTTCGCACCGGTTATTGATGGTTTAGGGGCGTAGCCCAGTTGGTTCAGAGCGCTGCAGTCACATTGCAGAGGTCATCGGTTCGAGCCCGATCGTCCCTACCAATAATTGTAGAAGAAACATAGTTTGACATTGAGAAGGTTCCGGCTGTGATAGTTGGAACCTTTTTCATAGGACGGGGTGCCGGCATTTTACCACTTGGGAGGCGGGTGGAAATTCCAAAAAACCCGGGTTTTGCAAATTTAATCTCGTTTTGCTTTGTATATCCCCGTCTTATCCGTAAATTTGTACCGCAATACATATTATAATATAATGAAGACAAGACAACTTTTGAGGGCCGTGCTGGCAATCGTGCTGGCAGGCATGTGGACAACCGCAAAGGCGGAGAATGCCGTTACGCCGCTTTGGCTGAGGGATGTGCAGGTGAGCCCCGACGGGACACAGGTGGCGTTCTGCTACAAGGGCGATATATATAAGGTACCTGCGGGCGGGGGCGAGGCACAGCGCCTGACAACCCAGGACAGCTACGAGTGCTCGCCCGTTTGGAGCCCCGACGGAAGCCAGATAGCCTTCGCCAGCGACCGTCACGGCAATATGGACATCTTCCTGATGCCTGCCGGAGGCGGCGCAGCTGCGCGGCTCACCTTCAACAGTGTGGCAGAGGAACCCCAGGCCTTCTCGCCCGACGGCAAGTGGGTGCTCTTCAAGGCGCAGATCCAGGATCCGGCCGAGAGCGTTATGTTTCCCTCCGGCCGCCTGTCCGAGCTGTACAAGGTGCCCGTCGGAGGAGGGCGCACCCTGCAGGTGCTGGCCACCCCGGCCGAGATGATCTGCTTTGCCCCCGACGGCAAGGGCTTCTACTATCAGGACTGCAAGGGGTATGAAGACGAGTGGCGCAAGCATCACACCTCGTCCATCACCCGCGACGTCTGGTTCTACGACATAGCCGCCGGCAGGCACACCAACCTGACGCTCCGTCCGGGCGAGGACCGCAACCCGGCCGTAAGTCCCGACGGCAAGACGCTATACTTCTTGAGCGAGCGCGACGGAGGCAGCATGAACGTCTATTCCTGCGAGGCCCAGGGCGGAGGCACCAAGGCTGATACTCCGAAGGCTGTTACCAACTTCAAGACGCATCCCGTACGCTTCCTCAGCGTGGCCCGCGACGGCCTGCTCTGCTTCACCTGGAACGGCGAGATATACACCCAGAAGGCCGGGGGAAAGGCGCAGAAGCTGAGCATCAGCCTGACGAGGGACGACGAGCCCGCCATCCGCGACCTGAGCTTCTCGAGCGGGGCGCGCCAGGCCGTGGTGAGCAGCGACGGCAAGCAGATAGCCTTCGTGGTTCGGGGCGAGGTGTTCGTCACCACAAGCGAGTATGCCACTACGCGCCGCATCTCGGAGACGGCAGGTGCCGAGGCCGAGCCGGACTTCGCGCCCGACGGACGCACCATCGTCTATGCCTCTGAGCGAAACGGAAACTGGCAGCTCTTCAAGGCCAGCATCGTGCGCGACGACGACCTGAACTTCGCCAACGCCACCCTCATCAAGGAGGAGAGCATCTTCCCCGAGCTGCCCGCCCTCAAGCTGGAGGGACGGATTGACTTCTCCCAGGTGGAGCGCCGCAAGCCCAAGTACAGCCCCGACGGCAAGAAGCTGGCCTTCATCGAGGACCGAACGAAGCTGAAGGTGGTGGACCTCGAGTCGAAGAAGGTGACGCAGGTTACGGACGGCAGCCAATGGTACAGCCAGGACGGCGGATTCAGCTACGAGTGGAGCCCCGACGGCAAGTGGTTCGTCCTGAGCTACATCGCCAACCGCCGCGATCCCTATCAGGACCAGGGCATCGTGAGTGCCGAGGGCGGAGAGATACACCCCATCACGCAGAGCGGATACATGAGCGGGAACCCCAGATGGGTGATGGACGGCAAGGCCATCCTCTTCCAGAGCGAACGCTACGGCATGCGAAGCCACGCCTCGTGGGGCAGTCAGGACGATGTTTTCCTGGCCTTCCTGACCCAGGACGCCTACGACCGCTACCGCCTCTCGCCCGAGGACTATGCCCTGCTGAAGGAACTCGAGAAGAAGAACGAGAAGAAGGAGGACAAGAAAGCTGACGGCAAGGAGGACGGCAAGGACAAGAAGGACGCCAAGAAGGATGACAAGAAAGATGAGAAGAAAGACGACAAGAAGGACGATGCCGACTCCACCAAGACGCTTCAGATAGAGTTCGAGGGATTGGAGGAACGAATCGTGCGCCTGACCCCGAACAGCAGCCGGCTGGGTGACGCCATCGTCAGCAAGGACGGCGAGAGCCTCTACTACTTCGCCGCCTTCGAGGGAGAGCCCGACCTGTGGAAGATGGACCTGCGCAAGCACGAGACCAAGCTGCTGAGCAAGGGAGGAAGCGGCGCCCTGCAGATGGACAAGGACGGCAACCTCTACTCGCTGGGCAGCAGCATGAAGAAGATCGAGAAGGGCGACAAGATAACCGGCATCAGCTATAGCGCCAAGATGAGACTCAACCTGGCCGACGAGCGCGAGTACATGCTGCGCCACATAGCCAAGCAGATCAACAAGAAGATATTCCGAACTGACTACAACGGGTGCGACTGGAACATGATGGTAACGAACTACGCACGTTTCCTGCCCCACATCACCTATAACTACGACTTCGCCGAGATGCTGAGCGAACTGCTTGGCGAGTTGAACGTAAGCCATACCGGCGGGCGATTCTACCCCTCAGCCGGAGGCGACGCAACGGCCCAGCTGGGGCTCCTCTACGACATGAAGTCTGACGGCGAGGGCATGAAGATAACCGACGTGCTGGATGGCGGTCCCTTCAGCCGCGCCAAGAGCAAGGTGAAGGCGGGCGACGTCATCACGGCCGTCAACGGACAGCCGGTGGGCAAGGATACCGACCTCTCGCAGCTCCTGAACCAGTGCCTGGGCAAGAAGACCCTCGTAAGCCTGAAGGGAAGCGCAGGCGAGTGGGACGAAGTGGTGCTCCCCATCAGCCGCTCGCATCAGAACGAACTGCTCTACAAGCGCTGGATCAAGAGCCGCGCAGCCGAGGTGGAGCGCCTCTCCGGCGGACGCCTGGGGTTTGTCCACCTGGAGAGCATGAACGACGCCAGCTTCCGCGACGTCTATTCCGACATCCTGGGCAAGTACAACCTGAAGGAGGGCATCGTCATCGACACGCGCTACAACGGCGGAGGACGACTCCACGAGGACATCGAGATCCTCTTCTCGGGCCACAAGTACTTCACGCAGGTCATCCGCGGCCGCGAGGCTTGCGACATGCCCAGCCGCCGATACAACCACCCCAGCATTATGATCCAGTCGGAGGGCAACTACAGCAACGCCCACGGCACGCCCTGGGTGTACAGCCATCAGAAGCTGGGCAAGCTGGTGGGCGCACCCGTGCCCGGCACCATGAGCTCCGTCAACTGGGAGACCCTCCAGGACGCCTCCCTCGTCTTCGGCGTTCCCGTGGTTGGCTATCAGCTGCCCGACGGCTCCTACCTCGAGAACACCCAGCTGGAGCCCGACATCCCCGTCCTAAACCTGCCCGAGACCGTCGTAACGGGTACCGACCTGCAGCTGGAGACAGCCGTCCGCGAGCTCCTGAAGCAGATTGACGGCAAGTAGAGCAGAACCCGACCTACAAAAAAAGAGAGGCCTCGCCAAAGCGGCGGGGCCTTTCGTTTGTGTCTTGTATGTTGCGGGCAGCTCGTGTCTTGTATGTTTGCAGCTGCTAGTGTCTTGTATGTTTGCAGGCAGCCAGCTCACACCGGTTGCGAGGCGTGGGCGGAGTGCGGGGCTCAGGCCTCGGCAGAGCGTCCTGCGCGCTTGCGCTCCAGGTGGTCGAGGATAATCTTGCGCATGCGCATGCTCTTCGGCGTCACCTCCACGTATTCGTCTTCCTTAATGTACTCCAGTGCCTCCTCCAGGGAGAAAATCGTGGCGGGAATGATGCGTGCCTTCTCGTCCGACCCGCTGGCCCTCATGTTCGTCAACTGCTTGGCCTTGGTGACGTTCACCACCAGGTCGTTCTCATGTACGTGTTCGCCCACCACCTGACCGGCGTACACCTGCTCCTGCGGTTCGATGAAGAAGCGCCCTCTGTCCTGCAGGTTGTTGATGCTGTAGGCGAAGGCCGTCCCCGTCTCCATGCTGATCATGCTGCCGTTCACCCGGCGGTTCAGGTCGCCCTTGTACGGCTGATATTCCTTGAAGCGGTGAGCCATGATCGCCTCGCCCTGACTGGCCGTCAGGATGTTCGTGCGCAGGCCGATGATGCCGCGGCTGGGAATCATGAACTCGATGTTCACGCGGTCGCCCTGCGACTCCATGCTCGTCATCTCGCCCTTGCGGCGCGTTACCATGTCTATCATCTTCGAGCTGAACTCCTCGGGCACGTTAATCGTCATCTCCTCTATGGGCTCACACTTCTGGCCGTCGATCTCCTTGTAGATCACCTGAGGCTGTCCCACCTGCAGCTCGTATCCTTCGCGCCGCATCGTCTCGATCAGCACGGATAGGTGGAGCACGCCGCGGCCGCTCACGATCCAGTGGTCGGTGCTTCCCTCGGCCAGTTCCACGCGCAGGGCCAGGTTCTTCTCCAGTTCCTTCTGCAGGCGCTCGTGGATGTGGCGGCTGGTGCAGTACTTGCCCTCCTTGCCGAAGAACGGGCTGTCGTTGATGGTGAAGAGCATGCTCATCGTGGGCTCGTCGATGCTGATGGTGGGCAACGGTTCGGGCTGCTCGTAGTCGCAGATGGTGTCGCCGATCTCGAAGCGCTCCAGGCCGATGATGGCGCATATGTCGCCGCTGCTCACCTCCTTCGTCTTCTGGTGGCCCATTCCGCTGAAGGTATGCAGCTCCTTGATCTTCGTCTTCTCTTGCGTGCCGTCGCGGTGGGCGATGGTGATGTTCATGCCCTCGCGCAGGGTGCCCCTGTGAACGCGTCCCACGGCGATGCGTCCCGTGTAGTTGCTGTAATCGAGGCTCGTGATGAGCATCTGGGGCGTGCCCTCCAGGATCTGGGGCGAGGGGATGTACTTCAGGATGGCGTCCAGCAGATAAGTAATGTCGTCCGTGGGCTTGCTCCAGTCCTCGCCCATCCATCCGTTCTTGGCCGAGCCGTAGATGACGGGGAAGTCCAGCTGCTCCTCGCTGGCGTCCAGGTCGCACATCAGGTCGAAGACCATCTCGTACACCTCCTCGGGACGGCAGTTCGGCTTGTCCACCTTGTTGATCACCACCACGGGCTTGAGTCCGATCTGCAGCGCCTTCTGCAGCACGAAGCGCGTCTGCGGCATGGGGCCCTCGAAGGCATCGACCAGCAGCAGGCATCCGTCGGCCATGTTCAGCACGCGCTCCACCTCGCCGCCGAAGTCGCTGTGTCCCGGCGTGTCGATGATGTTGATCTTCGTGTCCTTGTAGTTGATGGACACGTTCTTCGACAGGATCGTTATGCCGCGCTCGCGCTCCAGCTCGTTGTTGTCCAGCATCAGCTCCCCCGTCTGCTGGTTCTCGCGAAACAGGTTCCCGGCCAGCAGCATCTTGTCCACAAGCGTCGTTTTCCCATGGTCGACATGGGCAATGATGGCAATGTTCCTAATATTCTGCATTTTTCCTTTTTTCTGAATTTCGGGCGCAAAATTACAAAAAATACTTCACTCGGCAATCAATAGACCCTCAGAGTTTTTCCTTATTTGTCATATTTCTGCTTTCTGTCCGCATAAAACAGGGGCTACTTTCATGCGAATCTTCTTGCCTGCTGCATCCTGTCCACTTGAAAATGGGGCTACTGTCATGAGAATCATCTTGCCTGAGGCCTCCCCGGCCACCCTGACCACTGCTGCAGAGATACCGCTGCGGGTGGAGGCCTCTGCTAACGATTCGTTCTCCCAGGTGGGCATGCCCGAGGCGGGATGCATCGCGAACTTCATCCCCGCATTCTTACCGAGCTTTACCTCGTGCTGATGTGCAATTGCTGTTCTGGCCATAGTCTTGTCGTTTGTGGTTGGTGGTTTGTGGTTTGTAGTTGGTGGTCGTTTGTTGTTGGTGGATAATTCTGCTGCAGCTCACTCTGTCGCCTGATTCCGCTCCTGCTAGGCGCTGGCGGGGAAATAATTGCTACTATCTTTGCGCGCACTTGTGGGTCTTAACCCTTGCAATTTTTCACCGTTTCAGCCCGTCTGCCGGCTTCATCAGTTTCGACGGTGCAAAGGTACGACATTTTGATTGCGGTTCACGAATACTTGGGCATTTTTTTTTCGGGGCGGTCATGAGTGTCATGTGTCATGAGTGTCATTAAGCAAAATCGGAGTGCGAAAAGTCCGCATAATATATATAAATAGATGAATCTATTTATATATATTATGAGCCTGAAATCACCCGCCCAATCAAAAATCCTTAATGACACTCGTGACACATGACACTCATGACACATAGCACCCTGTTTTCAATTTCAAAATTTATAAATTCAAAAATCAAAATTGGGTGTAAAGAGCTTAAGATGATGTATGAAATATATTTACACAATGAAATTTCTCTGTTTACAGGAATAGACAGTAATGCAGGGTTTACAGTGTGCCAAAATCGCGATTTTGCGCAGTAACTGGCTTTTTGGCACAAGATTTCAGCGGACAGGAGAGGTACTCCATAATACGACCAAGCAGAAAGGTTGTTGAAATTATTTTACGAAGAGAAGACGCAGGCACGAGCTGCCCACACAAATCCCGCTCCCCTATTTCAGCCATCCGTTCTCCTTGTACCAGCGAACTGACTGACGGACACCCTCCTCGAGCGTCCATTGCGGGTCGTAGCCGAAGTCGCGGCGGGCAGGTTCGATGTCGCATTGCCAGTTACGCTGCTTCAGAATGTGGTACTTATCGTCGTTCAGGGCGTTCAACCGGCCGGAAATTCGGCTGGTTTGCCCGCTCAGCCAGCAGACGATGCGCAGGAACCAGAGAGGAGCCTTGACGTGGAGCACCCAGGGGTTGCCCAGCTCCTGTTGCAGAAGGTCGCTGAATCGGCGGCTGTTGTATACCTGCCCGTCGGAGAGGAAGTAGGCGCGTCCCAGGGCTGCGGGGGCATCGAGGCAGCGGTAAACGGCCTGCACCACGTCCATCATGTAGACGAAGGTGATCTCCTGCGGCTTGTATCCGACGGCAAAGTCGATATGCCCGGCTATGCTCTGAGCCATCAGGAAGTAGTCGCGTTCGCGGGGGCCGTAGACGCCGGTAGGACGCAGGATGGTGTAGGGGAAGTCCTGCTTGGCCTGCAGGTACCGCTCGGCCTGGAGCTTGCTGCGCCCGTAGGCGGTATTGGGCCGCGGCTGGTCGGTGAGCAGGATGGGGCTGTAGATCCAGGGGTTGTCGGGCGTGGCTTTCCTGACGGGCTCCTCCCTCACGGCGCCGAAGATGCTCAGGCTGCTCAGGAAGACGAAGCGGCGGGGCACCATTCCAGCCTGTCGCAGGCCGTCGATGAGGTTGCGCGTGCCATCGGTGTTGGTGCGGAAGAAATCCTCGGGGTGCAGGCACTTGGTGGCGCCTGCCGCATGTACCACATAGTCCCATCCGCGGTCTCCCAGCCGGCTCTTGTAGCCCTGCAGCTGCCCGGCAAGGCGGGCGGGGTTGGAGAGGTCGAGCTCGGCAAAGCGGATGCGCTCGTCCTGCAGGTAGGAGCGGCTGCTGGTGCCCCGCATACCTGCCCATACTTCGTAACCGAGGCGAAGACCCTCTGAAACAATGAAACTGCCAATAAAACCGCTGGCTCCGGTGACCAAAATAGTGCTCATAGACGTTCGTTTTGTGATATTCTGCATACAAAGGTAGGTTTTTTCTAATAAAAAGAGGTAATTCAGCGGGAACTATTTCAGTTTTTTCATAAATTTGCAAAGTGAAAACTGTAAATTTGTATTTAAATACGATGCGAAAGGAGTTAATCATACTTGCCGTCTGCTGTGCCCTGCTCCAGGGATGCCGACCTGGAAGCGCGTTCCGCTGGACGCAGAGGGACGGGGCGCTGTGCCTGGCAAAGGGAGACAGCGTAGTAGGCCGGCTGGACATTGCGGAGACGGAGGGCATCAGTCATTCTGAACGGACGGAGAGGTTGGACGGGCAGACCTTCAGCATAACCTGCGTGTTCAAGGCCGCGAGAGACGTGGAGGACGCCCGCCTGCAGATGGGGTTCACGCACCTCTCGCCCAGCAGCTACTGGATGATTCCGGCCGTCTCGTACAACGGCAACCACTGGGGCAAGGGACGGGAGCCGAAGGGAGCCGACGAGAACGGCCAGTGGCGCACAGTGTCGTACCGGCGTACACCCATCCCCGGCGCGATGTACTCCGAGGGCAGCTCGTATGCCTTTGCCACCTGGAGCGAGGCTCCGAAGGGCGAGAGGGAGGACTTCTCCGTCTCCATCCAACCCGACGGGGAGCAGACGCGCCACTGCTATCTGTGGCCCGGCGAGGAGATGCCCGTGACCTACTCCGGCCGCGACCGGTTCGACAAGGGCTACCGGAAGACCTGTTCACTCAGGAAGGGCGAGGAGGTGACGATGAAGGTCTATGTGCATGTCGCTCCCGCCCAGGCGGAACATGCGGCGATGCGCTCCTTCCTCAGGAAAGCATGGGAAATGGCCCGCAAGCCGCAGGTGGAAGTGGCCTCTCCCCAGCGCCTCTGGGAACTGGGCACCCGGTATGCAAGGGAATCGCTCTGGGCCGAGGAGGGCGACTACAGGGGCTTCAGCATCGGACTCCTGCTTGACTCCGACGGCAACTGGCAGCAGCGGCTGGGCGGCAAGTACGAGATCGGGTGGTGCGGGCAGAACGCCTCATACGCCATCTCGCTGCTCCACGACTACCTGAAGAACGGCAGCCAGGAGTCGCTGGAGAAGGGAATGGCCACCCTGGACACCTGGAGCCGCTGCGCCCTGCCCAACGGACTGTTTGTGTGCCACTACGACAATATTCTCTACGGCGGTCAGGGAGCCATCGACGCCTGCAACCTGGGCACGGCCGCCGTCAACTACTTCGAGGCTTGCGATGTGGCCCGCCAGTGCGGCTTCGAACGGCCCGGATACGAGAGCCTTGCCTATGCGATATGCGATTTCGTAATGAACGACCAGCAGGCAAGCGGCTGCTACGCCAAGGGCTGGAAGCAGGACGGCGAGGCACTCTACCGCGAGGGAACGGTGGGCTGCTTCATGGTGCCGGCCATGATAGAGGCCTACAGGAGAAGCCGGAACGAGGCATACCTGGCATCGGCCCGCAAGGCATACGATTTCTATATCCGCGAACTGCACGAGAACGGGTTCACCACAGCCGGCGCACTGGACACCTGGTGCATCGACAAGGAGTCCAGCATCTCCCTGCTCCGCTCGGCCCTGCGATTCTACAGGCTCACCGGCGAGCAGGCCTTCGTGGAGGATGCAGTAAGCATCTCGTACTACCTCTCCACCTGGCTCTGGCATTACGATGAAGTCTATCCCGAGGGCGACAACTTTGCCGACTACGGCTATCATACGTTCGGCGCCACCTCCGTCTCCGTCCAGCACAACCACCTGGATCCCTACGCCCTCTACTGGGTGCCGGAATGGATCGAGCTGGCGGACATCACGGGCGACAGGCAGTGGCTGGAAAAGGCGCGGGCCATCTGGCGGAACGGCAACCAGTTCGTCTCGGACGGCACGCTGGAGATCAACGGGCACCTGCGGCCCGCCGGCTCGCAGAACGAGGCCTACTTCGAATGCCAGTGGGGATTCACGGGCAATGCCGACATCAAGCGCATCAACGACTGGCTGGTGGCGTGGCCGGGGGCATTCCGACTGGAGACCCTGCGCCGCCTGTGGGACAAGATGGAAGTGCTTGAGGATTACTAACTTACAACACAAATTTGAAAAGAAGAACCTTCATACAATGCTTGTCGGGCAGCGCCCTCTGGGTGTCCTCCCTGCCGTTGCATTCCCTGCAGTCCTCTCCCCTGCACTTTGGCGTAGTCACAGACCTGCATTATGCCGAGCGCGAGACGAACATCAACCGCTACTACCGGCAGTCGAAGCGGAAACTTCAGGACGCAATTGATGTCTTCAACCGTTCGAAGCTGGACTTCGTGATCGAGCTGGGCGACTTCAAGGACATGGACGAGAGGCAGGATCCCGTCACGGCCCTGAAGTTCCTGGACGACATAGAATCGGTGATGCAGGGATTCCGCGGAAAGGTGTATCACGTCCTGGGAAATCACGATATGGACTGCATCTCGAAGGAGGAGTTCCTGCAGCATACGCACAATCCGGGCAAGGCCGACGGACGCAGCTACTACTCCTTTACGGCACGGGGCATTCAGTTCATCGTGCTGGACGGCAACTTCAACGAGGACAAGACGCCCTATTGCAAAGGCAACTTCCAGTGGCAGAAGGCCTGGCTGCACGAGGAAGAGATCGCGTGGCTGCGCCGTGAGTTGGAGCGCAGCAAGAGGCCTGCCATCGTGTTCTGCCACCAGCTTCTGGACCGTTTCTCGGGCGTGGATCCCAGCGTGTGCCTGAGCAATGCAGACGAAGTGGTGAGCCTGCTGGAGCAGAGTCACCGCGTGCTGGCCGTCATCCAGGGACACCACCACATCGGCCACTACAGCCAGCGGAACGGCATCCACTACTGCACGATGCGGGCCATGATAGAAAACGAGTACCCTGCACACAACAGCTTTGCCATCGTGACCGTATCCCGTAGCGGGGATATCACGATGGAAGAATTCAAAATGCAAAATTCAAAATTGATAAATTCAAAATTGAACCTTGAACCTTAAACTTTTGAACCTTTGAACCTTTACAGATATGAGCAAGAAGAAGACCGGAGGCCGAGGCCTCAAGAAAAAGGATCTGGAAAAGATGGTGGTAAACCTGTTCCAGGAAAATCCTACCGAAGAATATGAGTTGAAGACCATCTACCGGCTGCTGGGCCTGACTACGCACCCCACCAAGATGCTCTGCCTGGACATCCTGGAGAACCTGATGATGGACGACTACATCAAAGAAACGAACAAGTACACCTACGTCCTGAACGCTCCCACCCAGGTGATGGAGGGCATCTTCCACCGCAAGGCCAACGGCAAGAACACCTTCGAGCCCGCTGAGGGCGGCGAACCCATCCTGGTGGCCGAGCGAAACAGCATGCACGCTATGGACGGCGACCTGGTGCGCGTCACGATGCTTGCCCGCAGGAAGCACCACGTTCGCGAAGCGGCCGTCACAGACATTCTGAAGCGCAAGGACAAGACATTCGTAGGTACACTGCAGGTGCGCAAGGACTTCGCCTATCTCCTCACCGAAGACCGCACACTGGCCACCGATATCTTCATCCCGAAGAGCAACCTGAAGAAGGGACAGACAGGCGACAAGGCCGTTGTGAAGATTGTGGAATGGCCCGAAAACGCGAAGAACCCCATCGGAAAGGTTATGGACATCCTGGGCAAGACGGGCGAGAACAATGCCGAGATGCACGCCATACTGGCCGAATACGGGCTGCCCTACGTCTATCCGCAACAGGTGGAGAAGGCTGCCGAGAAGCTGACACCAGGCATTACGCCCGACGAGATAGCACGCCGCGAGGATATGCGCGATGTGCTCACCTTCACCATTGACCCGTACGACGCGAAGGACTTCGACGACGCCCTGAGCATACGTCCGCTCAAGGCCGGATTATACGAAGTAGGCGTCCACATCGCCGATGTCTCGCACTACGTCACCGAGGGCTCCATCATAGACAAGGAGGCTCAGAAGCGCGGCACCAGCGTCTATCTGGTGGACAGGACGGTTCCCATGCTGCCCGAGCGGCTCTGCAACTTCATCTGCTCCCTGCGACCGGACGAGGACAAGCTGACGTACAGCGTCATCTTCCGCATGAACGAGAAGGGCGAGGTGAAGAAGTGGCACCTGGCCCATACCGTCACGCGCAGCAACCGGCGCTTTACCTACGAGGAGGTGCAGCAAATACTGGAAGAGGAACACGAGGCCAGTCCTGAAGACTACGATGCCCCCGGCGATGCCGTTCGACAGGCTGAGGGAGCCGGTACGCCTACCACCTCGTTTGCACCTGGCACAGAGGAGCGCAGCCTGCTGATTGTGCTGAACCGCATGGCCAAGGAACTGCGCCGGCGCCGCTTTGCCGCCGGGGCTGTGGACTTCGACCGTCAGGAAGTGCGCTTCAACCTGGATGAAGAGGGCAAGCCGACAGGCGTCTATTTCAAGGTGGCAAAGGATGCCAACAAGCTGGTGGAGGAGTTCATGCTGCTGGCTAACCGTACTGTTGCCGAGAGCATCGGCAACGTTCCCAAGAACCAGAAGCCGAAGGTGCTGCCATACCGTATTCACGATACGCCCGACCCCCAGAAGATGATGAATCTGGCCGAGTTTGTCAGCAAGTTCGGCTACAAGCTAAGGGCCGTCGGCTCGAAGGAGGAAACGGTGAAAGGACTTAACAAACTGCTGAATGACGTCCGGGGGAAGAAAGAGCAGAACGTAGTGGAGATGGTTACCCTGAAGGCCATGATGAAAGCACGCTACAGCACGCACAACATCGGGCACTACGGCCTGGCCTTCCGCTACTACACGCACTTCACCAGTCCCATCCGCCGCTATCCCGACCTGATGGTGCACCGCCTCCTCACCAAGTATGCCGAGGGCGGGCGCTCTGCCAACCAGGAAAAGTACGAAGGGCTCTGCGACCAGTGCTCAGACACAGAACAGGTGGCAGCTCAGGCCGAACGCGCCAGCATCAAGTACAAGCAGGTGGAGTTCATGCAGGATCATCTGGGCGAGACGTTCCAGGGAACCATCAGCGGCGTTACGGAGTTCGGACTCTACGTGGAAGTCAACGAAAACAAATGCGAGGGAATGGTTCCGCTGCGCGACTTGGACGACGATTACTACGAGTTCGACGAGAAGAACTATCGCCTCATCGGTCGCCGCCGCCATCACTGCTATAACCTGGGCGACAGCGTCAAGGTACAGGTGGCACGCGCCGACCTCTACCGCAAACAATTAGACTTTAAATTAGTTCGATAACAGAAAGAAATATACATTTTAGTATCATAATAAAGATGGAAAAGAACTTCAAGAGAACAACCGTGACCTCGGCACTTCCCTATGCCAACGGTCCCGTTCATATCGGTCATCTGGCCGGCGTCTATGTACCGGCAGATATCTACGTGCGCTACCTCCGGCTGAAGGGGCGCCCCGTCATCTTCATTGGCGGGAGCGACGAACACGGCGTGCCTGTTACCATTCGTGCCCGCAAGGAGGGCATCACTGTTCAGCAGGTGGTGGACCGCTACCATAAGCTCATCAAGGACTCGTTCGAGCGCTTCGGCATTTCGTTCGACATCTACAGCCGTACCACCAGTCCCACTCACCACAAGTTGGCAAGCGACTTCTTCCGCAAGCTCTATGACGAAGGCAAGTTCGTGGAGCAGACGACCGAGCAGTTCTACGACGAGCAGACAGGCCATTTCCTGACTGACCGTAATATCCGCGGCGAGTGCCCCCGCTGCCACGCTCCAGAAGCTTACGGCGACCAGTGTGAGAAGTGCGGAGCCACGCTCTCACCCGAGGAACTCATCAATCCCTACAATGCCGAAACGGGAAATCCTCTGGTGAAGAAGGCCACCAAGCATTGGTACCTGCCCCTCGACAAGGATCAGCCCTGGCTGGAGAAGTGGATTCTGGAAGAGCACAAGGAATGGCGTTCGAACGTCTATGGCCAGTGCAAGAGCTGGCTCGACGGCGGCCTGCGTCCGCGAGCCGTAACCCGCGACCTCGACTGGGGCATCCCCGTGCCCATCGAAGGGGCGGAGGGTAAGGTGCTCTATGTCTGGTTCGATGCCCCGATAGGCTACATCTCAAATACGAAGGAGCTCTGCGATGCTCATCCCGAGTGGGGTTCGTGGGAGACCTGGTGGAAGGATCCCGAGACGCGCCTGATTCATTTTATCGGCAAGGACAACATCGTGTTCCACTGCATCGTCTTCCCCGCAATGCTCAAGGCGCACGGTGACTACATCCTGCCCGACAACGTTCCAGGCAATGAGTTCCTGAACCTGGAGGGCAACAAGATCAGCACCAGCAAGAACTATGCCGTCTGGCTGAACGAGTACCTCGACGAGATGCCTGACCGCCAGGACGAGTTGCGCTATGTGCTGACGGCTAATGCGCCCGAGACCAAGGACAACGACTTCACCTGGGATGACTATCAGGCTCGATGCAACAACGAGCTCGTGGCCGTCTATGGCAACTTCGTGAACCGCGCTCTGCAGCTCACACAGAAGTACTACGAAGGCCGCGTGCCCGAGTGCGGAGAGCTCAACGACTATGACCGCCAGACACTGGCTGAGTTCTGCGACGTCAAGGAACGGCTGGAGCAACTGCTCGAGGGGTTCAAGTTCCGCGAAGCACAGAAAGAGGCTATGAACCTGGCCCGAATCGGCAACAAATACATCGCCGACTGCGAACCTTGGAAGGTTGTGAAGACCGACCCTGAGCGCGTGAAGACCATCATCAACCTCAGCCTTCAGATAACAGCCAACCTTGCCATCGCCTTCGAGCCCTTCCTGCCCTTCAGCAGCAAACGGCTCAGGGAGATGATTGCTATGGAAAGCTTCTCGTGGGAGGACCTGGGCAGAACGACGCTCCTGCCCGCCGGCAAGCAGTTGCCCAAGCCCGAACTGCTCTTCACGAAGATAGAAGACGACGTGATTGCCGCCCAGAAGAAAAAGCTCGAGGATATCATTAAAAATAATGAGATAGCTAATTACAAGGCCGAGCCGGTGAAGGATACCATCCCCTTCGAGGACTTCGAGAAGCTGGATATCCGAGTGGGTCTCGTTAAGGCTTGCGAGAGGATTAAGAAGTCGAAGAAACTGCTGAAGTTCACTCTCGATGACGGAAGCGGGCAGGACCGTACCATCCTGAGCGGCATCGCCCAGTGGTATGAGCCTGAGACACTTGTCGGAAAGCGCGTGCTCTTCATCGCCAACCTGGCTCCGCGCCAGATGATGGGCGAAACGAGCTGCGGCATGATTCTGAGCGCCGTAAACTTCGACGGTAACCTAAGTCTCACAACAACGATGGAAGAAGTAAAAGGCGGAAGCAGGATTTCTTAGTCCAGGACTATGGACTCTGAACTATGGACTCTTAAGTCTCGCGCTGCCCGCGGTTTCCTTTGGGGCCTGCTGAATAACGGGACGGTGCAGGTGCTGGGTGCCCTCTTCGGCATCCTCATCCTGCAGCGGCTCGACCCTTCTGCCCAGGGCAAGATAACCAAGCTGATGGTCTTTGCCGGCCTGGCCAGCGTCCTGCAGGAGAGTGGGTTCACAGCCGCCCTATGCAACCTCAAGGAACGCACTCATCGCGACTATAATGCCGTCTTCTGGTGTCAGGCCGGCATCGGGACGGCCCTTTACCTCCTCCTATTCTTCTGTGCCCCCTTTATCGTAAACTACTATCACGACCCCGATCTCCTGTGGCTGAGCCGTTTCCTCTTCCTGGGTTTCTTCTTCAGTAGCCTGGGCACTGTTCAGCGCGCCTATCTCTTCATCCATCTGATGAATCGCCAGAGCTGCATCATCGCCATCGTCTCGCAAGTCATTTCCAGCTGCGTGGCTGTTGCGATGGCCTGGACGGGCTTTGGCTACTGGAGCCTGGCCGTTCAGTATGTGCTGTTCGTCCTTGTGGTAGCTCTGATGAACTGGTGCTATTCGCCATGGCGGCCTTCGCTGCATATCGACCTTCATCCTGCATGGCGCATGTTCGGATTTAGCAGCAAGCTGTTGCTTACGAATATCGTGAACAGTCTCAGCAGCAACGCTTTCGGACTGCTGCTCGGCAAGTATTACGGCGATTATCAGGCTGGCGTTTACGGCGCAGCCCGCAAATGGACCGATATGTCGTCCAATACCATCAACGGGATGCTGATAGGCGTGGCGCAGCCCGTTCTGTCGCGCGTAGTTGATGAAGAGGAGCGTTATCGGCGCACCTTCCGCAAGATGCTACGCTTTGTCTCCTTCATCTCATTCCCCTGCCTGCTGGGTATGGGCCTCATTGCCCGAGAGTTTCTGGTGCTGGTGGTGGGAGAGAAATGGAGCGAGAGTGCCACGCTGCTCTCCATGCTAAGTCTCTATGGTGCCATCTTCCCCCTGCTCACACTCTACAGCCAGTTGGCTATCAGTCGCGGACGGAGCAATATCAATATGTGGAGCACACTCTGCCTGAGTCTGCTCATCCTTGTAGGGCTGGTGGCTCTGAAACGATTCGGATTGTATGTGATGGTGGTCTATTTCATCGGCATAAACGTGCTGTGGCTTTTTGTATGGCAGTCCATAGCCCGCCGTCTGATAGGCCTTCGTTGGCTCGATGCCCTGTGCGATGTGCTCCCCTTCCTCCTGACCAGCCTTGCCGTAATGGCCTTTACCTGGTGGGCTACGCACCCCATCCAAAACCTCCTGCTCCTATTGCTGGCAAAAGTCGTTATGGCCGCTTCCTTATATATATTAATAATGTGGATTAGTGGAGCCCACATCATGAAGGAGTCAATAGCATACCTATTGAAAAAGCGAACCCATAACTATGAACTATAAACTATGGACTATGAACTATGGACTCTAACCTCTCTCTCGCATACCTGATATCAGCCCATACCGATGCGCCTCAGTTGAAGCGCCTTGTCGAAGCCCTCCAGCCCGAGGCCGAATACTTTGTGCATATCGACCTAAAGGCGGACATCGCGCCCTTCCTCAAGGAACTCAACCAGCCCAACGTCCACTTCATTCCCGAGCGGGTGAATGTGCAATGGGGCACTATGCTTGAGGTGGAATACCAGATGAACCTGATTCGTGCGGCAGTACACTTTCCGCGCCATTTCGACCATATCTTCTTCCTGAGCGGGATGGACTATCCGCTGTGGAGCCCTTCGCATATCAACCAGTTCCTTCGGGAGAATGCTGGGCGCGAGTTCCTGCAGGGCATTTGCCTCGATACGCCAGACATCGGCGAGCGGCAACAGAAGATGTACACCATATCGCGCCCCTACTTCCGGAACCGCAAACTCGCCATTCTGGCCCGCAAAGCCCTTCAGCTGACGGGCTACCGCAAGAAGCGTCACTTCCAAGTGGATGGCAGGGAGTGGAAACTCTACAAGGGCAGTGCCTGGTGGTGCATCTCGGAGGAACTGGCCGCCTACGTCCTGGAGCAGTACGAGACGAAGCCGCAGATATCCCGCTACTTCCGCGACAGCTTCTGCCCGGCCGAAACACTCATCCAGACCATCGCCTTCAACTCGACTCAGTGGGCTGGGCGCTGTATCCTCAGCCAGGGACCCTACCAGAGTCTGGCGGCCCTGACACCCCTGCACTTCATCGAGTACGACCCCGTCATCAAGATTATGGACGAGACGGACCTGGACCGCCTCCTCGCCAGCGGAAAGATGTTCTGCCGCAAGGTCATCAGCGGCCGCAGCGACAAGTTGGTCGAAGAATTGAGAAAGTCCAGAGTTATGAGTCCATAGCCCAGAGTTATGAGTCCATAGTTAAGAGAAAATAAATTATGAATTAAAATAAGAAAAGTTATGAAGAATGTTTATTTGAAAGTTGTTTTGGCCCTCGTCATTTTCCTGGTGATGCAGGGCTTGGGTGGATTGCTTGTGGTAGTAGTGAGCGGAGTCATTAACCACTATTCAGCAGGGGAAATGGCCAATGGAGCGCAGGCCTCGCCCACCCTGTTGGCCTTGGCCGTCATCATTTCCGGTTTGCTCTCGTGCCTTATCCTTTGGGGCATGAAGATGATTCGCCTGCCGAAGGCGCTGGACTGCAGCGTGGTGCGCTGGTGTCCCGCCCTGCTGGGCATACTGGCTGCCGTGGTGGGAATCTTCTCGACCGATATGGCCAGCGAGATGCTGAACCTGCCCGATATGATGGAAGATGTCTTTATGGACCTGGCAAAGAATGTCTGGGGCATCCTGGGCATCGCCATTGTAGGTCCGATCGTGGAGGAACTGGTGTTCCGCGAGGGTATCCAGGGCAGCCTGGAGCGCAGCGGAAAACCCTTCTGGCTGGCTGCTGTGGTGAGCGCCCTCTGCTTCGGCCTTATCCACCTGAACCCGGCACAGGTTCCCTTCGCCTTTGTGATGGGACTCATCCTCTCTGTCATCTATCATAAGACGGGCAATGCAGTGGTTACCAGCATCATACACATCCTGAACAACAGCATAGCCGTCCTGCAGATGAATCTCCTGGGCGAGAAGGCAGCCGACTTCAAGATGGGCGAGTGGATGGGGCTGACTCCCGTTTGCGAATGGGCGCTTGTTGCCGTACTGGCCGTCCTGTGTGTATACATTCTGTATCGTTATTGGCAGCTCGAAACCGTCAAGACGAAGAACGATGAGGTTCCTGAGTAGTATCCTGACCGTTCTTCTCATCTTTCCGCTTACGCTCAGCGCCCAAAGGAATACAGGCTACCTCGAGCTGAAGGGGCGCCAGGTTACGCTGCGACAGGACCTCTCCCGAGGCGGGGCCATCTGCTATCTGGGACGAGGTCGGGCGGAGCGTAACTATGTGAACATCAGCGACGAGGGGCGCTACGTTCAGCAGTCCTACTATGCCGGGCGGAGCTTGAACCGACAGGCCGACGGGCAGAGCGATTTCTGGTCGCCATGGCCCTGGAACCCCATTCAGGTGGGCGACTACAAGCGTAATCGGGCCCAGATACTGGAGAGCCGGCAGGACCGTCGCTCCACCTATGTGAAGTGCATTCCCATGCTCTGGGATATGGACAACTGCCCGGCCGAGGCCGAGATGGAGCAGTGGACCGAGCTGCGCGGCAACGTCGTCTATGTGCGCTGCCGCCTGACCTGCCATCGCACCGATACCATCTACGGCACCGTCCCCGGCAACGACCAGGAGATTCCGGCCGTCTATCCCATCTCGTCCCTGAACCATCTCTACGCCTATCGCGGCGACCGCCCATTTGAGAAGCTGCCTGCGGACAGCGTCGAGGTGGAAGAGCTTCGCTTCGGCGAGAATGCCAACGGTTGGGGGCACTACGAGGACGTCAGCGAGCAATGGATGGCGTTCGTCGGCGACGACGGTTGGGGCTTCGGCGTCTATAGCCCATCGGCCGAGTCGTTCCTGGCCGGCCGTTTCACCCCCTTTCGAAACGGAGAGGCCGAGGACGGCGCCACGTCCTATATCGCTCCTGTACGAAAGCAGCACATCGAACCGAACTCGGTAGTCGAATACGAGTACTACCTGATAGCCGGAACGGTCGAGGAGATCCGCCGCGCCGTCTATCGGATAAGGAAGAAGAAGTAAGAGGAATTTTTGCTAGACCCGGGTTCCGCAATTGCAAGACCCGGGTCTAGCAATTACCAGACCCGGGTCTAGCAGAAAAACACCCGCTCCACTTCTTAGGGATTCCCCTATCAAATGGTAGGGATTTTCCCATGCTTAAAACGTAAAAATAAGCGTACCTTTGTAGCGGCTTAAGCACTCATGACTTATGAGAAAGACTCTCTTCGCCCTCCTTCTCGCCCTGCTATGCCCTCAGCTGATGCCGGCGCAGCAGACCTATACCGCCCGCGTAATCGATGCCGAGACGGGCGAGCCTTTGCCTTGCGTAAGTATCTACGTATCAGAAGGCCGCGGTACGCTGACCAATGACGAGGGCGACTTCACCTTGAAGATGGAGCCCGAAGAGGTAATGCACATAAGATGCGTGGGCTACTACTCGCAGACGTTGAAGGCTGCCGACCTGGTAAGCCCCATAAGATTGAAGCCCCTGACCATCGACCTGCGCGAAGTTACGGTAAGGCCAACTGACGACAACAAGTTGCTCAGCAAGGTGGTAGACCGCTTGAGGAAGGACTACAAAAAGGCGAAGAAGCGTAGCAGGCGATACTTCTCGCGCAGCGTTGTCGTGAATAAGGACAGCACTAATGCCGAGATGTTGGAGGCAATTATGGACATCGGCTCGGCCGTAAATCTGCACAATTTCATGATGCTGAACGGCAAGCTGTCGCAGGACCAGGCCGACGAATGGGAGGAGATGGACATCAGCACCACAAACATACATCATCTGATGGAGGTGGCTCCGATGGTCTGTGCCACCACTTTCTGGAACCAGGCCATTTTCCCCCTGAACGACCTGAAGGCGAACAGCCAGTACTACGACATCTCCTCTGTCTACATTACGGGCGAGAACGGAGAGAAGATATGCCGCATCAATATGTTCTACAACGGGCAGAAGCTAAAGAACCACGCCCCTGGGACGCCCGTGCTGTCCGGCTGCCTCTATGTTGATGCAGCCACATATCGCCTGCTACGCTTCGACGGTCACTTCGAAACACTCTATATGAAAATATTGGGAGACATCCAGGCATTGGCCGAGGGAGATAATCACATACACATAGAGTTCCAGCACAAGAACGGCTACACCGAGGTGGCGCATAGCGCACAACACATGAAAACTCAGAAACTGACGATACGCAGCATCGTCTTCAACGTGGACGAGATGGAGTTCCCGCAGCTGAAGGGCAGGAAGAAGAGACAAAGAAAGATTGTGGGCGAGGACTTCAAGGAAGCTATAAGCACAGCCGGCTTCGACTCTATCATGTGGGAGCATTCCGGCATAGTGAAACGAACGGCTCACGAAGAGCAGCTCGTTTTCGGTACGAAGGGCGGTGTGCCCGCCATCAAGAAGCGCCTGCTCCCCACACCAGACACCGTCTGCGTTGCCGATGCCAAACTGAAGGCCCTTCGCGACAACCTATGGGCATTCGCCCAAAAGAGGCCTCAGGAGAAGGTCTACCTCCACATGGACAACACCTCATACTTCCAGGGCGACACCATCTGGTTTGCCGCCTACACGCAACGGACAGACTTCTGCACTCCCTCGAACATCAGCAACGTGCTCTACGCAGAACTGTACGACAACGACGGCTATCTGGTGGAACGCAAGATAATCGACATGAAACAGGGATGGGGACGAGGTCACTTCGTGCTGGAACGCCCCATTCAGCACAGCGGCTTCTACGAGCTGAGGGCCTATACGCGCTGGCAGCTCAACTGGGGCTGCTTCGAGCACAAGCACGGATGGGCGGCGAGCGAATGGTTCCTCAGTAAAGAGCTGGAGAAGAACTACTATCGCGACTACGAGAAACTCTACAGTCGCGTTTTTCCCGTCTACGACCGTCCCAAGGTGAAGGGCGACTATTCCCGCAACATGACGCTTCGGCCGATGCTGCGCTACTACCACCGCGACCCCAACCGCCGCAAGATGACCCTCTCACTCTTCCCCGAAGGAGGCAATCTGGTGGCAGGCATCCCGAACAACGTGGCCTTTGAAGCGGCATGGAGCGATGGAGAGCAGTTAGAGGGTAGCCTAAAGGCGGGCTCGGAAGAGATTCCGGCCGTCAATCGCGGACGCGGTATTTTCACCATTACGCCCGAACGTAACATGGAGAGGGAAGTCACCTTCACCACAAAGGATGGGAAGAAGGTGTCTGCAAAACTGCCGAAGCCAGAGGAACAAGGCGTTGCACTAAGCGTAAAGCAGGCAGGCGACGACTGGATTATCAAGGTACAGGCCATCGGCCTCAACCCTGACAGCCTCGCTCTGACGGTAATGCACGAAGGAGTGATGGAGAAGTTCGCCGAACTCAATTCACAATTCATCATTCATGATTCAAAGTTAGAGGCCGGTATCCATCAGGTAACGGTGTTCGATACTCAGGGACGCATTTATGCCGACCGCCTCTTCTTCGTCACGAAACCCGAGCTGTCCAAGCCTACGCTTACCATCTCCGGGCTAAAGAACGAATACATTCCATACGAGAAGATTGAGCTGCAAGTGACGGCAGCAAATCCTCTCCCTTCACGGGAGGGGCTGGGTCTTTCCCTTTCCGTCCGCGACGGTTACCAGCAGGACCAACTCTTCGATAACGGCAACATCATGACGGAAATGCTGCTTTCCAGCGAATTGAAGGGCTTTATCCCCAATCCCGGATGGTACTTCGAAAAGGACGACGAAGAGCACCGCCGGGCCCTGGACCTGCTGATGATGACGCAGGGTTGGCGCCGGTTCGACTGGCATGAAATGGCCGTCAAGGGAGAGTGGAAACAGACGCAACCCCGGGAGAGGGCCCAGATACTGCGAGGAATCATCCTCAACTTCGACCCCAACAGCCTGCGCGAAGAGGAAAGGGAACTCAAGCGGGCACGCAAATATAGCTTTGTAAAGGGAGAATTATCTTTGGGAAACGAGCATACCGAGCCCCTGCAAATAGAGGAGGACAAAGACCTGCCCCGTATTGATATACAGTCACAAGAAGACCGGATGAAGACGCTCAGGGCTACTGCGGCAAGCAGGAAACGCAGGGAATACGTCCTTTCCTCGCAGATGATGACGCCCAGCGGCAGCCAAAGGTATAACTTCCCCGAACTTCGGGTCAGCGGTCAGCACTTCGAGATTCAACTGCCGCGTTTCTACGGCGAGTATATCTTCCGGGCTATGGCAAAGAAATACAGGCGCTACGAAGCAAACAACGACAAGGGAGACTGGTTCCGGAATAATCAATGGACGAAACTGGACATCCTGAATGAGCGTAACGACCTGAAGACAAAGCGAGTCATAAAGAAGAAAAACAGGCTGGGTCTGGAGATAGACAACAATAACAACCTGGTCCTCCTGGACCGTCCCTGGCCCCGTTTCGTAAAACCATACACCTTCTATCAGACACATCTCAGCGACTCACCCGACAGGGCGCTGATGGAACCCGCACTATTAGCCGACAGCATCCACCAGTTGCGCGAAGTTCCCATTTCGGCCCGCTTTGGCGGACTGAGGCGTTTCGATGATTCACAGCCGGCTTTCAAACTCAGCAGCGACGAGGCAGAAACCATGATGACCGATGCCGGCATCATCCTCTTTATGCCCGACCGCCTGGGGCGCACCCTCTTCGGAGACATGGGCCTCGCGAATCCTTATGTACATGCCATCACCGGGGGCTCGCAAGTCTACAAGACCTCGAAGATGAAGAAGCGCTATGCACTTACCGAGGAGCAGAGCATCATCAGGCAACTGGACTCCATACCACGCGACTCCATGTACTACCCCAAATATCTGCGGTCCTTCCCCGAGAGCCATCCGGCAGTCCGGGATATGGGTTACCACAAGCCCGAAAGCTATGTCGTCTATACCGACTACAGCCCGCGCCTGGAGGGCGACCGCCGCTACTGGGGCTCAAACCTGCCCGAGGTCTTTGTCGCCTACTATCCGTATGAAGACAGTCATACCCCCGACAGGTTTACCTACCGCAAGGCCAACCTTCCGGGTTTTGCACGACCTGCACAGTTCTACAGCCCCGACTACTCGAAGCAGACGCCGCCCGAGCCCTCCGACTATCGCCGCACCCTCTACTGGAACCCCAGCCTGCAACTGGACGAGAAGGGCGAATCCCACGTCACTCTTTGGAACAACAGTCGCACCACTCATCCCGTTGTGGAGGCCGCCGGGCAGGCCGGCAACGGCACCCTGCTGTGGAACAAATGAGCGGGGCTTCTTAGTGCCAGGAAAAAACAACGCCGTTGTTTAGCCAATTCTACACCGATGTTTTGCCCAAACAACGGCGTTGTTTTTGCCTTCCTGCGCCGAGGTTCAGACCGTCCTACGCCATTATATGACTTGCAATCCCATGAAGGGTCTTCCATCGTTTGCTCTGCCTCGCTCATGATAATGCACTCGCCCAGGCAATGCCACGACCTTGGTCAAGCTACGGAATAAAAAGAGGAGAGCGCCTGGGCACTCTCCTCTTCATTCAAGTTATTCTGATTGAGACGGGGTCAATTACTCATCGCCCCAGATGTCCCAACTCTTTTCTTCCTTAGTCAGCGCTTCACCGCCGTCTACAGTCTCATCACTGATGGGCAGACTCTCTGCCAGCATACTTGTCACCTCTGCGAAAGCTACTCCCGTCTGAGGTATGATATAAACCTTCTTCATATTACTTCAACACCTTTTTGCCGTTAATAATATAGATACCCTTCGTGGCCTTCTCAACACGACGACCGGAGAGGTCATAAATCCGAACATCCTCAACCTCCTGAGCATCCTGGACAGTCTCAATAGCAGTTTCGTCACTGAAGCTGAAGGTGAAGCCCTTCGTGCCAGCTGCACCACCGAGCAGATAAGCCTTACCGGCTGCAATAACAGTACCTGCATTAGCCTTATAGAAGCCGATTACGCCTTCCTTCTGAGCCAGTACATACTGACTGCCGTCGGTTGTCAGGTCAACAGCTGTACCAACGAGGTCGTTGCCCTCGATGTTGGAGCCGCCGCCATAGGTTACCTTCATGCTGACAATACGATAGTGGCCGGAAGCGGCGTTGCGGGTGAGCGTCACATTCTCGGCGCTGCCAGTCCAGGTGTAGGTCTCGACATCGTAGCTGCCTTCACTGAACTGAGCATCCTCTGCAGTAGGAGCATTAGAAGGACCGAAGCTGAACTCTATCTTGGTGATAGGCTGCCCCAGTGCGTAGATGTTCATAGTGTTGCCGCCATAGAGACGAGCTGCCGTACCTGTGTTGTAGTACTTGGGACCGTTCTTCTCGTTCGTGCCGTTGCCGAAGTTGATGTCCAGGTCGCCCACGCAGATGGTGGCACCCGTCAGATCCTGTGCATTCTCGTATCCCATAGCAGAGAAGTCAACAACTGTGCTCTTCTCAGAAGCAGAGGGAATGAAGCTGTAGAAGCCGGGAGCGCCCTTCAGTACGACAGGTTCCCAAGCGGGAATCGTGCCCTCGATAGGCTTCATGTCAACCAGGCTGCCCTGGATAGAGCCGGTGTAAGCGGTAACGCCCTCAGGAGCATTAACAGCGTCAGCAACGTACATTGTAGCATAGCCAGCTTCGGAAATCTCCTTCACAATGCCATGAGTTCTGTCAAGCACGGGATAAACATCCTCGCCCAGATTCTGACGGAAGGCTGCACCGAGGCCGACAGCAATCACACCACTTGCGAAGTCGGAAGCAGACAGGCTAGCCACGCAAGCCTCGACGGGACCGTGCTGAGAGCTGGTCACACGTTCGTGGTCGGTATAACAATTAATGACTTTACCGTCCCAGCCATTGTCAGAGTGAGTATCACCAGCCACACCGCCGAAGCGATCGCCGTGACCGCTGAGCTCGTTGTTGGCAGAGAAGCAGTTCTTGACTGTACCGCCATAGACAGCACCAGCCACACCACCAACGACGCGTGAGCCGGAGAGAATCTTGGAGTTGATTACGAAACAGTTCTCCACGAGACCGGCACTCGTAGCCGATGCCACCACAGCGCCTGCAACTGCGCCGGCGCGGCAGTCCTTGGTAGCATTGTAAGAAGCATTGATGACGCCCAGGTTCTTCACCGTACCCGTTACGATACCGAAGAGACCAGCAGCCTCGGGCTCAGCCTCAAAGGCGCCGTCCTTGATCGTAAAGTTGGAAACGGTGTGGCCCTGACCATCGAATACGCCTGTGAAACCAGCATTGGTTACATCGGCAATACCGGCAGCCTTACCGTAGCCGTTACCAGAACCGATGGCCGTCCATTCAGCGCCACCCAGGTCGATGTCGGCAGTCAGCACGGCATTCGCCAGAGTACCGCTCTTCAGAGTCTCAGCATATGCGAAGAGATCCTCAGCTGTTGCGATGTTGAATGCATCACCAGGCAGGTTCACATAGTTACCATCCACCTGGAAGACCACAGCATGATTAGCATTGATCACAGGATAAGCATCGCGGCCCAAGGTCTGACGCCAGGCTCCGCCGTTCACGTCGGGATAGTTCAAGGAGTAGGTCAGCTCACCGCTCTTCAGCACGTCGGCAGAAACCTTCGTTGCGTTGCCGTTATCCTGCAACTCCTTCACACCGTCCCTATAGTAACAGTTATTGTAGGTGTTACCGCCGGGGTTACGAGAGAAGGTAGAAGAACCGTCGTCCTGAACGTTAATCTCACCAACCATCAAGCAGTTGTTGAAGGTTACAGGCTGAGAAGCCCAACCGGAGAGACCGCCGCAGCAGGTCGTTCTGTCACCGTTGATAACGATAGCAGAGAGTGCATTGGTAATGGTGGCAGGAGCATCGGCTACGCCAAGGAAGCCGGCGTGGGTGCCGTCGCCGTCAACTGCGCTGTTGATGACGATGTGGGTCTCCACGTTCTCCATCGTACCGCCATTGCCCTGAGTCTTACCGACAAGACCGGAAGCGTACTTCTGGTTCGTGGTGATCGTACCGGTGGTGATGATGTTCTTCACCGTACCGCCGTTCAGGAAGCGGAACAGAGCCGTGCTGTGTCTTACCTCAGTACCGCCATCGGCATTGTTCACATAAGCCACCTTTACGGTGTGGAACTGGCCGTCGAACGTACCGGCATAACCATTGTTGTCCGTACCGATCGTATTCTCTACGCCGGGATATGCACTCATGTCAATGTCGGCTGTCAGCACAGCGTTCAGAGCCTTGTCGGCACCGCTGTTCACCTTGCGGGCGAACCATGCCAACTGCTCGGCAGTACCCAGAGCGTAAACGCCGTTCTTGGGCTGAACGAATTCGGGATTGATCTGACCGCAGTTCTTACAGATGAAGCCGTCATACTCGTGAGCAGGCAGCTCGGGAACAACCTCGTCGTTCGTATAGCTGATGTCACCAAGAGGCAGACCGTCGCAACGGAAGCCCTCGCTGGGCTTTGCATATACTTTCTTGCTGCTGGCAGCAAATACGGGATGCTCGTCCTGACCAATGGTCTGACGCCAAGCACCGTCGGCGCTGTTGCCGTTCAGCTTGTAGGCCAGCTCACCGCTTGCCAGAGAACCTTCGGGAATAGCAGAAACCTGCTCGCCATAGATGTCATAGCAGTCTGACCAAACGGTAGCGTCGTTACGATAGAAGGCCTTGCCTGCATCGTTGCCGCTTACCTCAGCCGTGCTCCAGCAACCGGTTATAGAGCTCTGGCCGCCACCGGTCCAACCGGTGATGGCTGCACTCTCGCGACCGCCGGCCACCTTGCCCGTCACGTAGCAGTTGCTGATGCGGAAGGTAGCTGCGCTGCTCATATTCACACCGATAATACCGGATACGTTCTGAGCCGTACCCACAGCTTCGCCCTCGAAGCCCAGCTTGTCCAGGGTGACTGTACCGCTGCCGTTCGAACCGCCGACGATGCCGATGAAGGCCTGGCCGCTCAGCTTGGCATTCTTCAGGGTGAAGTTCTTGATGGTGGCACCACCGCCTACGCGACCGAAGAGACCTACATACTCAACACCCTCCTTCTCGATGGTGAGGTTGCTGATGACGTGGCCCTGGCCGTCGAATGTACCGGTGAAGAGGTTGGCCTCGGTGCCGATAGGCTCGATAGTCACACCGCTCATGTCGATGTCGGCTGTCAGGAAACCATTCTGGGCACCACCGCTGTTGACAGCCTCGCTGAAGGCTACCAGATCCTCGGGCGTGCTAATCTCGCCGGGCTGCTTGCCTTGCGAAGTGCTGGGATTGCCCAGTGCGGCAATCTGCTCCTCGGAGAGAGGATTCTCCCAGATAGCCAGCTTGGCCAGATAGGAATCGGTCTTCTCGCCATCCTCGTCAGCAAATATGTAGAAGATGTGCTCGATTTCCCAACGTCCTACCATATTCACCTGCTTGATGAACTCACCGTTGAGGTAAGAGGTGAACTTGCCATCCTTGGCATTGATGATGATGCGATACCAGGTATTGCTCTCCACGGTGCCGCCGTAACCCAGCTCACCTACGCCAACGTTACCGGTGTGGATGAAGAGGTCGCCATCATTGGTATTGCTGGTGTTCATCTGGAACAGAGCGTCGTAAGGCTCCGAATCGGGAACCTTCACGTCAATCATGACGGTGTAGGCAGAGAGGACAGGGCTGCCCTCGCCGCGCTGTACGGCCAATGCAGAGGCTGCAGGTACCATAATAGCTTTGCTGGCAGCTGTAGGGCCTTCTGCCACAGTAATGTTAGCTTCTGCAGGGGTAGCACATAGCGTAACGCTATTGTTACCCAGTACGGCAGGTACAAGCTGCAGGGATCCTTTGCTGGCAGCCATCAGGTCGTCAGCATTGTCGAACGTCCACATGCAGTCAGGTTCAGGCAGTTCCTGAGCAAGCAAGTGCACATTGTTTCCTATCATACCCATTAAGGCAAATAGGACGAAGAACAGTTTTTTCTTCATGATTACATTTGATTTAGTTAGACAATAAATTTAAATATGAGATGACTTTTTCATTATCAGATTCGGATCAACGGAATGGGGCGCCGAAGCTTTCACCCACAGGTTTTCAACATACACTTTCTACGCTCTTTCATGACAAAAGTACTACTATTTCTTATAATAAGAAAACATTTAGGAACTTTTTTTTATAAAAAACAGGAAATTACATCGTAATTCCCATTTTTAAGCATAAAGGTCCTGATATATAATGGCCGTTACAGCGCCCCAATGCGCAATCGCGCCCAAAAGAACAAAGATGTGCCAGATGGCATGATAATGAGGCCTTTCATCGTGGGCATAGAAATAGGTTCCGGCCGTGTAGAACAGGCCTTCGGCAAGGATAAGGCATAGAGGGAGAATGCCTATCCGCTCCCAAACGGGGCGGGCTATGAAGACGACGCTCCAGCCCATAATAAGATAGACCGCCAGCGAGAGGCGGGGATAGCGGCCGATGGCTACTATCTTGGAGATGGCGCCCCCAAGCGTGACGAGCCACATCAGCACGAAGACGCCCCACCCCAGCGCGCCTCCCACCACGCCCAGCAGGATGGGGCTGTAGGAGCAGGCTATCATTACATATATATTAATATGGTCGAGTTTGCGCAGGACGTCTTTTGTGCGTCCCGGCGGCGCGGCATGATAGACGGTACTGGAGGTAAACATCAGGAACATCCCCGTCAGGAACAGGGCGACACCCATACCCCATTGCCAGCCGAGCGCAGCCGCTGGCCAGGCAATCCACAAGGCACACAAGGCAAAGAGCGTGCCAGCAAGATGGGTCCAGAAGTTTCCGTTTAGTGTCATTGGCCAAGTCTCTTTCTTATCACATCCTCAACCTTACGGCTCAGCACATCATAGTCTTCCCCTCCAGGCAAGATGGGGGCGAGGTACCTGATACCGACGGGGCGTCGGCGAGGCCAGGAGCTACCGCGCGGCAGGGCCTCGAAGGCACCGCTGATGACTACCGGCACAACAGGCACGTTCAGCTCGCGACTAAGGATGGCAAAGGTCTTCTTGAACTCGCCGACCTGGCCGTTGCGCGTCCTGGTTCCCTCCGGGAAGATGACGATACTCTTGCCCTGCTTCAGGGCCGCAGCCAGCATCTGGATAGAGTCCTTCAGAGTGTCCATATCCATTACG
>JAILKU010000168.1 GCA_024693505.1 Bacteroidaceae bacterium | reverse complement strand
TTCGGCAAGAAGCCCATGCATTTCTTCGGCACCAGCGGCCTGGTGATGTTCCTCATAGGATTCGTGATGACGGTCTGGATCATCGCAGCCAAGCTCGTCCATCAGGCACAGGGCATAAAGTTCCGCGCCGTAACGGACCAGCCACTCTTCTACCTGGCGCTGCTGGCCGTAGTGCTCGGCACCGTCCTGTTCCTCGCCGGCCTGCTCGGAGAGATGATCGCCCGATCCTCCGTCGAGCGCAACCACTATAACATCAAGGAAGAATTATGAAAATAGGCATCTGCAACGACCACGCAGGAGTGGAGTACAAACAGAAACTCACGAAGTACCTCAAGGGCAAAGGCCACGAGGTCGTCAACTTCGGCACCGACAGCACTGACTCCTGCGACTACAGCGACTTCGCACACCCCCTCGCATACGCGGTCGAAAGGGGCGAAGTCGAACTCGGCATCGCCATCTGCGGCACCGGCAACGGCATGGCCATGACCCTCAACAAGCATCAGGGCATACGCGCAGGGCTTGCCTGGAACACGGCCGTCGCCCACCTTGTAGCCGAGCACAACGCCGCCAACGTGCTGGTCGTTCCCGCAAGGTTCGCATCGTACAGGATGGTGGTATCGATGGTCCGCGAGTGGCTCCAGACAGATTTCGCCGGCGGCCGCCATCAGCGCAGGATCGACAAGATCCCTCTTTGATGTCCCCCTTCTCAAAGGACATTTCCGACTACCCCGACGGCATAGTGCTGCCGGTAGATAAGCCGTACCGCTGGACCAGCGCAGACCTCGTCCGAAAAATAAAGATCGCCGCCTGCAGGCACTTCGGCAAGAAGAACCTGAAGGTGGGGCATGCCGGCACGCTCGACCCGCTGGCCACCGGCATCCTGCTTGTCTGCATCGGACCCGCCACACGCAGGGCAGAGGAGCTCCAGGCATCGGCCAAACAGTATCTGGCCGGAGTATGCTTCGGCGCAGTAACCCCTTCGTACGACCTGGAGAAGCCGATAGACCGTGTCTGCGGGCTCGACGGAGTGACGCGTGAGCGTCTGGAGGCCGTCCTGCCGTCGTTCGTCGGTGAGCAGAGGCAGGTCGCTCCCCTGTTCAGTGCCAAATATGTTGACGGAGTCCGCGCATACGAAACAGCCCGGCGCCTGCTTCGGGAGGCCCAGTCCCGCGGCGAGTCGTTCGACCCGGGAGAGATCCTCCAGTCGTCCGTCATCAACATCTACGGGCTGGAACTGATGTCTATGGAAGAAGGCTTCCCAGGCGCTCCGGAGCCTGTAGTCGCAGGGCCCGGCAACGGCCGCATCAACGTAGCGGACGTCAGCGGAGTGCCCCTCAGGCACGCCCTGATCAAGGTCGACTGCTCCAAAGGAACGTACATCCGCGCCCTGGCCCGCGACCTCGGCGAAGCCCTCGGCACCGGCGCCTTCCTCGGTTCCCTCCGCCGCACCCGCAACGGCGGCTTCGACATCTCCCAAGCCCTTTCCATGGAGCAGGCGCTCGCCCTGCTGGGCTGACCCCTCCCTCAGCGTAAAACGGAAGTCGCTGACGCTCAGCGATATGCAAATCTCCATGGCGCAAAACTACACCATGGAGATACAGTTATGGCTGATTACCAGCCAGTTACATTTTACGGTCTAATAGAGCTCGTCTACGAGCTCGCGGTAGTCGTCGAGGGTGGGGGCGGTCCGAGTGGCGGTCACCATCGCGGCGAGAGCCGCGGTCACCGTCCCGGCGGGGCTTGTCGCCGTCGCGGCGCTGCTTGTCGCCGCGGAGATCGCCGAAGGGAAGGTCGGACGTTGCAAGGGCGCAGGATGCGGCGAGACCGGCAAGGGCGTCGGGCTGGATGCCCTTCTCTGCGCTTATGAGTGATACCTGGACGAATACCTCGAGGTGGAAATCATCTGGCCAGAGGGGACGGATGGGCCTGTCGATGAGACGGGCTATGAGGACCTCGTAATCGGAGGGTTTGCTCTCCCTTTTGAGGAAGCCGCCGGGGAAACGTCCTGCAGCATAGTACTTTTCACGTTAATCCACGGTGAGGGGCATGAAGTCGGTGCCCTCTTTTACCTCTTTTGCAGCGCACACGGTGGCGAGGAGCATGGTGCCACCCATTTTGACAACTGCGGAACCGTCGGCCTGCTTGGCCAGTTTGCCGGTTTCGATTTCGATTACGCGGCCGTCCGCGAGTTCGTTTTTCTTGTTGATGATGTTCATTACTGTTTTCCTGTTACATCTTTTTCAAAAAAAGGATGGCTCCCCCGTTGGGAGCCACCCCATAGCTTTTCCTATTGTGATTATCGACGGAGGCCGAGCTCCTTGATAATGTTACGGTATCTCTCGATGTCGACCTTCTGGAGATAATCCAGGACCTGGCGACGCTTACCGACGAGACGGAGAAGACTGCGGCGCGTTACGACGTCTTTCTTGTTCTTCTTGACGTGCTCGGTAAGGTGAGCGATACGGTAGGAAAATAGAGCAACTTGACTCTCAGGAGAGCCGGTGTCTTTATTGGACTTCCCGTACTTCGCGAAAATCTCTTGCTTCTTTGAAGGCTCCAAATAT
>JAILKU010000163.1 GCA_024693505.1 Bacteroidaceae bacterium | reverse complement strand
CTATTGTCTATGGAATCATGTCAATGAACGAGCGCCGCATTCGGCGCAGAAAACACCGGGACGCCCACAGACGTCCTCTGTTTTGCGGGTGCAAAGGTACGGCGACTTTTCCGGACAGCCAAATATTATCCAAACTTTTTTTCAATTTAACGCAAAAAAACTTTCTGCACATTATTATATAATACGCGCGCGCGACTGAAAGACCCGGGTCTAGGTCGTGCAAGACCCGCCTCGCGCAAAAAAAGGGGGCCGGAGGCGGGGGCGGGAAACGGCGGGGGAGGAAGGGAAGGGCAACGCCGCCGGTCCGGCAGGACACCGGCGCAGGAAAGGAAAAACAACGCCGTTGTTCCGGCAGAACATCGGCGTAGGAAAGGCAAGACAACGCCGTTGTTTTCGGACAAGTTCTTCTTGGAAAAGAAACAAATTTGGTGATTTATTTTGCCTTGTCCCGATTTTTTTGTAATTTCGCAGCGTGAAAGTATATATCTTCAATCCGGAGAACGACTTGGCGCTTGCCGACGGGAAGCCCGGCTATACGGCTCCGGCGAGCGCCAGGCAGATGAGGCACGACCTCTACTGGCTCCCCAAGTGGTGGGCCGACGAGGGCGATGTGGTGTGGGACGGACAGGAACGTCTCGCCCTGCAGCCGGGCGACGAGATACGGCCCTGGGGATGGAGCCCGGCCCTGGTTCACGAATTGCGCGAGGCAGGTGTAGCGGACGAATTCCTGCCCGGCGACGAGGAGATGGACCGCCTGCGCCGGCTCTCGCATCGTCGCACAGCCGTAGAGGCGCTGCGTCGGCTTGCCGAGGACGGTGTGGCCGAGGGGTTCCGCTGCGGAGAGAGTCGCCTGTGCGGGTCGGCCGAGGAGGCTATGGCCCAGCCCCGTTCGCTGTTGAAAGCCCCCTGGAGCAGTAGCGGAAAGGGATTGATGATGTCGGATGCAACGGGTGCCGAGGGCTGGTGCCGCCGCGTTCTGAGGCAACAGGGAAGCATCGTGGCCGAGCGGCCGCTCAGGAAGTTGGCCGACTTTGCCCTGCTCTTCCAGCTGGACGGGATGGGCGGCGTCACGTACCGCGGGCTCTCACTCTTCCACACAAACGAGCAGGGTGCCTATACGGGCAACTGGCTGGCACCCGAAGGCGAGAAGCTGCAATGGCTCATGCAGTATGTGCCGCCTCAGCCCCTGATGGAGATACGGCGCTGGTGGGAAGCCTACCTCACCCGCTTCGACTACAAGGGACCGCTGGGCGTGGATATGATGCTGGCCGAAGAGGGCATCTGCCCCTGCATAGAAATCAACTGGCGCATGACGATGGGCCACGTAGCTCAGCTGCTCACGGAGCAAGGCCACAGAGGCAAGCTGCTGGTTCACTACATCTACGGCCAGTATTGTGCCGAAGTAGAAGCGTTCAGCTGAATGGAAACGATAACCTAAACGATAACTTTTGAACCCTTAAACTTTTGAACTTTTGAACCCTTGAAACCCTTTTCCCTATGCGAAAGAATAATCTCATCACACTCATCTGCCTGCTGCTGCTGACCGGCTGCAAGGAAGAAGTCGACACCTCCGTCCGCTACGTTTTCAAGCACGATACGGTACTGTCCTACCTGCAGAAGCACGGGACTTACAGCGAGTATGCCAGTCTGCTGAAGCAGCAGCCTATCTCGAAATACACGCAAACCACCTTGGCCCAGATCCTGTCGGCGCGCGGAAGCTATACGGTCTTTGCGCCCACTAACGAGGCCATCGACGCCTACCTGCGGACGGTATGGGAGGAGAACCCCGACCTGATGAGGGGTCCTACCTGGGATGACTTCATCTCCCTCCACAAGCGCGACTCCATACGGCAGGTTATCGTACTGAACAGCATCATCGACTCGGGCGACTACGAAGACGCCTATGAGACCTGGGCCTTCCCGGAGAAGGACAAGGCCGAGTTCCCGCGCACCAACCTGATGGACCACAAACTGGCCGTACACAATAATATAGCAGGCTATCCCGACAGCCTCTACATCAACGGCAACTGTCCCGTCAACGCCCTCCAGCGCGACATCCGCTGCCTGAACGGCGTCATCCACCAAATGGAAAAGGTCATCGCGCCTAAGGACATTACCGCCTCGATCTACATCCAGGAGATACTCAACGAGGGAAAAGAGGGCTTCCTGATGATGAGCAAGGCCATCCAGGCCTGCGGACTGTTGGACACGCTGAGCGTCATTCGCGACGAGGTTTACGAGGACCGCTACCTGCGCGGACTGGTGCCCGACCTGGTGGGTATGACTGGCTGGGGCTTTGCCGAAGGCAATACGGGCTACGTACCGCAGCACCGGCTCTACGGCTTCACCATCTTCAGCGAGACAGACGAATTCTGGCGCTCGCAAGGATTTGATCCCCACGAGTCATCCACCACCCTGCTGCCTAAGCTGCAAGACTGGATTCTGCAGAACGAGCAGTACAGCCAAGAATATGACACGTTCACAACCGGCGAGGACTACGAGTCGCCCCAGAACCTGCTCAACCTTTGGACCACCTATCATATACTGCCTATGCGCATTCCAGTGAACCGGCTGGTCTTCCACAACAACGAGTACGGATACAACCGCGATAATCCGCGCGGCTACACCATTCCCGTTTGCGAATACTACCCGACAATGGGCGGCAAGCCGCGCCTGCTGAAGATAATCGAGACAAGCCAGAGCAACGGCGTTTGCCTGAACCGCTTCCCGAATCTGGACAACGGGCGTCACGGTACAGGCCTGGAGGTAAGCTGCGACCCCGACAAGGTGGGATGCCGCATCGACACAGAATCGGATCAGGCCATCGTAAACGACATTGTCAACTGCTGCATCTATCCCATCGACGCACCGCTCGCTCTTACCGATGCCGTTCGCAACAACCTGGGTCGCCAGCGCATGCGTTTCGACGGCATGAGTCTCTTCCCCGAGGCCATGAACAATGACATCCGGCTGAAGCAGGCCACCGAGGAGCGCTATGTTCACGTTCACATGCCAAACACGGTGACATCCTACAACTACCTGGAGGGGATGCAGATGAGCGAGCAGACACACTTCGTGTACTACAACACCGGCTGGACCGAGAACTGGCCCAACCTGAACACGGACGAGATGAAGGCCGTGGGGCGCTTCGAAATCATGCTGACCCTGCCACCTGTAGCCCGCCGGGGCATCTATGAGGTGCGCTACGAAGTGCTGATGACCGGCAAGCGCGGCATCCTGCAGATCTATTTCGGCGACAATCCCCAGAATCTGCCCGTTGCCGGCATTCCCATCGACCTGACCAAGTCCTTCGCTTTCGGCCGGTATGCATGGGAAGAGGATACGGAGGACGATGACTACAATGCAGAAATCGACAAGCGCATGCGCAACAACGGTGTCATGAAAGGAGCACTGGGCATCGGCATGAAAGGCTCTACCAGCGATACGCAGCGCCGCAACGGTTCATTCGAGAACCTGCGCCACATTGTATGGCGCGGCTTGATGGAGCCCGACAGGCCCTACTACATTAAGCTGAAATCGGTCATCGACGACGATCACCGCGAGTTCTACATGGACTATCTGGAGTTCTGCCCCAAGGAGGTCTATGACAATCCGGAAAAGCCAGAGGATATCTGGTAAAGGGAATTAAGGCCAACAAGAATCCGGCCCGCTCTCGCCCAGGGACAAGAACGGGCCGGATAAGCACGAAAGCCAAGAGCCAGCTATCGCTTGTATTCCTGTGGAACAGCGTTACTTTCTGTTCTTATCCATCAGTACCTTCATCCAGTAGCCACCGAGCACGCTGCGGGCCTTGAAACGCACACGCCGGGCGGAATTCGTGTCGTGCCAGTCACTGACGGGCACTCGGCTTCCCGACTCGTTAATATAGTCGTAGAGCGGCAACAAGAAGCGGCGGAAGGTTTCCGTATCGGGACTCATCGCAGCCGTCCACATAATCCAGTCGCTCTTTGTAAAGTCGGCACGACAGTCCAGCGGCAGGCCGTATTTGTTTTGCTTCGTCAGGTAATAGTCAAGTTCTTTCTGAACCACCTCGTCGGGGAAAAGCGACGTCCCCCAGAACCTATCCCAAACCATATTATATTTCTGGCTCCAGGTGCCGGGACGGTCAAATGCCAGACGATAGTGATCACCGTCGGATGCATCAGTAGCCCACTTCTGAGTCATCTCACGAGCCTTAGCCTCGTATTCTGCAGCCTTGGCCGCATCACCTCGCAAAGCCAGCAGACGGCTGTAGGCCAAAATACCAAGGGTTGACTTTACCGACAGATTGCAGTTATGAGCCAACTGGCCCGTAAAATCGTCTGTGCAAAGCTGATAGCCGGGATCGACACCATACTGCTCAAGATATTCCACCCACGTTTTCAACAGTCCCCAGTAGGGTTCCACATAGGACGTGTTCCCGTCAGCATCACAAATCAACGCACTGAGAATCAACATATTTCCTGCTTCCTCCACCGGCATGCCCTGATCACCCTGGAAATTTCCGTTGGCCTTGGGATAGCGCCCCAAATCGTGAGAAGGATAGGGACGCGTCCAGCAGCCTGAGAGACTATATTCGAAAATGCTGGTAAGCATAGCCTTCACCAAATCGGGATTATAGACGAAGAAAAGCGGAGTTGAAGGATAAGTGACATCTACAGTATTCACACAGCCGTTAGAATCGTTCTCCTTCGAGAACCACAGCAGATGACCCTGGTCGTCGCGGAACAACTTGTGGGCGGCCATTACATGACGATAGGTACCGCTCAGCACCTCGGCATACTCCTTGCCGCCCGATGCCATACCGTCGTCATAGATGCGCTTGTCTAACATGCGGCAGCGCTGCATGATACCGGCATAGTCGCGATCGAAGCGCTTGAACGCCTGGAAGATGCTCACCTCGCCTTCGTGAGCCCAGTAGCCTTTGTATTGACGATACATATATTCGATATCCTCAATTTCGTCATATCCGATTAAAGCATAGCTGCTGGCCGTTTTCACCTGGCCGAAATCGTGGACATAAGCCAATGTAGGCATTTCGCTAGGCCTGCGCGCAAAAATCGTTGTATCGTTCTCAGGCAGCGTACCGGTTTCTGCAAATCCGTTCTCCATCTCAGCTACGCCTCCCAAAGCGACCTTGCCGTTAATAGCCGGCAGATAAAGGTAGCCCCAGTCAATACAAATATCATCCGCCTTCTTTGCCAAGATCGGCTGTTCCACCGTACCGGTCCGCACATAACGTACGCCTTCCTGTTCTCCGACAGTACTGACGGTGGGTTGGGGTGCCTGGTCGACAGCAAGTAACGGGCTGGCACTCAGATAAACCTGAACGTCATGCTTCTGCCCATCTACGGAGCGCACTTGATATGAAATGTAGTTAACGGGAGTTGAAAGCAGGTCGTAGTCGTCGATCAGCATGGGAGCGGTGAAGACCACATCCAGTTCCACAGGCCCGCAGGCAAAGGTGTAATAACTGCTTGTAGCCAGCACGTCCACGCTCTTCTGTTCAGCCACCAATGGTTCGGCCACCTTTGGCAGGGAATTGTAAAACAGGCCGAAGTCTGCATACTGACTGCCTATCGTATTGTGGCAATGGGCTGCGATAATGTTTTTCCCCTCATGGAAGAAGGAACGGATGGAATCATTAATTTGCAACAATACGTTATCCACCCACGTAAATCCGGTGGAAACCACTTGATTTCCGTTGACATAGAGTTCGAATACATCGTCGTGGGAATATTTCAGATAGAGGTCTTTCTGAAGCTGGTCGGCAGTAAGGTCCACTTCGCGACGAATGTAGATGTCACCGCCGTTCTCGCAAGACCAACGAGTGCCGATATAGGTGCGGTCGGTTGAACCCCATGCTGCTCTCTCCTTGACCCATCCTGCTGCCGGAAAGTCTGGAGCCTGCCAGCCGTCCCGCTGCAACTCACGGGAAACCATACCCTCCCAATGCGCTTCATTTGCCATAGGAGCGATGGAATTCAGAATGTGTTTCTGCTGCTTACCCAGAAAACGATACAATTGACCGTCAACACGCAGTAAGCCAAGTAGCGGCTTCTCCTTTTCTGTCCAATGGATAGTGGTTCCATCGGTCAATTTATCATAAGGTGACCAAAAGGAAATGTATGGGTCGTTGACCACGAGCGGCACTGCCGGCAAGCGCAAATCAGTGCGGGCATAGGGCTTAAAAAAGTCTGCATTCTCCTGCTGCGAGCACCCGGTTAGCAGCATAATGCCCACCAAAAGGGGGGAAAGACGATTTTTCATTCTCTTTAAGATTAATGTTGATGAAAAATGAGAAGTGAGTAATGCGGGAGACACTCCCCTCCTTCTTGACGGAAAGAGGCGAAGTTCACCACCTTTACTCACTTCTCACATGCTATTTTATCCTCTTAAGACAAGACATTACTTTCATTTCAGTTTATCAGCCAGCACGCGCATCCAGTAGCCGCCGATCACGCTGCGGGCCTTGAAGCCAACCATCTTGGCAGTCTTCGTATCGCTCCAGTCGCTGATGGGCACGCGGCTCTCCGTCTCGTTGATGTAGGTATAGACGGGATGCACGAACTTCTGGAAGGTCTCCATATCGGGAGCCATACCGGCCGTCCACATGATCCAGTCGCTCTTGGTGTAGTCGCGACGGCAATCCAGAGGCAGGCCATACTTGTTCTGAACCGTCAGGTAATACTTGATCTCGCGGTCGTAGACCTCGTCCGAGAAGAGGTTCAGGCCCCACAGCTTGTCCCAGATCATGTTGTACTTCTGGCTCCAGGTGTTCTCGCGGTCGAAGGCCAGGCGGTAGTGATCGCCCTCGAGAGCCATCTCTTCCCACTTGCCAGCCATCGACTTAGCCTTGCCCAGATACTCGTCGGCCATAGCGGTCTCGCCCTTCATGCGAGCCATCTCGGCAAAGCCAGCCACACCGCAGATCGCCTTGAGCGAGAGGTTGCAGTTATGCGCCCAGTGACCGGCAAAGTCGTCCGTGCAGAGCTGGTTCTCGGGATCCTGTCCGTTCTCGGCCAGATAGTCGGCCCATGTCTTCAGGATATCCCAGTACTTGTCCACGTACTTCGTATTGCCGTCCAGCTTGCAGAGCATGGCAGCCAGGGTAATCATGTTGCCGGCCTCCTCCAGAGGCATGTCGCCGCCATACACCTGACCGTTTGCCGTAGGATAGGTACCCAGGTCGTGCGCGGCAAAGGGCTTCGTCCAGCGGCCGGAGAGGCTATAGTCGAAGATGCTGGTCATCATGGCCTTCTGCAGCTCGGGGTTATAGACGAGGAACAGAGGAGCCTCGGGATAGGTCAGGTCAACGGTATTCACACAGCCGTTTGAGTTATTCTCCTTCGAGAACCAGAGCAGGTTGCCCTCTTCATCCTGGAAGAGCTTGTGGGCAGCCATCACATGACGATAGGAGGCGCTCAGGATCTCGGCATACTCCTTGCCGCCGGAAGCCATACCGTCGTCGTAGATCATCTTGTCGAACTCGCGGCAGCGCTGCATGATGCTGACGTACTCGCTGTTCAGCTTGTTGAAGGCCTGGAAGATGCTCACCTTGCCGTCGTGGGCCCAATAGCCCTTGTAGCGCTTGTACATATACTCGATGTCCTGCACCTCGTCATAGCCCACCAGCGCATAGCTGCCGGCTGTCTCTACCTGGCCGAAGTCATGCACATAGGCCAGGGTAGGCGTCTCGGAGGCCTTGCGGGCCACGATGCATGTGGCGGTCTCGGGCAGGGCACCCGTCTCGGCGAACGCCTTCTCCACATCCATAGCATTTCCCAGTGCCACGTTGCCGTTGATGGCAGGCAGATAGAAATAGCCCCAGTCGATGCAGATGCCGTCGCCCTTGCGCGCCAGGATGGGCTGGTCGATGGTACCCGTTCTCACATAGCTCACGCCCTCCTGGCTTCCCGTCACGGAGATGGTGGGCTGGTTCTCGGCATCTACCGCCAGCAGCGGACTGCCGCTCAGATAGACCTGCACATCATGCTTCTGCCCGTCTGTGCTGCGCACCTGATAGGAGATGTAGTTTACGGGCACGGAGATGAGGTCGTAGTCGTCGATCAGCATGGGAGCGGTGAAGACCACATCCAGCTCCACCGGCCCGCAGGCAAAGGTGTAGTAGGTATTCGTAGCCAGCACGTCCACGCTCTTCTGCTCGGCCACCTGGGCCGTCACGCCCTCGGGACGGATATTGCGGAACAGACCGAAGTCGGCGTATGCACCGCCCGTCGTATTGTGGCAGTGGGCTGCGATGATGTTGCGCCCTTCGTGGAAGAGAGCCTTCAGCGAGTCGCTGACGTGCAGCACTACATTGTCCACCCACGTCTCGCCGGTCGTAGCCACCTGGGCGCCATTCACATAGAGCTCGAACACATCGTCGTGGGAGTACTTCAGGTAGAGGTCCTCCTTCAGCTGGTCGGCTGTCAGATTCACCTCGCGCCGGATATAGATGTCGCTGCCTTCGCGCTGCCAACGGCTGCTGATGTTGCTGAGGTCGGGTGAGCCCCACGCAGCCCTCTCTTTGCGCCAGTCGGCATCATTGAAGTTCTCGGCCTGCCAGCCGTCGCGCTGTACCTCGCGGATCACCTGGCCTTCCCAGCGTTCTTCATCGGCCATCGGAGCAATGGCACTCAGGATGTACTCCTGCTGGGCACCCAGGAAGCGATACACCTGCCCGTCCACGCGGAGCATACCCAGCAACGGCATCTCCTTGTCGGTCCAGTGGCGCGTCGTGCCGTCGGTCAGCTTGTCATAGGGCGACCAGACGGAGAAATAGGGGTCATTGACAACCAGGGGCACAGAGGGCAGACGGAGGTCTGTGCTGGCATAGGGCTCGAAGACGCCTTCGGTCTTCTGCTGTTGGCAACCAGCCAGCGCTACTGCGGCCAGAAGCAGGGTAAATAAACTTTTTTTCATAACGTTATAATTATGGTTAGGGATTCTGTTTCATCTCGTTCTGGGGGGCTTATCGTTTCTCCACAGGGGGGAAGGCGCTGATGCGCAGGCGGGCGGCACCCATAGGCACCAGCGTGATGTCCTCCAGCTCGCCCCGCGGTGCATCGCCGTCGGGCAGTATCTGGCAGAGCCCCGTCTCATCCTGTCCCCAGGACGGGATTCTGGCTCCCCGCGCCTTCACGCGAAGGGGCACGTCCTGCAGGTTGAAGGGGTAGTCGTTCTGAGGCCAGTCGCCCCACTCCACTGCCATATTCTCCAGGCAGGGCAGCAGGGCGTAGTTCCACGGGCTTTCGGGGTATATCTCATACGAGGGCCACTGTTCGGCATCGGCCGTTGCCTGCCAGTGGGAGTCCCCGATGGCGGTTGTCTTCGAGTCCTTCTTCTCATATCGTTCCTTGATGAGCAGGCTCATGGTCAGCGGTCCGTAATCCACCGTGACGCTGTTCTGGTTTAGCGCCCAGCGGCGCATCGTCAGCCGCATGGGGAAGTGCACCTTCACCTGGTCGCCGTTCTTCCACTCGCGCTCCAGGCGCAGCAGGCCTGTCCGTACCTCGCCCTTCACCGTCTTGCCGTTCACGGTCACGTGGGCTCCCTGCGTCCAGGTGGGGATACGCAGATAGACGGGGAAGCTCACGGCCTTATTCTTCTTCAGTCCGCCTACCGTCAGCGCCACATCCTGCTCGAAGGGGTAGTGCGTCTGTTCGTCCAGCACGACGGTCTCGCCGTCAGCCACCTTCATAGTGGCCTGGCAGTCGCCGTAGATAAGCAGGGCTGCTCCGCCGTCGGCGCTGGCCAGCACCAGGTTCTCGGCATAATATGGCCAGCCCATCCCGTGGTTGTGCTGACAGCAGCGGCTGCTGAACGGATTCATCATCATGAAGGGGCCTCCGTTCTGTATGCCGGGGCTGTGGTTGCGGCTGTCCGACTGCACCTGATTGGGGCAGGTGATGTAGCGCAGGGCCTTCATGTCCTCGGTGTATGCGGCGGGCAGGCTGTTGAAGGCAACGTCCTCCAGGTTCTCCATCCAGAGCAGGTCGCCCGTCTGAGCCATCAGGATCTCGTCCGAGAGCATCTGCTCCACGAATCCGCATGTCTCGGTGCCCTGACGCGGATCGACGTATCCGTTGCGGCAGTTCTCGTCACTGCCGAACATGCCGCCGGGCACCTGGCCGAAGATGCGGCGGATCAGGCGGAAGTCGTCGTAGGTAGCCTTCAGGGCCTTGGGATCCTTGCTGACGAGGTAGTACTCGGCAGGTTCGCGGAAGCACTCGGCCACGTTCACGTTGTGCCAGTTGGGCAGGTTGCTCTCCTGCATCCAGTTGGCCGTGCAGCGGTGAATCTTCTTCGCCAGGTCCAGCAGCCACGCTTCGCCCGTACGGTTGTAGAGCCAGATGACGCTGAGCAGGTTGTCGCCGCCGCGCGAGTTCTCCCAGTAGTCGCGCAGGAACTTCTCCTCGGGATAGGCCAGCTGCCAGCGATAGTAGCCCGTCAGTGCCTTTATGACCCGCTCGTCTCCCGAGTATTCGTAGTAGTCCTGCAGGATCTGCAGGGCCAGCATGTTCGCCCACAGCTCGCGCCTGCCCTCCTTGTTCTCGTTCACCGGACCCAGGAAGCCGTCCTCGGTGCTGCTTGCCAGGATGGCCTCAATCCAGAAGCGGGCCTCATCGAGCATCGCCTTGTCCTTCAGCACGTAGGCCAGGTTGCTGTAGCCCCGCAGCCAATAGGGCACCTCTTCCCATCCGTGCGAGCCGCCCTTTTCCAGCCAGGCATTACCCTTCTTGTCCAGCCAGTCGCTTATCTCCACTAAGTGCCCGTTCAGGCCGTTCTGCTGGCGCAGCAGCATGCTCCTCACCCATCCGCGGGCCTGTATGGACCCCGGCGGCAACTTGATGAAGGGGTTGGCGGGCAGGGGAGCCCGGTTGTTTATGTAGTTCTGCTGGGCATCCCTGATCTCGGCGGGCTGAACCATTCTTGCGGATTGCGCCATCGCTGCACAGATTCCCATGAAGAGAAGGAATAATACCAAATATTTTTTCATCACTTTCATACGACTTTATACTATATTTTATACATTTACGAATTATCTGGGGACAAAATTACAAAGAAATTGAAAATTATCCAAATTTTGACGCCACAAAAGATGCAGAAAGCATAAGTTCTCATTTTTGCGCGATGCGGTCCTGCATTTGCGGATACCGGGGTCTTGCAATTTTCCGCCTCAACTTGCAGCATATTTAACGTGCTGCAAAGGTACGACATCCGGATTGCGGTCTACGAATGGCCGGGCAGTTTTTTTTGATTTTTTTCCACTGCCCTGTTTCAGGGATGTGGTTGACGGGGTTCAGAAGCCAGAGCACACTGTCTGACGCGGTCATTTTGGTCAAGGTCATTTTGGTCAAAATCGAAAACGGATTGTCAAAATCCGTCACTATAATATAGATATAGTAATATCTATATTATAGTGAGCAAAATGACCGCGTTTCCGAAATTGATTTTGACCAAAATGACCTTGACCACTTTGACCACAAAGGGTGTTGTCTGAGTGTCTGTCTTATGTATGCGAATCTACTGAAAATCAATATGATGGATTAACTAAAATATAATTTCTTCTCCGCTCTCCGAAGAGATTAATCTGACCAAAACAAGTTCTTCGGGGTGCATTTTTCAGCAAAATCCAGTCTTATTTCGGGTGTGTTCACCCCTGTTTTTCATGCCTTCTTGACGCTATTTCCGCATATAATGTCACAAAAACGGGGGTGAGGGAACATTCCTGGAATGGCTAACGGGCGCAATTTTGCGCTCGTTAAATGAGGAAAACTCCAGCTCGCGGTCATCGGTTATTCGGGGCAAACGATCCGGCCTGAAGCGCCGTCAGCTCCCTGCCAGAGAGGGGTGAGAGCGGGCTGCACCTGTCTGACGCGGTCATTTTGGTCAAGGTCATTTTGGTCAAAATCGAAAACGGATTGTCAAAGTCAGACACTATAACAAGTTTGTTTCAAATTCAAAATTTATAAATTGACCTATGGTCTACTCCTGTCACGACTGATTGCATCGAGCCTGCTTTCGCTCGGAAAAGCTGATGCGAGCATCGCTTTCCTCTCGCTTAATCGCAGCCTTCGGCAAAGCTCAAAGGCTTTCTGTGTATTTCCTTTATTTCGTTGGGACTTTTTGTCTCTCGCCTGCTATGTTTTTATGTCCCGCAGAAATTACAGAAATAAAAGAAATGCTTTTGCCGGCAAAAGCTAAACTTTCTGTGTATTTCCTTTATTTCGTTGGGACTTTTTGTCTCTCGCCTGCTATGTACGAAACTGAATTAATGAAAAATTAATGACCGATTAATGATAATTATATGTTGAAAAAAACATTAATTGCCGGCATGTGGAAAAGTATGTGGGCGCAATTTTGCGCTGACATCCCCGAACCGTCGTCAGCTGCTCCGTGCCATCCTGGCGCAGTGCGCAGCCCAATTATGAATTATGAATTAACTGTCGGCTCCCTGTTCACATGACCGGCATGGGTGAAAGTCAACGGGTCGAATTTTCGGCCGGTTGAATAACAATTTATAAATTCAAAATTGATTTGTTTGATTTGTGCTGATTTGAACGATCTCTCGCCGCAGGCGACTAAGTATTACTATATTCATGAGTGTCACTTTGTGACAGAAATCTTACAAATCTTTTCAAATCTTTCAAAAAATTGATCTGTTTGATTTGTGCCTCCAGCTTCCTGGCGCCAGTCCCCTCCCCTCCCTAGCGGGAGGGGCTGGGGGAGGGTCTTCTTCCGGATGGTCTTATTCCGGGCGGCAGGTAACAGGAATCCTGCTAGCAGGATTTTTCGTAAAAATGCTTGGCGAAATAAAGAAAAAGATGTAAATTTGCGCACGAAATATACACAAAACGCAAAATAGATGTATCATCGTATGAAAAAAAGAACAAATACAAGAGATTATCTCCGCCGCATCGCCGCCACCGCCGCGCTGCTGACGGCCCTCGCGGTGCACGCCCAGTCTTCCTCGACCGGGTGGGGTTATTGCAGCTATTGCGGGAAAACTACCAGCTGTAAAATAGTAGAAACAAACCCATGTGAAGGATCTACATTCTATATGTGTAGAAAGTGCGGGTCATTTTTTTGGTCGTTTGTTGATCCCCTGGGCCACGACTGGAGTGGCTGGGCGCAAATTGCCGCCACCTGCACCACCGGCGGCTACGACGAGCACACCTGCAACCGCTGCGGCGCAACCGAGAGGCAAAACGAAACATCGCCCCTGGGCCACGACTGGGGCGACTGGACGGCGGTTGCTGCCACCTGCACCACCGGCGGCTACGAAGCGCGCACATGCCGGCGGAGCGGCTGCGGCGCAACCGAGAGGCAAAACGAAACCCCACCTCTGGGCCATATGTTCGGTGCCGACAACATCTGCTCGCAATGCGGCCTTGCCATGCTGCTGGACAACAGCGCGAACGACATAGACGCCCTCGCGGGCAGTCAGCGTGACGTCCTCATCGGGGGGCGCTCCATCTACCGCGACGGCGACTGGAACACCCTGTGCCTGCCCTTCGCGCTGCCCACACTGGCGGGCACGCCGCTCGAAGGCTTCACCGTGATGGAGCTGGACGGACAGGCATCGAACCTCTCCGACGGCGTGCTTACACTGACCTTCAAGGATGCCACGGCCATCGAGGCCGGCAAGCCGTATATCTTGAAGTGGGAAACAACAGGCACGCACCTGGTGAACCCCCTGTTCCAGGGCGTGACCATCACAAGCACAACGCCGGCGCCGGCGACCAGCAGCGACGGCACGGTGATGTTCGTGGGCCAGTACGACCCCATCAACGTGACGGAGCCCAACCGCTACATCATGCTGGGCTCGAAGAACACCCTGGGCTATGCCGCCACGGGCAATACCCTTCGCCCCTTCCGCGCCCACTTCGAGATTGCCTCCATCCAGCCCGTCAAGGCATACAACATCAGCTTCGGAAGCGGAGCTTCCTCAGTTGTAAATTCAAAATTTATAAATTCAAAATTCAAAATTGACGACGCCTGGTACTCCATCGACGGCAGGAAACTGCCCGGAAAGCCGACAAAGAAGGGAATCTATATACACAACGGGAAGAAGGTTGCGTTGTGAATTCAAAATTTATAACTTCAAAATTCAACGAAGAAGCATCAGGTAATGGCTTAACTTCTGTACCCGTGAGTGACCCTCACGGGTATTTTTTTGCCCTCAGGCTGTCTGACGGAAAAATCTTCATGTAGTAAAGACAGGTAAACAACACAAGAACGTGATGCAAGCCATCCGAAACATGGAGCCTGCATGGTTGAAGGTTAACGGGCGCAATTTTGCGCTCGTTGAATACAAGGACTCCAAGGGCGAGCTCCGGCCCTGCTACCAGTTGACCAAGACCGAGTGTCTCTACATCGCCACGAAGTTCAACGACGAGGCTCTAGGTTTGAGCTAATGAGTTGCACGTTGTTGCTCCATGTCATGAAGTCTGTCGGCAAGTTGCTGCAGCTCGGGCATGGGGCTTCCTGCCTGGGCGGCCATGAGGAGCGGACGGTCGTAGATGTAGTTCAGCTCCATGGGGCGGCCGAAATCCCAGTCGAGCCTCATGGACGGCGAATAGGGCACCATGGCATCGGTGGTGGTCAGCATCTGATCGGCAAACGCCTCGTCGAGCCCCGTCACGCCGTGGGCCTGTGCGGCACGGATGACCTCGATCATCTGTCGCCGGATGAGCTGGCGCGTAGCGGGTTCGGCGAGTAACATGTCCGTCTGGCACTGCATCGCCACGGTCATGCCGTTGAAGGGCATGTTCCACACGGCCTTGCGCCAACGGGCGAAATGGTACTCAGCCCGGTGCACCTCGATGCCGGCATCGGACAGCTCGCCGGCGAGCCGCTCCACGGCCTCCCGGCTACGGCATGAGTAGTCGGCTATGGTCAATCCGCCGTAGTGCTGATGGTCCACCACGCCCGGCTTGGTCTTGCTCGAGCAGATGAAGGCCAGTCCGGCTGCCAGCTGTACACCGGGCAGCATGGCCTGGACGTCCGCCTCGACGCCTATGCCGTTCTGGATGAGCACGACGATGGTCTGCGGTCCCAGCAGCGGCGGCAGCAAGGAGGCGAGCAGGCGGTTGTTGGTCGTCTTGAGCGCCACGAGCACGACGTCGCACTGCGGCATGGCCTGCACATTGTTATAAACATGGGGGTTGTCGATATGGAAACTGCCCTGCCAGGAATTGACCTGCAGGCCGTTACGAAGGACAAAGTCGTAGTCAGAATGAAGCAGGAAGTGGACGTCCTGCCCGCTCCGTGCCAGCTTGGCGCCGTAGTATCCGCCAATGGCACCCGTTCCTATTACTGCGTATCGCATGGGGATGAAAGGTTCAAAGTTTAGTTTAATTCATAATTGACCTTTGGACGTTCTAGCTCGTTCACGCTCGGGTATGATAATTGTATTCTCATTTCTCTCACTTAATCACGACCTTACTTCCATTATGGATATAAATTCCTTTTTGCGTTGGCTTGCCATCGAGCTTTCTTCCGCTCATGTCATACCACGCGCCAGCACCATTGTCCATTGTCAATTTTCCATTATCAATTGAAATGATTCCTGTCTCCGTTCCTTCATCCCCGAAGCTTATCTGATAGGCCTTCACTCCTCCACCGTTTCCGACGGGCACCTCGAAGTGGGCGCGGAAGGGGCGCAGGGTCTTGCCTGCGGCTGCGTAGCCCAGAGTATTCCCTGAGCCTAACATGATATACCGGTTTGCTTCTGGCACCTCAAATGGTGAGTACTGCCCCACGAACGCTCCGCCGCTGAATGGCACGGAGGTTGGTGCTGTTGCGTTGATGGTCACGTTGGCAAACACAGGATTCTCGATGGGAGGCAAACTGCTGTAGTACTTCTTCGGTATCACATTCTCGCCGCCTATTTCCCAGCCGTCGCCGAGGGCAGTCAATAGATCGTTGTTGCTCATGCCGCTGGCATCGGTGCCGCCGTCATTGGTGAATATATTCGACTTGGCGGCGGCCACGCTGTTGTAATAGCATTGGGTGATGGTATTGTTGTCCGCACCAGAAACAAAGTATTTCGTTTTGGAGTTGACGTCCTTAGTACTGATGTTGATAGCAGAGGGGCTGTAGAAGCAACGCGTCAGATTAGCCTTAGAGTTATTTTGCGCAAAGCCCACTATGCCGCCGCCGGCGTAGGCATAGGTGGTATAGGTAACGCTGCCGGTAAATACACAGTCCACAATGTTGATTGTGTGGCCACTGTTGATGCGGGCCACGAAAGCACCACCATCCACCCAGTCGTTTTCCTTTGTCGATGAAATGGCGACGCTGCTGCGGCAGTTCCTGATGGTGCTGATGCCACTGACGAACGAGGCGAATGTGGCAGGGCGCTCATTGCCCTCGATGTTTCCTGTAACATTCACATTCATGATGGTGGCACCGTTGATTTCATGGAAGAGTGCCTGACCGTCGCCGCCACCCGAGATGCTGACGTTGATGATGTGTCCGTCGCCATCGAGAGTACCCTTGAAGGTGCCACTCACCATTGCCGTTACGTTGATGTCAGCAGCGAGTTTCACGATTTTGCCTTCGTATGTTGTGCCGTTATACACATTCGCAGCGAACGCCTCCCACTCCGCATCCGTGCTGATGGTGAGGTCTGGATTAGGAAGTATCCATTTCACGATATACGGCTTGCCTGCCTTGATGCTTGTAGCATCCGTGAAGTTCAGATAGAGTGTCCCGTCTTCGAGTCCAGTCTTATGCCCTTCATACAGGGTCTCAGTATTATCCAGTTCCATCAGCTTGGCTCCAGCCAGGTCGCTGGCAGCTATCTGGGCGGCACTCAAGTCGAACGGCAGACACAGCGTGTTCCAGTCGCCGTCCTTGTATAGCGTGCGGCCGTCGAGGGTGACGTTGCGCGGCTTGCCGTCAGCCTCGTCGATGGCTGTAGTGTTGTCGGTGTTGTTGGCCAGTGTCAGCGTCGGCGGTATCAGCGTCACCGTCAGGTCCAGACCTTTTTCTACATAGCTGCCGTTAGAATGGAAATAGAGCGTCATACTCTTACCACTACTGGTAACGGTGGAAATATCTCCCCAGTAATAAGTATGATACACATGATCAAGTAGTGTCGTACCACTGGCTTCGCTGTTGTCATAGACGGTTAGGTAATCTTGACCTGTATCATCTCTTGGTTTACCGTGATCCTCTGTGTATCCAAACGTACATATTTTGCCCGAAAGTTGAATTACATAGCCTTCAGGAGCGTTCAGCACGAGATAACCGTCGCAGTTATTGCTATAATAGCCTGGGTAATCACCATTACCGTCGTCATACACCTTGAAGGTGGTGATGGTGGCATCGCTGAACGTCTGTGTGATTGTTCCCGATGTCGGCATATTAATATACCATCGCGCCGCAGTGCCCATGGCTTCCGTTTCGTCTTTTATCAACAGTCCGAAGGGGCTGTCCGGCTCGTGAAGGTCCACCCACTGCCACTGTGCATAGAGCGTGGCAGTGCCCAGGTTGATGACTTTCTGCCCGTCGGCAAAACTGACGCCGCTACCGTCGGCGGCGGTGTTCCAACCAGTGAAGTCGTAGCTCCAGCGGGTAAACACATTGGTGGTCAGAGCCTGCGGAGTGTTCGCGGTGAATGTCTCGTCATCCATCGTGCCCACGCCGCCGTTGGCATCGAACGTCACGGTGTACGGCTCTGTATTCGTTGGATTGTAAGTGAAGGGGCTTTGGGGAATGCCACCCGTCTCTACACCGCCGATGGTGATGGTGCCGACGGAGCCTTCATAAGCAGTGCCGATGCTGTGAGGAGAATTCGCTCCCTTCGTGGCAGTGATGCTGGTCACGCCATCGGTAATGGTGATGTCACCACAGTCACTTAAATAATCATAGCCGCTACCGATGCCTGGAGCGTATTTGCCACCATTGGCTGTAACGGTGCCGCCAGTAATGCTGATGTTGCCGCAGTCACTGTTTGCCCCGCCCCCGATACCAGCGGAGCCACCACCACCCGTTGCGGTGATAATGCCACCCGTGATGACAATGTTGCCGCAAGAGGCTGATGACGCGCCGCCGCCGATGCCTGCAGCCTCCCACCCAACAACGCTACTTCCATTGGCAATGAGCGTGCCGCTGCCTTGGATGGTGAGCGTCTTGTTCTGAGGTACAAAGATGCCAGACCAGCCACTACCGCCTGCTACGGTGTTCGTCGTTCCCTCGTCAAGGATAATCGTGGCGTCGCCCTCGCAGGTGATGCCCGGACACCACTGATTGGTGTGGCCTGTGATGGTCACGCCGCTCAGCGTTACCGTGGCACCGTGGGCAATGGTGATGTGCGTGTTTGCGCCGCCAGTGCCGGTCAGTTTCTGACCATTGAACATTGTATAGGAACCAAACTCAGGTTTTAGCGTTATGATGGCATCGGCATCTATTGTCCAATGTGCCGTAAACGACAAGTCGCCGTATGTACCTTGGGTGATGATGACACTCTTAGTCGGCACAGTCACCTCACCATAGGTCCAGCCGTTGAATGTATATCCCACACGTGTAGGCTCTGCCAACGTGATGGCTCCACCCATATAGGCGTAGGTCGTAGGGTTTGTGTTCGTCACGTAATTCGTACCGTTCACGGCATCGGCGTATGTGATGTTATAAGTGTAGGGCGTCCATTGCGCATAGAGCGTCACGTCGTTGGTGGCGGTGATGCTCTGTCCGTCGCTGTAACTCGTGCCGCTGCCGTTGCTCTCGGTGTTCCAGCCTGCAAAGTGATATCTCTCACGGGTGAACGTGTTGGCCGTCAGAGCCTGCGGCTTGTTATAACTGATTTTCTGATCGTCCATTGAACCTTCGCCGCCGTTAGCATCGAAACTCACGGTGACGTTGGCATGCCACTGTGCATAGAGCGTCATGCCGATGGTGGCGGTGATGGTCTGTCCGTCGCTGTAGGCATCGCCGCTGCCGTTGGCTGCGGTGTTCCATCCAGTAAACGTGTTGCCTGCAAGGCTGAAGGTGCAGGTGGTCAGCGGCTGCGCTGCGGTTGAGAAGAAAACCTCGTTGGCCATCGTGCCCGTTGCGTAATTGTTGTTCTTATCGAAACTCACGGTGTAAGCGGTTGTTTCAGAATTATAGAGAAACTTTTTTGCTGTGATACCTTCTACCACAGTGTTTCCGATGGTGATGGTGCCGCAGGTGCCTTCAACTGTGCCAATACTGTAGGTAGCACTGGAAGTTTCAGCAGTGACGGTGCCGCCAGTTATGGTGATGTTGCCGCAGATTGCATTTGTTCTGAAACTGCCGATAGCAGGCCCAGTTTTACTTTTAGCTGTGACAGTGCCCCCCGTGATAGTAATGTCGCCACATGTGCTGTAATAGCAACCAATACCAGGCCCCTGACCCCAACTCTCGGCATTGACGGTGCCGCCTATGATGGTAATGTTGCCACAACTTGTATTCTGGGAGGAACCAATGGCTGGAGCTACTCCACCACTGGCCTTGATGTTACCGCCTTTTATGACGATGTTACCGCAGTCACCTACTTCCGAACCGGTCTTTAACATGCTACCGATACCCGCTGCGAAATTCATGTTACCACTAGCATTGAGCGAGCCGCCACCTTGGATGGTGAGGGTGGTGCCGGTAGGGCCAACCTTAATGCCAGGATAAGACGAATTGCCACCTCTCACAGTATTATTCGTCACGTCGGCCAGTACAATCGTTGCATCACCATAGCAAGTGATGCCTGCCCACTTGTGGCTGTCATCATTGGGGATGGCAGTGATGTTTACATCGCTTAGCGTCACCGTCGCACCGGCGGCAATCTTGACGCAGGCTTTCTCGCCGCCCGTACCCGTCAGCACGTCGCCGTTATGCAGCGTCAGATCTTTGGTTGCGATGGTCAGTGGTATGGTGATGCCCTCGGCTGCCGTCACGGTCACGGCTGTGTAGGGCGAGTTCATCTGCTCTGGGTTTTGATTGTTGACATCAAAGCCAAAGACCTGCACGTAGTAGGTACCCGCTCCAATGGGGACATAGAGGTCGAAGCCATGGTCGCTGAAATCGTCTGTCAATTGTTCGTTCTTCGGATTGTTGGTTTGCGTCACATGCGTATCACCGTATTGGTTGTTACAAGCCGTGTCGGTACAGACACGAACCGCCACAGCGGTAGCCGCCGTGATATCAGCATTGTCATACGACCATCCCTTGACGTGGATGTAGCCGGACAGTCCTTCGCATACTTGGAGCTCATAAACCCTTTCAGCCCATGCCGTCGTGTTCGTCCCTGCGAGTGCGCAGAGAGCGAGGATAATGGTAAGAAGTGTCTGTTTCATACTGGATGTTGATTCTATGGAAAGAAATTATTTTATCGCGACCTTACGGCCACAGTGGATATACAGGCCCTTGGCGGTTGGCTTGCCATCGAGCTTTCTTCCGCTCATGTCATACCACGCGCCAGCACCATTGTCCATTGTCAATTTTCCATTATCAATTGAAATGATTCCCGTCTCCGTTCCTTCATCCCCGAAGCTTATCTGATAGGCCTTCACTCCTCCACCGTTTCCGACGGGCACCTGGAACGTGGCGTCGGCCCATGCCTCCTGCCCCGCTACTAGTGCCGCTATCGTCAGCACTGCGGCAAGAACTTTTGTCTTGATGTCGCTGATAGGTTTCATACTGTTTTGTTTTTGTATCATCACCTTATTATTAAATTACATTTCGTTTTCGCGTTGCCTCTCTTTTACCGGCTGTTACCGCGCCATGAGACGCACAAACCACTTTTCATCACTACCTCTATATTCCCATGTATGGGCATTGGGGTCTGTAGCAGGGGTAATTTCGAAAGGGGAAATGATGTACATTTTCACTTGATCGCCGAGGTCCTCATTGGTCCAGTAATATCCTTCTATCCACATGAAACCGGTATCAAATTGGGCAATTGCCCTGCGATAGCCATTCACACATGCATAGCTCCATTTTTTACTTTTCCAGCTTAGGGCCTGGAACTGTTTCAGGCTTGGCAGAACTCCCAATTCAGAAGTTTTACCCTTTGCTTCTTCATATGTGTAACGTGATGTGTGAATATTATACCATTCCGGGACGGACGTACCGAAATCACAGGTATACCAGGTGCCGACATCATCTTTAATCGTTATTCCGTCATCTGCGAAGTTTCGAAGCTTGACCGTTTCGTGTTCTCCCATTTTCTGCCATTTGCCGGTGGGGAACTTTCCGTCGTCTTTGTAAGTGTTTATATTGTCGACGGCTGGCAGTCTGATGGCGGCGCGGCTGGCAAGCGTCTTGCCCACCACAAGATAGTCGTAACGCTCACGTATGACGGTGGGACCGCTACCGGATGGGTGTTCGTATTCATCGCCGGAGTTGTTGTTGCCCCCGTGGTTGTAGCTGGTCTTGGTCATGGCGAAACAATAATTGCCGGGATCACGGTAACTGTCGCTCACTTTCCCGTAGAAGAGATAGCCCTTCACTTTGCCGTCATTATAGACATATCTCGGCAAAGTAAAATCATTCGCCTCTAGCCTCTTAATCTCGGTGGTCTCAATCTCGGTGATGGTGCCGTCGTCGCTAATGGAAGCCACGCGAACGGGGTTAATCGCGTCCAAAACCAACTGGCATTCAGCATATTGATCGGCCTCGTCATCCGGCAAGAAGATCTGCACAAAGCCGTCGGCAATCCTCATGTTGAAAGCGCCGGACACGGTATTGTCAATCACTTCGTAAGGGAGCGTGGCCGTCATGTAGTAGGCGCGGGGTGTCTCGCTGAACGCGAAGGTATGATATTTGCCATATTGGTCAGGCTCTCCGCCGACCGATACGGTGGCATCATTTCCGTAGGGCAGGTGCACCGCCGTCATCGTGCCCGTGGGGAAACGAGACAACTCAGACGATAGCACTCCGGGCGATGCTGTAGGGCCGTCATACTCCACGGATGTCCATGTCGTACCGTCGTAGGTCATCTTCAAGTGTATCGGAACTGTGACTCTGGAGTAATAATCGTCGCTGGTGAAGAACACAAAGATGGCGTCGCCGGCCTCCCAGTCCGTCTTCATGGCGCGGGTCATGGCGGGAAGGGCTTCTCCGTCCGGCTCGTCGTCGTCCCACGACTGCCACTGCCATCCGCCGCTCTCTCCTCCGCTGCGTGTTCCAGCCGCGTCGCCGGGCCGCGTGGCCGTCAGGTTGAACGTGATGGGCTGCGTCGGCTCCGTCTGCTCCGGCTCCGTCGGCGTCAGGGGCACTACGTTATCGTCGTTGCAAGCAGCCAGCGAAAGAATTGCGCACAGCAGTAATAATACTCTTGTCTTCATCTTTCTGTCCTCCTTTTTTTTACCATTCTTCTTCTTTGTTAAATCCGTTATACTTGGGATTGCCCGTCGTCTTCGTCGGGCTGGCCTGTAGCAGCGTCGAGCAGTGCTGAAGCTCTATCACCCGTGTCACGGGCTTCGGATAATCTTTCTTCATAATGTTTTACTATTTGTGGTCGACCCCTCTCCGACTCCCCCGAGGGGGAGAGACTTTTTTTTCAAGAGGAGGAGTATTCACTCCCCTCCCTCGGGAGGGGACGGGGGGTGGGGTCGCCATCCTTTATTTAACAATTATCTTTTTTCCATTCCTAATATATATTCCTTTTTGTGTTGGCTTGCCATCCAGCTTTCTTCCGCTCATGTCATACCACGCGCCAGCACCATTGTCCATTGTCAATTTTCCATTATCAATTGAAATGATTCCCGTTTCCGTTCCTTCATCCCCGAAGCTTATCTGATAGGCCTTCACTCCTCCACCATTTCCGACGGGCACCTCGAAGTGGGCACGGAAGGGATGCAGGATGCGGGGTTCTGAGGAGTACCCCAGCGTGTTATTTGAGCCCAGGAGAATGATTTCGTTCAAGTTGCCGGCATTTATCTCGAATGGGTCGTACTGTCCCACGAACTGTCCGCCGCTGAATGGCACGGTGGTTGTTGCAGTCGCATCGATGGTAACACTCTCAAACACAGGGTCGCTGATGTTCACACCCGTGTTGTTCCACTTGATGATGAACGGGGTGCCGGCAGGTATCGTGGATGCAGCGTCGAAGTACAGGTTCAGAGTGGTGCCCTGCAGCCCAGAGTCGGACGAGCGGAGCACCATGGCCTCCACATTGTCGCCACTCAGCGGTTCGCTGGTAGTGCTTACTGCGAACGGCAGGCACAGGGTGTTCCAGTCGCCGTCCTTGTAAATCGTCCTGCCACTGAGGGTTACGTCGAGATTGCCGACGGCGTTAAGCTTCGTGATAGCGTCTGCGTTGCTGGCATTGTCGGCGAGGCTAACGGCGGTGAGCGGGAGCAGGGTCTTTCCGGCAAGGGCTGTGAGTTCAGCGGAAGTGAGCGTGCCGTTGTAGATGTCGCTGCCGTCGGTGGTGAAGGCCTTACCCGAGAAGATATTCGGGGCACTACCGTCGTAGGTGTTAGCGTAGATGCGGTTGCCCGGGCGCGTCCAACTGAAGTTCTTCGTGCCTCGGCCCTTGAAGGAGCCGCTGACGCGGATGTCGCCGCCGTAGATGTTCAGCAGTCCGTAGGCGTTGAGGTCGCCGTTGGTCACTTCTAAGCGCCCGTTGCCCTTCGTCGAGCCGTAGATGTTGGTGATACGCTCGGTGTAGAGGGCATAGGTCGTATTGGAACTGGCAGTAAGTACGGCATCATCGAGCAGAATAAGGTGGGTGGTGCCGGAAAAACTGAGGTCGCCGGTGAACTCAACGTTGCCCCTGACCACGAGCCACTGCACGGCGTCGGCTGGCGAACTCTCGCGGTTGAGCGCCGTCTCGTTGGTCAGTACCGTGTAGTCGCCCTCATTCAAGAAGTGAGCGTGGTCATCGGCGCCGACGTAGCAGAGGACGTCGGTCTTGGGATCGAGAATTTTTCCTGAGATGTTGGCTACATCGATGGCCGTGCCGTCGCCGTAGAAGATTTCCGATTCGTTGGTGGCGTTTATCAGGGCCTTGCCCTCAGCGATAGTGATGGTGCCGCCCGCGCTGATGCTGCTGGAGCGAAATCGGTCATTGGTGTTCGTCCAGCCGAGCACGAGGTCGCCGCCTACGCTGGAGTTGTATGCGTTGACATAGCCGCCATGGATATGGACATCGCCGTGGGTGTTGATGGCGGAACTGAGTATGCCTCTATTGCTCTGGGTGTAGATGTTGAGCGAGCCGTTCTCTACGTTGATGCCACCAAGGATGGTGTTATTGCAGCCTGCCGTCAGGATGATGTTGGCAGTGCGGTCGATAAGGCGGAGGCTGTGGAGATTGAAGTCGCCGCTGAGGTAGTACCACGTGTCGCCGTTCTCGAAGCCCATCACCACGTCGTCTGAACCATAGCCCGTAATAGGGATAGCTTGGTGGCTGCCCTCGGTGCCGTCGGCCTTCACGTAGTCGATGGTGGGGCAGTCGGCGTCGCCGCGGATGCAGTGGTAGTCGGCACCCCAGGTGTGTCCGAGGGCGGCGACGAAGTTAGTCTTGTCCAGGTCATCGCAACGCGTACAGGGTCGCCAGTCGTAGCCTTGCTCGGTGCAGGTAGGAGCGAGGGTGTTCCAATTGTCGCTCCAGTCATGTCCGAGGGCGGGGTCACGATTATCCAGTTCCGTCACGCCGCAGCCGTCGCGCTGGCACGTGTGGTGATAGCCGCCACCCGTCGTGCAGGTCGGAGCGACATAATCGCCAAACGTAGCTCCCCAGTCGTGGCCGAGGGCGGGAAGGTAACCCACAAGATCCCAAAGCTCGCTGCAACGTTGGCATTTAAAACGAATATCTCCTGTCTGAGTACAATCCGGCTCCTTTATTACGATGTAAGTTTTATCAGTTAAATTCGTTGATTCTTCGTATCTATCAGCATGTAGGCATTTAGGGTCAGGGCATCTTAATGTTAATCTTTTCGCCTGAACCTCGGCGCTAACGGTGAAGGCGATTAGCAGCATGGCGAAGACTGCGATGCGGCGGGTATAGTCACTAAAATTGTTTTTGTTTGTCATATTTTAAA
>JAILKU010000090.1 GCA_024693505.1 Bacteroidaceae bacterium | reverse complement strand
ATTCTTTGTTAATGAGAAAAAACATTAATACCCATTAATAATCCATTAATCCTCATTAATTAATTGATAGATGCAAACTGTAAGATTTTGAATAGATTTCTTTGCGAAGCAAATCAAGATAGATAAGGATGATGGCTTTAGGGGGATTGCTCTTCGAGCAAGAAATCTGAGAAAATCATAAAGAAAATCATTAACATTATCGAGGAGTATAGCAATATTTTGCATTGATTATTGATAGATTTCTTTGCGAAGCAAATCAAGATAAACAAGGATGATAGCTTTAGGGGGATTGCTCTTCGAGCAAGAAATCTGAGAAAATCATAAAGAAAATCATTAACATTATCGAGGAGTATAGCTAAACCTTCCTGACAGAACTAATGGAAGCCCGCAAGGGGAGCTGAACGCGAATGCGGCGGCTACGTTTGCGGGCTTCTTTATTTGGGTTAATTGGCTGATCTATTTCTTGACTCCTCCGTCAAGGTCGCTATAGTTTCGGGTGATGTTATATATCTTTCCGGCTTCTGTCGTTTTCTCTGCCGGAAGGGTTAATGTCCTATCTGTTCCTTTTCCACCACTTACTCCCATCATTATTCTGATGTTTTTCACTCCTGCCGGAAATGCCATGGCGATGTGTAGTACACCTTTGCCGTCAACGACGTCAGTTGTTACCGGATCGGTATCTTCAAACCCGCCCTGACAATAATTATTATCTCCGTCACCGAATCCGTTTACGTACCATTTCCCTTCTGGCGCGCCATTTATCGTTATGTTCAGGAAGGCGTTTTTACATGTCGTCAAGTTGATTGGGTTGGCGGCAAGCGTACCATCTGTAAATGTATGGGTAAGCCAGGCGTATCTGCTGAAGGCCATGTCCAGTGTCTTGCACGGCCAATTGCAGTATGGGTCATGGCTAACTATGACATGCCCAGGGTTTTCTTCGACTGGTTTCCTTATTGTGTAGAAATAGTATGAAGTTCCGAATGTTTCCCATCCATCTGGCAGCAGGGTTGCCTCGAATTCGTCGAATTTTGATGACATGTCGCTTGTGCCGTCCTCGAAATGGACATATCCGCTGAATACTGCGCTTTTGCCATCGGCCGACTTGCTTTTCAACGTGAACGGGGCAGGCTTTGCATCAAAGATTGAGACCACGGAGTAGAACTTTTGGCCTGAACCGCTGATGGTTCCGCTGATTTGCAGGTTATCACCTTCAGCAAAAGTGTAGTAACGCTTTCCCTCGACCGATTCGCCCAGTGCAGCGCGTGTCTCGGTCGTGTTTTCAGCTGGAATCTCAACGTAGATTGTGCGCCCTGTTGGCTGTGGCTCCTGAATGTTGTCGTTGTCACTGCTGCACGAGGCAGTCATCATCATTATAGTGATAGGCAGTATGCCTGCCATAAATCTCTTTGTATTCATGTCTTTCTTGTTTATGGTTTTCTTACTCTTTGTTGTCTGTTCCCTGTTTTAATGCACTGCCTGCTACCATGTCTCTTCAAACAGGAAATTGTTCGTGTTCATTGTGGCTGTGGTCTTTAGGCTGCCTTGCAGCATCGATTTCTCGCTTTGCAGTTTCACGATTTGCAACTGCGGTTTCTGGTACTGCCGTTTTTCATTTCCGGCTTCTGTCTTTTTCTCCATGGCTTTTCAGTTTATTTGTTTAGCTTGCTAATGCAAAAATACAACTTTTTCCATTTCTGGCAAAATGGATTTATGGAAAATATGCCGATGAGCAAGGTTTTCCTCGTATATTCTGCTAAAGGACGTTAATTACCATGTAATTGGACGTTAATTGTTCATCAATTATTATTTGAACACGGATAGCACGGATGCACACGAATCTTTTTAGAGGTCCCGCAGAACCGACGCTCGAAGCAAGAGCAGAACCAAACTTGTTTGACTTTTGCCTTGCAAGGAGGAGGAAGACGATAGTCAAATAACAGAAATAAAGGAAAAAAATATTATGAGGATGTGAGCCTGTTGCTCTGATGCAGTGTATGCTCCGTTTTACATGTGAGCAAGCTCCCTGTAATTTGGTTCATCCACATCATTTCCTCTCCTACAGAGAGGGTTACATCCTCTATGACATCTTTAAAGTCACAACGAAAGAAAGGAAATAAAGGAAATGAATAGGGCTTTTGCCCTGTCAGGGCGAACATATCCCCGGTCTTCTACCCAGGGCGATGCCCTGGGCTAGGTGCTTTTTGCCCTGTCAGGGCGTACTCAAGCCGTCATACAATGATAACTAGCAGAAAGGGCTAAGGGCTTTTGCCCTGTCAGGGCGAACATATCCCCGGTCTTCTACCCAGGGCGATGCCCTGGGCTAGGTGCTGATGGCCCTTCAGGCCGGGAGGGTGAGGGATGAAGGCTGAAGTTTGAGGGATGAGGGCTGAGGAGCTTACGGCTTAAGGGCTTGGGGATGAGGGCTGAGGGCTGAGGGTGCGTAGGTCAGTTGAAGAAGTTCCAGCTGAGACCGAAGTGGAATGTGCGCGGATTGACGGGATAGTGGGGCGCCCAGTAGTAGCGTCCGTGGCCCTGGTTGACGTGGTTCATCGCAAGGTATAGGCGGCAGTGCTTCAAGTGAAGGTTGACGTAGGCGTTAATGATAGGGTAGTTGCCCACCTTCACCCGTGCAAATGATGCGTCCTGTACGGCGAACTGGCTGATGCTGGGTGCGTAGTCGGGTGCATAGTAGGAGGTGAAGTATCGCATATCGCCGCCCACCTGCACGCGCAAGATCTTTGAGACGTGGAAGAGCAGGTAGAGGTTGGTGTAGAGCGATATCTTGGGCAGCGGAAGCACTTCCTGGTTGGACGATGTCTGGTAGGTGACCTCGTTCTCCCAACCGAGCGGACCGAGCTTGAGGTCCTGGCCGAGCGTTGCCGAGAAGACCTGTATATTGCCGCTATGCTGCCGTACCTTTGCCTCGCGTGAGTAGTCGGCCGGCAATGTGCTCGTGCTGTCTGCTCCCGCCCGCAGGGTCTTCTCTATGCCGAAGTACGTGTAGTTCTTCATGTTCTCCACGCCTACGGTCAGGCGCGTCTTGGTTCGCGGGTAGGAGAGGGTTCCCATGAACCGCGTCCGCATCTCGTTCTTTATATCGTCAAAATCCCACCAGGTCACCTGGTTCCTGTAATGCCTCAGGTAGAAGTGAGGCTCTTGGTTGTGAACGAATGCAGCGAGGTTGAGCTGGATACTGTCCTTCTTACCGAGCGGAAGGTCGATGTCCACGTCGCCATCCACTTTGAATTCGCCTATGTTGTCGCTCAGTAGCCATAGTTCGCCCTCCACATTGTAATGGATGAGCCGTCCCTGCTGCCGGCTGAGAACGCTACCCACGGATAGGTCGTGTTCGGTAAAGTGATCCGTCAGGATGGTCGTATCGGCCGGCATCGGTAGCGTGAATGTCGTGAGCTGGTGCGTACCGAAAAGGGTGATACCCATCTGTGCCCATTTGTTGAAGCCTTCGCGCAACGCCATGCCGACCGTGTTCTTTATGCTCATTCCACGTGTCTTGTCGTAAACGTCGTTCAGGTCGCCGTAGTAGTGGCTCGTGAAGTAGTTCTGCGGCAGACGGTGAGAGAGGAAGCTGTGGGTAAGACGTTCCACGTCGAATGTGTGGATAAAGCTGGTGACAGGCACGAACTCCTTGGGCATGACAAGCGTGGATTGCCACTGCTGCATGAGGCTGTCCACCACAGCTGCCTTGCGCAGGGTGTCCTGCTGTAGTACTGCGCGCAGACTGTCGCCAAGAGGTTTCATCAGCTCTGCCTCGCTGGGCGGCTCTGGCATCAGGGAATCAGGCACCTCCAGTTCGCGGTCGAATCCGACGTTGTAGCGGTGGGTGAGGTAGAAGGTCTGTTCGTGATTGCGGTTGTATGTGTCTGTTATGTTAACGGGTATGTCCTTCGAACTGTAGCTTTGCGGGAAACTCTGCGGGTCTTCGATGTACCGGTCGTTTTCGATGCCGCCGTTCTCTGCCGACTTCAGGTGGCTCACATTGATGTAGGCGTGCGCGTTGTAGTGCTCGCCGCGGTAGTATCCGTAAACCGTTCCGCCAAACTGGCTATTCTGCTGGCTGTTATAATAGCCACGTCCGTACAGATAGTCCAACTTGAAGCCGATACCCGATATCTTGTTGATGTTGGTGGCGAAGTAGGCCCTGACGCGATCCTCGCCGTTCTGACTGTTTCCGCACTTGTGGTAAGCCAGGTTCGTGATAGGGCTTAACGTGTTCGTAAAGCGGAAATCCTGAAGGCTGCCACGGAAGAAGCTGAGGGGCTGCAGGAACGGGAACTCTGCGTCATACTCCCTGTTCAGGAACACTCTGTTCAGGCGTGGTGCTCCCAGATTTCCCAGGAAACTGTACTGCCCCGCATATCCCTCAGTCAGGTTGAAGTTCTGGAAGTTATGGACCACCGTGTCGTTATTCTCGGCATCGATGATGTTACCCAGCCTCCTGTCTATGCGCCACTGGAACTGTCCGATGGGGATCTGCTCGCCCTCTTGATCCTCCTCGTCGTCTCCCCCGCGTCCCCACGAGAATTGGTTCGTACCGCCGCCCTGCATGACACCGCCTTCAGCGCTGTAACCGCTTCCCGAGCGTTGGCTGGCTGTGCCGTCCTCGGTGCGTAGCACATTCTGCGCCCATAGAGGGCGCCATGAAATTAGCAGGAGGAGGAGAAGAAGGAGGCGGTTAGTGGGCATTGGATTTAGAGGGGAGTTTACGGTTTACGGTTTACAGTTTAATGGGAATGATGGGAGTGATGGGAGTGATGGGAATGATGGGATTAATGGGAATGATGGGATTAATGGGAATGATGGGGGATTAGGCGCTTTGTTCCGGTCGGATGATCTCCATTCCGCGCAGGAGGGCTTTTTCATTCAGGGGGATCATGTTCTGGTGACGCTCGGGCAGTGTCTTGGCCAGGGCGCGTATGATGTTCTCTACCGTCACAATCGGGCGGACCTTAAGCAAGCCGCCCAGCACGAGCATGTTGAACGCCTTGACGTTATGCATCTCGGCCGCCTCGTCCATGGCATCGATACGATAGATGTGCAGGTCGGTGCGGCTTGGAGGCTGCATGATGCCATAGCTGTCATAAATCAGCGTGCCACCCGGACGTATCGCGTCCTGGAACCGATCCAACGAAGGCTGGTTCAGAATGATGGCTGTGTCGAACGTACTCAGGATTGGACTGGAAATACTCTGGTCGCTAATGATGACGGTCACGTTGGCTGTGCCTCCTCGCTGCTCCGGGCCGTATGCCGGCATCCATGTCACCTCGCGCCCCTCCATGAGCGCTCCGTATGCCAGTATCTTCCCCATTGAGAGAACGCCCTGGCCGCCAAAACCGGCGATAATTAATTCTTCTTTCATTGCTTTTTGTCTTTCTTATTGGCTACCGCCAGATGTTATTTCGTTACGGTATTCTTCAAGTCTCCCAACGGATAAAAGGGAAACATGTGCTGTTCCATCCATTGGTTGGCCTCGGTCGGTGTCATTTTCCATCCGCTGCTACACGTGCTGACCACTTCCACCAGTGAGGTACCCCTGTGCTCCATGCAGTTCTGAAAGGCCTGACGGATGGCCCGGCGCGTCCTGTTGATGGCAGCAACGGTATGAACGGCCTGGCGCGTAACGTAGCAACTGCCCTCCAGCTGTGCCGCAATCTCCGTTATCTTCAACGGAAAACCATGAAGGTCGGGCTGACGGCCATAGGGACACGTGGACGTCTTCATTCCCAACAGGGTGGTTGGTGCCATCTGACCGCCCGTCATGCCGTATATGGCGTTGTTGATGAAGATGATAGCTATGTCATCTCCCCGGTTCAGGCTATGGATTGTCTCAGCCGTACCTATGCATGCCAGGTCACCATCGCCCTGATAAGTGAACACCAGCTGGTCGGGGTGTAGCCTCTTCACGGCACATGCCAGAGCCGGTGCGCGCCCATGAGCTGCCTCAATCCAGTCGATGTCGAGGTAGTTGTATGCAAACACGGCACAGCCCACGGGGCTTATGCCAACCGTACGATCTATGAGTCCCATTTCCTCGATAACCTCTGCGATGAGCTTATGGACCACGCCGTGACTGCATCCCGGGCAATAATGCATCGGGTTGTCGTTCATGAGCGCAGGCTTGCTATAAACCAGATTCTTTGCTTCTATGATTTCTTCGCGTGTCATATTGTATATCTGTCTCCTCTGTTCGTTTGAAAAATCCTAATGGTTATGCCATGAAGCGGACAAAGAACTCAACTATTTTGAGCAGCATGCCTATACCAATCACCCCCAAAGCCCACAGGCGGTGCTCAGCGTCGGTATAATACCAGACGAGGCCAATAGCGGCCAGAACCAGGAATGCTGTGTTCAGTATCTGACGCAGACGACCCACATCAGTTCGTCTGTTTCGTCGTTGGCGAATGCGCTCAACCTGTTCCTCCAGGCTCAGTTCTTCATCTTCTCGCTTCATGTCTTAACCTAAAATGTATGATTCTATTTATTTATCAGTTTCTCTTTGAATGCCGTGGCCACTTCTTCCGGTGTCGGTACCATGCCGCCCATGCGACCATGATGTGCTACAGGACAAAGTCCTTCAACGCTGAGGAGGACGTCCTCGAGCATCTGTCCGGAATTAATCTCAGCGCAAAGAATACCCTTCATCCGGCTGGCCAGTTCCTTAATTTTTTGCGTCGGGAACGGCCACAGCGTTATGGGTCGGAGCATACCTACGCGTAAACCTTCCTGACGCAACAGTTCAATCGCCTTCTGGCTGATGCGGGCTGCACTGCCAAATGCGACAATCAGATAATCTGCATCATCGGTCAGGATTTCCTGGTAGCGCACCTCCTTCTCACGGATGATACGGTATTTCTCCTGCAGGTGTTGGTTATGCCGTTCCATGAAGTCAGGATCGAGGCTCAGAGAGGTGAGAATGTTATTCTTCCGTCCCCGGCATCCCGTTGCCGCCCATGGACACTCGCGTGCCACCTCTTCGTCAGTACGACGCGCCTTGAAGGGAGGTAAAACAACCTTTTCCATCATCTGCCCGATAATGCCGTCACTTAGAATGATCGACGGCATACGGTAGCGGAAAGCCAGTTCAAATGCCAGGTCCATGAAATCTGCCATCTCCTGCACGCTGGCGGGTGCAAGGACGATAACATTGTAGTCGCCATTTCCGCCGCCCCGAGTACTTTGGAAGTAATCGCCCTGGCTGGGCTGGATGGTACCAAGACCGGGTCCCCCGCGCTGAACATTGACGATGACCCCCGGTATCTCGGCACCAGCCATGTAGGTGATGCCTTCTTGCATTAAGGCTACCCCCGGGCTGCTGGAGGATGTCATTACCCGTTTTCCGGTAGCTCCACCGCCATATACCATATTAATACTCGCCAGCTCGCTTTCAGCCTGGACGACTACCATACCGGTCGTCTCCCACGGCTTCTCAAGAGCCAGCGTCTCGAGAATCTCGCTCTGAGGCGTGATGGGATAACCAAAGTAACCATCACAGCCGCAACGTATTGCAGCATGGGCAATCGCTTCATTGCCCTTCATTAAAACAACTTCCTTTTCCTTCATTTCACTCCCTCCACATCTTCTCTTTTGCGATAGACGCTGATGCATGCATCGGGGCAAACAACGGCACATGACGTGCAGCCGTTGCAGCGTTCCCATTCAGCCTGAATGGCGAAAGAGTAACCCTTCATGTTGACTGCTTTGTCGGACAGCGTCAACAGATGAAGGGGGCACGCCACAATACAAAGGCCACATCCTTTGCATCGCTCTGTGTCTACCACTATTACACCTCTGTTCTTACTCATTTTTTTACTTATGCATTATAACTTTCCTAATCCCCGAGGCAGTATGCATCAGGGATTATACATGTCTGGATTCCTAAAATTCAAGATGTCCAACAACAATTCCCGGGCTTGTACTGCTGGACTTTCGGGGTTCAAAGAAATGGCTTCGGCATAGCACTCTAATGCTCTTTTCCAGTTACCTTGGCGACGGTATTCATTACCGCGCCTGTAAAGGACTGTATCTGTTTCTGTACTCTCCACGCCAGTTTCCTTACTGTAGATATTAAACCTTTCCGGGAATGGATTAGACCTATTCGCTTACGACATTCCTGCGTGTTGCCGTCGTCGGCTTCTCAAAGGCATCCATTGCCGCGTTGAAAATCTCCTCTACACGATCAACTGTCTTGATGCGGAATTTCCCGCTCTTTGGCAACAGCTTTGTCTGTTTCTTGTTGAGAGCTTCTTCGTCAGTGATCCATTCTTCAGCCTTATAGGTTATGCCGTTGGTCCCGTCGATATCCTCATTATAATAGTATGACACCTGGGTTATCGTCATATTGACCTTGTTGCCGCTCACATTGACGGAAAGCTGGTAGCGCAGACGAGTGCGATCAAGATAAAGCGGCTTCTTCTTGAATACAATATATTCTTCAGCCCGTGCCACGATAGTACCGTCAGCGCGTCCGTCTGAAACGATACGACTACGCAAATCCTGAATGGCCTTGCCCACAATCTCATTCTGGACGAAGTCGCTCATGGTGTTAAATATCTGTTCCTGTGACTTGCCGTTTACGGTGAATGACTTGCGGAAGGTTACAATACCATTCTCTGTGGGTACGGCTCCAGCCAAATAGCGCGAGTCGGTATTTTCTGCGGCTGACATCATCAGCGGCATACTGAGTATTACGGCTAAAAAAACTCTTCTTCTCATTTTATCTTGTAACTATTGGAATTTATAACATCTTGTCTTTTACTTCTTATTCGTAGCGCAATGCCTCGATGGGATCCATGCGTGCAGCCTTTCGGGCAGGCACATATCCAAAGAATATACCGATAAATGCACATACGCTGAAACTGAGGCCTACGCTCCATAAAGGCACCTCGCTGGGCAGGCCCATAAATGACTTGGCTATCCAGCTGCCGCCATAGCCCAGTGCGATGCCCAGGAAAGCACCCGTCAGACTGATGAGGATACTCTCGATAAGGAACTGGCTCATGATGTCCACGCCGCGAGCCCCTACGGACATTCGCAGTCCAATCTCTTTCGTACGCTCGGTAACACTTACCAGCATGATGTTCATAATGCCGATACCTGCCACGAGGAGCGAGAAAGCAGCTGCTACCACAAGGATAATCGTGATGGTGTCCATCGTGCTGCTCATCGTCTCCATCCATTCCTGCTGTGAGCGGATCGTGAAGTCGTTCTCCTGGTCGTCGGTCAATTTATGGCTGTGACGCAGGATCGAGACGAGCTGATCGCTGGCCTGCTCGCTCAGTTCTTCCGAGATGGCACTTACGACGATACTATTGAAGTATGTCTGTGCGGCAATGCGCTTCATCACGGTCGTGTAAGGAGCAATCATCAGATTGTCCTGGTCCATGCCCCAGGAGTTGTAACCTTTACTCTTGAGTACGCCCACGATACGGAAGGGAATGCTCTTGAAACGGATTACTTTGCCAATAACGTTGGCATCCTTGTCTCCAAAGAGCTGCTCAACGATGGTTGTACCGACAAGACAGACCTTGGCACTCTTGCGGACGTCCTCTTCTGTGAAGCAGTCCCCTTCCTTCAGGACCCACTGCTTGATGTCCACATATTCGGGGCTTTCACCGTAGATCGTCGTCTGGGTGTTCTTGGCGCCATATATAGCCTGGCCACCGCTGCTCACTTCGGGACTGACATGAGTGGAGAGAGAGGCTTCGTTGAGAATACTTTCATAATCCTGCATTTTCAGTGTCTGCATCTCGCTCGGGTCACGACGTACTCCGCCACGCATCTCTGCGCCGGGCCGGATGGTCAGCATATTAGTGCCCATTTTTGAAATGTCAGCACGCACGCTCTGTTTAGAACCTTGTCCGATAGCCATCATGATGATAACGGCTGCTACACCGATGATGATGCCCAACATGCTCAGAAAGGATCGGAACTTATTGCTTAGGATGGCAGTGAAGGCCACTTTCAGAAGATTCGTTATGCTCATATCGTGTATTTAATCATCTACAGGTTTAGGCAGTCGGGCCAGTGCCTCGGCTGCATTTAGGATGTTGTTATTCTCAATGTCATCCCGAATCATACCATCGCGCAGCGTTATGGTACGGCTGCTGTACTGTGCAATCTCTGGGTTGTGCGTCACAAAGATGATGGTCCTGCCTTGCCGGTGCAGTTCCTGAAACAGGCATAATATCTCAAAACTAGTATGCGTATCCAGATTACCTGTGGCCTCATCCGCCAGAATGACAGCGGGGTCGTTTACCAAAGCACGTGCAATGGCCACACGCTGCATCTGTCCGCCTGACATCTGGTTGCTCTTGTGCTCCAGGCGGTCGCCCAGCCCTACGGCCTGCAGTGCCGCTACAGCCGCCTCCCTGCGTTTACGTGCAGAATACCTCTTGTTATACATGAGAGGCAGTTCGACGTTTTCCACTGCCGTGGTCTTGGCCAGCAGGTTGTAGTTCTGGAAAATGAAACCAATCTTGCGGTTTCGCAAAACGGCACGCTCGCTTCGCCGCATCTTTCTGACAGGGGTGCCATCCAGGATGTATTCCCCACTGGTGGGGGTGTCCAGACAACCTAACTGGTTCAACAACGTGCTCTTGCCAGAACCCGATGTACCCATGATCGTTACGAATTCCCCTTCGTGGATCTTGAAGCTAACGCCCCGGAGGGCTTTTACCACCTCGCTACCCACACGGAATTCGCGTTTTACGTTGCGCAACTCGATGACGACTTTCCTGTTATCTTTTTCTTCTGACATACAAGGTGATTATTTGCTTGCGGGCTTCTTGCTGTTATTGTTGTTATTGCGGTTGCGAGGCTTAGGCATGAAGGGGTTGCTGTTCTGCTGCTGCTGGCTCTCATCCATCTCGGGCATCTCGCCTGTCACCTCCGTGATGACTTGCGTTCCGGCACTTGCGCCGCGCAAGATCTGAGTGAGGATACCATTTGTCACACCCGTCTCAACAGCTATGGCTTTCAGTTCAGGTCCTTCCCTTGTCCATACCTTGGTGCGTGCCTCCGTATCCGTGATGGTCTCGCCATCGTTCAGCATAGCCTCGCTGGGATTGAAACGCAGTGCCTTGCTCGGAACAGCCAGGACGTCCTTTAACTCCAATGTGTATATCGTTACGTTGGCCGTCAATCCGGGTTTCAGCTTCAGATCGTCGTTCCTTGCACTGATGACCACTTCGTAGGTAACGACGTTGCTCTCGGTGGTAGCTTGTTGGCGCACCTGCGTCACCGTTCCCTGGAAAATATCGTCAGGGAAGGCATCTACGGTAAATGAAACGCGCTGACCGTCCTTGACCTCACCTATGTCGGCTTCGTCAACATTAGCTATCACACGCATATCCGTCAGGTCCTGGGCAATGGTGAACAGGGTAGGGGTGTTGAAACTTGAGGCTACCGTCTGTCCCTCTTCCACCTCTTTCTTCAGTACGACACCGTCGATGGGACTTGTGATGGTAGCGTAGCCCAGGTTTGTCTTGGCTTTCTTTACGTTCTCCTTTTGAGTGGTAACGGTCTGTTCAGCCCTGATGTATGATAGGCGTGCCTGCTCGTAATCATTCGCACTGATGAGTCCCTTGTCGTACAGCGTCTTGTAGCGCTCGTAGTTCGTCTTCTGATAGTCCAATTCACTCTGTGCGCTCTTCAAGTTGGCTTGCGTACTGCTCAGCTCGCTCATCAGATTCGTGCGATCCAATTCAGCAATAACATCGCCCGCCTTCACTACGCTATTGTAATCGACATAGAGCTTGCTGACGATACCGCTTACCTGGGTACCTACATCAACGCTCGTCACAGGTTCAATCGTTCCGGTCGCCGTAACGGTGGTTGTGATATCCTGTTTAGCTACTTCAGCGAAGGTATAGCTGAATTCCAGTTTCTTTCCGCAGCTTGCTACCATTCCGGCGGTCAGGAGCAGCGTGGCCAGATTAATGATTTGTATCCTTTTCATCCTGATTTGGGTGTTTTAAATAGTTTATTTCCAGATAATTGATGACACAGTTTACAGGTTAATGCTTTCACCTGTATAGAACTTCAAGAGCTGTATGTTCAGCAGGGTCATATATTTGCTCTGTAGCATGGCCTGTTCAGCACTGATAAGATTGTCCCGGCCCTGTAGCACATCCACCACGTTCTTCAGTCCATTCTTAAACTGTTCGTTAAGCAGCTCATAGCTGGCTTGCTGTCCCTTTACACGCGTCTTCGCCGCGAGGAAGTTCTGCTGCTGAGTGTTGGCGTTAATCCAGTATTGCTCAATCGTGCTGCTCAGCGTGTTCTTGCGATCCTGCAGGTCTAACCGGCTGTTGGCCTGTTGCAGCTTGGCCTGCTTGACATTACTGCGGTTGCGTCTGTTGTCGAAAATAGGAACACTGACGGTAACTCCCGCACTGGCGTTCAGGTTAGTCTTCATCTGTTCGCCAGTATCTTTCTGGCTGGCGCTGAAGTGGCTGTCGCCCAAACTGGCACTAACACCCAGGCTTGGCAGGAATCCGCGTTTGGCAATGTCCAGGTTCAGGTCGGCTGCGTCCACTGACAACTCAGCGCTGCGAATCTCGGGGCGTGTGGCTAAGGCTCTCTCATAAGCTTCCTCAGCACTGGGCACCAAGTCAAGAACTTTTTCATCATCGGGCACATCGCCGCTCACGTCGAATGGTGTGGTCAACTCCAGTTCCAGCAAAGCTTTCAGCTGTCTCTTATAGTTGGCTATCTGCGACTCGCTGCTCACCACATCATATTTCGCACTCTCCAGCTGAGCCTCTAACTGGATGACATCCGCCTTGGCTATCTGCCCCTGTTCAAACATCTCCTTTCCCCGTTCATATTGGCTCTGTGCCGTTTCCAACAGCATCTCGTTGACGTGCTTTGCCTCTTTTGTGTACATGATCTGTACGTAGAGCTGTGCTATCTGTTCCTGGATAGAGAGTTCACTTTGCGCTGTGGCCAGCTGGGTTATCTCGTTCTGAAGCTTCTGGGATTCCACGTTCTTACGGTTGATGCCTCCGTTCCAAACCGTCCATTGCGCGTTCAGACCGTAAGAGCCTTGATAAGTCACTTTGTTACTTGTGCTCGTGACCTGTCCGTTTTGAACGATAGCAGTCGTCTCCTCAAATGGCCGGAAGCCCATGCTTTGGTTGGTGCTAAAGCTTAGGCTGGGAAACAAGGCACCCTGGTTCTGCCAGAGCGTCACCTCGCCCTGTTCTTCGCTGATGCGGTTCTTCTGAATTTGAATGTTGTTTTGCAGGGCATAGTTAATGCAGTCCTGTAAACTCCAACCTTGCTGAGCCCATGCCGGCAAAGCGGCAAGTATTAGGATTGTCATTACCGGTTTGATCCGTCTCATATTCTTCTTTTCCTTTTTCAGAGTTTAAATGAATTTGATGTCACTATCGTTATCGCCTGCAAAGTTACATCTTTTTATTATATTTATAGACCTTTTCCCTTCATTCTTTAAGTATTTTTATCACTTTTTATCCTAAATCATGATTTTTTGCCTGAAAACATTGCCTGTTCGGATGGAAAAACGTACTTTTGCAACCTAAGCATAAAGGTGCAATCATATAAAAATCGAATAAAATTATGTTCTCAGGTATTATTGAAGAAACGGCAAGGGTTGTTGCCATTCGCGCTGAGCAAAATAATGTTCACTTCAGTCTGCGTTGTAGTTTCACCGACGAGTTGTCGATTGATCAGAGTGTAGCTCACAACGGTGTCTGCCTGACCGTCGTAGATATACGCGAGGGCGTCTATACGGTTACGGCCATGCAAGAGACGCTGGAACGTAGTAATCTAGGTCTGTTGCGCGTAGGTGACGAGGTGAATGTTGAGCGTTCGATGCCCTTGAACGGTCGTTTGGACGGTCATATCGTGCAGGGTCATGTCGATCAGACAGCACGTTGCATCGATGTGCAGGATCAGCAGGGCAGTTTCCAGTACACGTTCCAGTTTGAGACCAGTCGGGAGCTCGTGTCCCGCGGCTATTTCGTGGTGGATAAGGGCAGTGTGTGTGTGAACGGCGTGAGCCTTACCGTTTGTAGGCCCGAGGCTGACACCTTCCAGGTCTGCATCATACCCTATACGTGGGAGCATACCAATTTCCACGCCATCCAAGTGGGTACGGTCGTGAACCTGGAGTTTGACATTATTGGCAAGTACCTTGCCCGTATGAACGCCCTTTTGAAATAAAGTAAGGTCTACTCTATCCCTTTTTCTTCCGCCGGGGCTCGTAGGTGAAGGAGTCCTGGATGCGGGCTGTACTGGTGTTCCATATGTTCACGCGCAGACGGCCTTTCTCGGTGAGACCCTCGATGACGGTGGCATAGCGGCCGGGGGTGGGTTTCCACTTTTCACCCTCGCCCGTATAGCCTGTATCGGGTCCTCCGCCTATGATTTGTGCCCAGGGACGTTCGGGCGTGGCTGGGAAGTAGCGGTAGTAGTGCTGATGGGCAGTGATGATGAGCTGGCACCCTGCTTTCTCGAGCAGGGGTGTCCACATCTCAGCACACGGCTTCTGCCACATGGCAAATCCCTGGTCGTAGCGTCCGTTCTCCTCCTCGGGCAGACAGTCGCCGGGGTTGCGACGCGGATCGTCGTCGTAGAGGGGTATATGGCAGAAGGCTACGAGATAGGGTGCGCTGGCTATCTCGGGGCGCTGCAGGGCATCCTCGAGCCATAAGGTCTGTGCCTTGCGGTAGGCTTCGCTGTTGAAGAGTCCTGCAAAGGCGGGATGTGCATCCAGCTTGTCCTCTGCCGTGTCCAGCCCTATCATTGCTATCTCGCCCATGCGTATGGCAAAGTTACGTCCCAGGTCCCAGTCGCGTGGCAGGCGTTCCTCGGGTTGACGATAGAGCCAGATGCGTTCCAGGTGGCGGCTTGCCATACCACGGACATCGTGGTTCCCGGGACAGAAGATATAGGGTATGCGGGCGGCATAGTCCTTGCGCTCTATGTCGGGGCGCAGGTAGATGCGTACCAGGTCCTCAGTCATTTCTTCGCAGTTGGTGGCATCGCCGTTCCATATCACGCAGGACGGAGCCAAGCGCACGATGGTTTCTATGCAGCGGCTGAAGGGGAGCCAAGTGGCATGCGTATCGTTGATGACACAGAAGTGGGCGCGTGCCTTTGCACCTGCCGTAGTGAAGCTGTAGATATGGTAGTCTTCCTCCGTCTCCAGTACCTTCATGCTATAGCCGTGCTTGAACTCGATGCGGTCTGCACCGATGCGGTAGTAGTAGGTGGTGGCCGGTTCCAGCCCCGTGAGTCGTATCTGAACGGCCTGGTCGCTGATATCCGTTACGCGGAATCCTCCGCACTTCACCTTCTGTCCGTCGCTGAGGTCGGGCTGCTTGCCGTAGGTGACGTAACCGTTGGCCAAGGCACTGACGGCAAATGTGATGCCGATGGACGTCTCGGCATAGTTCTGCAGCATGGGTGCCGAGGCGATGAGAGGTGCTGGTGCTGCTTCTCCCTCGGTTTTGGTTTCTCCTTCTGCATGGGGCAGGGAAGAGGGTGCAGCCTGCATCACGCCGCTTGTTCCTGTGGCTGCTGCCAGCAGGGCTGTGTTCTTGATGAATTCTCTTCGTTTCATGAGGGGCTTGTAGGATGGACTAGGATGGACTAGGAAACACTAGGATGAACTAGGATGAACTAGGTTGGACTAGGGAGCACTAGGTTGGACCAGGAAACGCTAGGTTGGACTAGGGAGCACTAGGATGAACTAGGAAGCACTAGGTTGGACTAGGAGGCACTAGGTTGAACTAGGAAGCACTAGGTTGGACTAGAATGGACTAGGAAACGCTAGGTTAGGATGATTGTCAGGCTTCGTGCGGCTTGTGCGCCATAGACGAGGGCTGATTCGATGTCGGCTGTCTTGCTGGGGCCACTGATGAAAGTGCCGAACTTGTAGTCGCGGAAATATTCTTCCGAGCCAGAGATGCGGGCGTAGGCTTCGTGCATGTTGTTGACGATGACTTGTCGCTGAAGCAGTATGACGAGGTTCTCGGAGGCAAAGCATATAGCCTTCTCCTTCATGGCCTGTGGCACCCAGATACACGCATTCTCTGCTACTCCGATGCACCCCTGCACGATGCCCACATCTACGGCAGTAAGCTCGCGAGCCTCTGCTACCGTGTCGGGATTGAGCTGCACGTCTATGCCCGGCAGATTGCTGGCAAAGATCTGTGCCTGGGGGTATGCTTCGTGAACAGCCTGGTTCAAGTCGGCACCTGTGGGCAGTTCTATGAGCCGTGCTCCGGCTGTCGTAGTGGCTTTCTGTATGAATTGCGCCACGGGGTCGGGGAAGGTGATGGGGTGCAGGGTGCTCAGGTCGGGCATGTCGAATTGCTCTCGTACCCCTTGGCGAAGGCGCCCTAATATCTTATCCTTTGTGTTCATTTTCGTCTTCTTTTGGTTTCAGTTCCTTCCATGTCTGGTGGAAGGACTTTGGTGGGAATTTCATCATCTCGTGTCCATAGGCCCAGGGGTTCATGCGGCAGTTCATTATACACTTCGGTACCCAGCGTGCCAGGTGTAGCGAGCCCACGAGGCGGGTGTAGAGACGTGGATGACCGAAGATAAAGCTCATGGCACGGGACATCATCTTCTTCGTGGCATCGGCACGGTGCAGGCTGTCTATCTGCTGCCTCCAGCGGTATATCTGCGTGGAGAGGTCCACCTTTACGGGACATACGTTGTCGCAGCTGCAGCAGAGGGAGCATGCCGATACGTTGTCACTATACTGACGATTATCGCGCAGCATGCCCAGGTTGATGCCTATGGGTCCGGGAATGAAATAGGTATAGCTGTATCCGGCAGAGCGTCGATATACGGGGCACGTGTTCATGCAGGCTCCGCAGCGCATGCATTTCAGCGTCTGCCAGTGTTCGGCATCGGACAGAATCTGGCTGCGTCCGTTGTCCACAAGCACGATGTGCATCTCCCCTCCGGGCCTCGGACCTCGGAAGTGACTGGTATAGACGGTTGTTTCCTGACCAGTGCCGCAGCGTGCCAGAAGGCGCTGGAAGACGCCCATGGAAGCATAGTCGGGGATGAGCTTCTCGATACCCATCGATACGATGTGCAACTTGGGTATGGAGGTGCTCATGTCGGCATTTCCCTCGTTGGTGCATACCACCACCTCGCCCGTAGATGCGATGCCGAAGTTAGCCCCCGTCATGCCTGCCTGGGCCTCGGTGAACTGTTTCCTCAGATGAAGGCGTGCTACGTAGGTCAGGAAGGTGGGATCATTGGGGTCTTCGGGGATATCCTCGGGGCGCAGGTCGTTCATCAGTCCCCACTTGCGGAAGCAGTCTCCAATGGCTTCGCGGTGCACGTGCAGGGCAGGCATCACGATGTGACTGGGGGCCAGGTGCATCATCTGCAGGATGCGCTCCCCGAGGTCGGTCTCTATGACTTCAATGCCCCTGCGTTCCAGGTTATCGTTCAGGTGGCACTCCTCGGTGAGCATGCTCTTGCTCTTCACCACCTTCTTCACGTTGTGGTCCGAGAGGATATCATATACGATATCGTTGTATTCCTTTGCATCTGCTGCCCAGTGGACGTGTATGCCGTTCCGGGTGGCATTCTGCTCGAACTGCTCCAGATAGTCTGCCAGGTGTGTCACCGTATGTTTCTTTATCTGGCTGGCAGCCTCGCGCAGGTCTTCCCACTCAGGCAGTGCCTGAGCCATGTTGTCGCGCTTCTGTCGTACACCGAAGAAGGTCTTGTCGTGCCGCACTACGATATCATCGTTGCGCAGATATGCCTCAGCGGCTTTGGCATGTAATGTACTCATAATCCGGCTGCTAAGATTTGTGCTACGTGGATGAATTTGATGTCGAGTCCCTGACGTTGTGCCACACCATTCATGTGCATGAGGCATGACGAGTCCGGGCCTGTGATGTATTCGGCTCCGGTGGCAATGTGGCGCCGCACCTTGTCAAGTCCCATACGGGCAGAGACGGCTTTCTCCTCTACGGCAAACATGCCTCCGAAACCACAGCACTCATCGGGACGTTCAGGCTCAAGGACGGTGATGCCCTCTACGAGTTGCAGCAGGTCCTTTATCTTATTGAACTTGGGCACGTTGCGCTCGCTTGGCGACGAGAGGCCCAGTTCCCTTACGCCATGGCACGAATTGTGCAGGCTTACCGTGTGGGGGAACTTTGACGGCAGGCTGCTTACCTTTACCACGTCGTGCAGGAACTCTACGAGATCCAGGGTCTTCCCAGCAGCCTGACAGGTATGTCCATGGCGTTCCAGCATCTGGGGGTGGAAGAGGCGTACGTATGCCGCACAGCTCACCGAGGGAGCCACCACATAGTCGTAGGGGGCGAAGATGTCGTCGAACGTGCATGCCAGGGGTTCGGATAAAGTCTCGAATCCGGCGTTGCCCATGGGCTGTCCGCAGCATGTCTGACGCTCGGGATAGTCCACCTGCAGTCCCAGCGACTTCAGTAATTTGAACGTCGATACGCCCACCTCGGGGTAGAGCGCATCGACGTAACAGGGAATGAATAAACCTATTTTCATGAAGGGTTCAATTCAAAGGTTCAAAGTTCAAAGGGGGCAAGGACTTTAACCCCGTAGAACCTATTCTTCATCGTAAGTATCCAGGTAGGTGACGTGGGTAACCAGGTACTCTTCCACACCGTGCTTGCCGTCGGCACCACCGATACCGCTCTTCTTCACGCCGGCATGGAAGCCCTGAATCGCCTCGAAGTGCTCGCGGTTCACGTAGGTCTCTCCGAACTCCAGCTCGCGGCATACCTTCGTTACCACATCCAGGTTCTTCGAGAAGATGCTGCTGGCCAGGCCGTATTCGCAATCGTTGGCATAGGCAATGGCCTGGTCGATGGTCTCGAACTCTATCAGGGGGATTACGGGGCCAAAGGTCTCTTCGTGGATGATGTCCATGTCCTGAGTGCAGTTGTCCAGCACCGTAGCGGCATAGAAGTAGCCCTTCTCGCCTACGCGGTGTCCGCCGCAGAGCAGCTTGGCACCCTGCTTGATGGCGCGCTCCACCTTCTCCGTTACGCTCTCCAGTGCACGTGCCTCTACGAGCGGACCCATGTCCACAGACTCGTCTGCGCAGGGGTCGCCCACCTTCACGGCGCTCATCTTGCCCACCAATATCTTTGTGAAGGCCTCCTTCACGTCCTTGTGAACATATACGCGCTCAGCGTTGTTGCAGATCTGTCCGTTGTTGCCTATGCGGCTGTCCACGATCCACTGAGCAGCCTTCTCCAGGTCGGCATCCTTATAGACGATGGCGGGAGCCTTGCCGCCCAGTTCCAGGCTCACCTTCGTGATGTTCTTCGATGCAGCAGCCATGATGCTCTCTCCGGCACTTACGCTGCCTGTCACGCTTACGATGTCAATCTTCGGGCTTCCTGCCATCTCGTTGCCAATCACCGAGCCCTTGCCGGTTACGATGTTGATGACGCCTGCGGGCAGTCCCGTCTCGTCCACCACCTTGGCGAACTCCGTGCAGTTCTCGGGTGTGAGCTGGCTGGGCTTGATCACGATGGTGCACCCGGCAATCAGGGCTGCGCCTGCCTTGCGTGCAATCAGGAAGAAGGGGAAGTTCCAGGGCAGGATGCCTGCTACCACGCCGATGGGCTTCTTCGTCAGCAGGATGGTCTCGCCCGGGCGGTCGCTGGGAATCACCTCGCCCTCGATGTGGCGTGCAAAGCTGGCCATATATTCGAAGTAGGCAATGGTGGCGCCCACCTCGATGCTGGCCCACGTGCGGGTCTTACCCTGCTCGCGCATGATGATCTCGGTGAACTCATTCTCGCGCTTCTTGCTGCCCTCTGCCATTTTCAGCAGGTATCCGGCACGCTCGATGGCAGGCTTCTTGGCCCATGCCTTCTGTGCTGCGCGAGCAGCGTCCAGTGCCTCGTTGACATCCTCGATAGTGCCCTCGGGCTGACGGCTGATTACTTCCTCGGTTGACGGATTCAATACGTCAATCCATTTACCACTACGGCTCTCCTTGAACTGGCCGTTGATGTACATCTTTAAGTCTTTCATGTAGCAAACGTTTATTTATGGGTTAAAAAAACTCTATCTGCACTGCAAATGTACAAAAAAAAATGAGAAAAAAAGCCTTTGACACATTTTTTTTAAATAAAAAGAGCAAAATAGGAAAGAATTATATCATTTCAGCATGATGCCGATTTGGGTTTAAAACTCAATTAGTATTCGTCCATTAATCATACGCCCAGTCAGATAGTTTGGTACTGCATACTGGTGATTGCTAATGTCCGTGACCCAGTAATAACTGCTCACATTGTTAAGCCCGAATATATTAAAGCAGTCCAAGCCTAACCAAATGTTTTTCACTACATTGTGCCGCATATGGCGGTCTTCATTGTCCAGTAAGCGATAATTCATCCCAATGTCTACACGTTTATATGCCGGAGCCCGGAAGGCATGTCGCTCTAATCCCGTATGTGGCGGACCAAAAGGCAGGCCGTCCGCGAAACACGCTTTTAGAGCCATTTTCCAGCGCGTAGTGCCGGGGAAGTAATCTGTGAAGAAGAAGTTCAGGTTGTATCGTTGGTCTGTTGGCTGCGGAATGCTATGTCCATTTAGTTTCATCTGAGCTTTCATCAGTCCGAAACTGATCCAAGAGTCCGTACCGGGTACGAACTCACCATAGATCTTGAAGTCGGCACCTACTACATAGCCTGAAGCGATGTTGTTACCGTAATAGACAATTTTTACATTATCCACATTATAGGGGTTTAGGTTACCTTGCGCTTTGTAGTATAATTCAGAAGTGAGTTTGAAAGGCCGCCCACTTATTCGGAACTTATACTCTGCACCCGTCACGATTTGGAATGAGCGCTGTGACTTGATGTTGCCGTTCAGCTGAACCACCGTGCCGGAGAGTGTTGTTACGGTATCCCGGAGTTCCTTGTAGAATGGGCGCTGATAGTAGAGGCCGGTAGCCAAGCGGAATGTCCAGTTCTCGTTGCTTGAGGGCACGAAACCCATGCTGGCGCGCGGGCTGAACAGCCACTCGCCGTTCCAGTCCCAGTAGGACAGCCGTGCACCGTAATTGACACTGAGAATACCCACACGCCCTTCCTGTCGCCATGTATCCTGAGCATAATACTCGGCGTGGTTGCCAGAAATCTCATTTCGACTTTTCATATTGTAGATGACGTGCAGGGCGTTTCCGGTGTGTGGAATACTATAGCCGCTACTGTCGCGGTATTCCCATTCGCGACTGTTTTCCTTGATACTTTCGTGGCGCCAGCTGAGTCCTGTTTGTACGTGATGTTTCCGGCGCCTGTAGTCGTATGAGAGTTTAATGGTCTCAGAGCTGCTATTCAAACGGTTGCGTGCATGTTCCATGTATGTACCGACGCCGAGCTGCTCGTCTCCGTTCGTCTCGTTGAGCCAGTATTGCCCCTGGATGTCGTAGGTTTCCTTCTCGCGAGTACTGAATGCTGATGCCGATAGGCTGAGGGAACTGGCCGCATTCAGTTGACGAGTCGCTTTCATTGTGCCGAATAAGGTGCGGAAGAGGTCATCCTCCTGGCCGTCGAAGTAGACGCGGAAGCTCTTGACATCCTCTAGCGTTCCGAAACGTGTCTCGCGGTCCTTCGGACGGAAATCGTAGTCGTTCTTGCTGATGTAGCCGATGACGTCGAAAGTCCATCGACCGGGTGACCAGCTCAGGTAGCCCTGATAATCCAGGAAGCGTGGACGATATTCCCCCGTCGTCTCCAGGCTTCCCAGCATGTATTGATTCGTTTTGTAGCGTAATCCGTTTGAGAAGGAGAACTTTTTGTTCCCGTATCCGGCATATACACTGGCTCCCAGGAGCGAGGCCTGAGCGGTGGCTTCCCATTTATGAGGACGGGCGTAGGTGATGTCCAGGACGCTGCTCATCCGGTCACCGTACTTCGCCTCGAAGCCTCCCGCGCTGAAATCTACCTTCTCTACCATGTCGCTGTTGATGACGGAGAGTCCTTCTTGTTGTCCGCTGCTGATGAGAAGCGGTCGGTAGACCTCGACACCGTTAATGTACACGCAGTTTTCGTCGAATGAGCCGCCGCGAACGTTATACTGGCTGCTGAGTTCGTTGTGCGTGCTGACACCGGCCTGCGTAGCCACCAGCTCTTCTACCGCGTTACCCGTCGTGCCGGGCATCCGCTTCAGGTCCCTGGTGTTGAGTTCCTGCGTTGATCCCATCTGGCGGCGCGTGTCTGCGACGGTCACTTCCGACATCTCCTTGCTGGCCGTATGCATGACGATGTTGAGGGTGAGGTTGCCCTGCGGTTTTTTGAGCACGCGCCGGCGGGGCTCGTAACCCATCATGCTATACAGGACTACCACGCTGTCCGCCGATCGGAAATTCAGCGTGTACTGTCCGTCGAGGCTCGCGGTAGTGCCGATGGCCTGCCCCTCGATGCGGATGATGCACAGGCTGACGGGATCCTGGTTCTCGTCGACGACGCGCCCCTTGAGGTGGACATTCAGCGTGTCCTGCGACAGTGTCGGGAGGAGAAACAGGAATGCCAGCGTGGCAGATGCGATGAAACGTCTCATACATGCTAATAACGTGGAAATGTCGCTTTTTTGTATATCGCGACGCACATTTTTTTGCAAAAGGATGCCAAACATCGCGTGCGGAGCGCATACTGAGCAAAAAAATGAATCGTTTTGCTTTGTTCTTCGCATGCTTTTCACTACCTTTGCACCCGAAATCCGTGCGATACGCATAATACATTATTTATATATATATATCTATGGGAAATTTCAGTGAATTGATAAAAGCGAGGCGATCGATGCGTAAATTCACGTTGGAACCGGTCTCAGCGGAGCATGTGCGGCTGTTGCTGAGAGCAGGGCTGATGTCGCCGAGCAGTAAAGGGCTGCACAGCTGGGAATTTGTCGTGGTTGAAGATGCCGCGACGATCGAAGCGTTGAGCCGCTGCAAGGCACAGGGTTCGGAGTTCCTCGCAGGGGCTCCTATGGCGATAGCGGTGCTTGCGCGGCCTGAAGTCAGTGATGTATGGATAGAGGACGCGTCGGTGGCGTCCGCGATGATGCTGCTACAGGCGGAGGATCTCGGTCTCGGGGCGTGCTGGGTCCAGATTCGCGGCAGGAAGGATGCCGCGGGGCGCGACGCGGAGTCTAACGTGCGGGACGTGCTGGGTCTGCCCGCGACGCTCAGAGTGCTGAGTATTTTGGCCGTGGGGCACAAGGGGATGGAGAGAAAGCCGTTCAATGAGGACCGTCTCCTCTGGGACAAGGTCCACTTTCACAGCCCTCTCATTCCATTCGACATAAATTAGGATGCTATCGCGGTGGGAGACCTGTCGCAGGCGGAAAACGCTCAAAAATCCTGCCTGTAGACCTTTCGCGGACAGAAACAGCTCTTCTATTGAATCTGTAGACCTTTCGCAGACTGAAACAGCTCAGCTATTGAATCTGCATCCCGACCACCACCAGAAATTGTTCAACCATCAGAAATTTTTTCCTTTCGTGACTTCCTTGAAGATTGCTATCATCGGCGCGGGCAATGTGGCGACGCATCTCGGGCCGGCGCTGCAGATGGCGGGCCATCGCGTCGTGCAGGTGTTCAGCCGCACGGCCAGTTCGGCTTCCGCGCTGGCCGACAGGCTGTCCTGCGGCTTTGTGACCGATGCGGAGGCCGTCACCGCGGATGCTGAGCTCTACGTCTTCTGTGTGCGCGACGCGGTGCTGAGTCAGCTGGCGCAGACTGTCTGGCGCCACCTGCGATCGGTCGGCGACGCTGATAGGCGACCCGGCGCGGGCTGCGACGCGCTGTTTATTCACACAGCCGGCAGTTTGCCGGTCGATGTACTGCCTGCAGAGCGGCGGGGCGTGCTGTATCCGCTGCAGACGTTCAGCCGGGCGCGGCAGATTGACTTCCGGCAGGTGCCGCTCTTCATCGAGAGCCCGTCGGATGAGGATTTCCTGCTCGCGATAGCGTCGCAGCTGAGTCTGACGACCTGTCGCATGGACGGAAGGCGACGCGGGCTGCTCCATCTCGCTGCCGTGTTCGTCTGCAACTTTACAAACCACATGTACGACCTGGGTGACCATGTCGCAAGGGAGGCTGGCGTGCCGTTCGAGGTATTGCTGCCCCTCATCGACGAGACTGCGCGCAAAGTACACCAATTGTCGCCCGGAAACGCTCAGACGGGGCCGGCCGTAAGGCTGGACCGCAACGTGATGGAGCGTCATCTCGAGCTGTTGCCCGGTCGCCGCGAGAAAGAGATATACGAACTGCTCAGTAGAAGTATTTATGATAGATTACGACTTGACAAAGATTAAGGCACTGTGCTTCGACGTCGACGGCGTGTTGAGCGCAGAGACCGTCGCGATGGATCCTGACGGGATACCGATGCGGACGGTAAATATTAAGGATGGCTACGCGCTGCAGCTCGCCGTGAAGTGCGGACTGCGCGTCGCAATCATCACAGGGGCTACGGTTCAGTCTGTATGCCGAAGGGACGAGGCGCTTGGGATACAGGACGTGCATATTGGCTGTCGCGTGAAGCGCGAGGTCTACCGCGCTTTCTGTGACAAGTACGCGCTGCGCGACGAGGAGATATTGTTCATGGGAGACGATATTCCCGACTATGAGGTGATGCAGCTCTGCGGGTGTCCCTGTTGCCCGTCGGATGCAGCACCCGAGATCCGCCAGCTGAGCCTCTACGTGAGTCACTTGAAAGGCGGCTACGGCTGTTGCCGTGATGTCATCGAGCAAGTGCTCCGCGCGCAGGGCCGTTGGATGGCTGACGCGCGCGCCTTCGGGTGGTAGCGGTCTGCAGACCTGTCGCGGCCCGCGACAAGGCTCCTGGCGCAATAGACGACCCGTCGCGGCGCGCGAATGTGAGTCTGCCGGAAATTTCGACCTGTCGCGGCGCGCGACAGTGAGGCTGGCGCAATAGACGACCTTTTGCGGCGCGCGATAGTGCCTCTAGCGCAAAAGACGCTCTGTCGCAGCGCGCGAAATTGCCTCTAGCGCAAAAGTTGAACCATCGCGCCGCGAAATTGCTCGTCTATCGTGGTAGACTGCCTTTCGCGCCGCGCGATTGCTCGCCTATCGCAAATGACTCACTTGCGCGGCGTACGAAATAGCCTCCAGCGCAAATGACGCTCTTTTTCGCCATGCGAAATAGCCTCCAGCGCAAATGATGCTTAATTTCATGAAGAAATAGAAAATGATATCTACAAGTAAACGAATAATCCTCGGCTCCAACTCGCCTAGGCGGCGGGAATTGCTGTCGGGCCTCGGAATTGACTATACGGTGCGCGTAGTTGAGGGAATTGACGAGAGTTATCCTGATACCTTGGCGGCAGAAGACATTCCGCAGTACATCAGCAGGAAGAAAGCGGCGGCTTACGACCTGTCGCGCGACGAACTGCTCATCACGGCCGACACGATTGTCTGGCGCGACGGGCGCGTGCTCGGCAAACCTGCCAGCCGAGCTGCCGCGTGCCGCATGCTGGAGTCTTTGAGCGCAGCGACGCATCAGGTCATCACGGGCGTCACGCTGACCACTCTGGAGACCCAGCGCACGTTCTGCTCGGTCAGCGACGTGACATTCGGACCTCTCGCGCCGCGCGAGATTGAGTATTACGTCGATAACTTCCGGCCGTACGACAAGGCCGGGGCGTATGGCATCCAGGAATGGATAGGTTACGTCGCGGTGACGAGTCTGCGCGGCTCGTATTTCAATGTCATGGGCCTGCCGATTCAACGGCTCTACTCGGAGCTCAAGAGCATGGGGATATTGGAAGTCTGAGGAAGCAGGATGCCGATTGCGCGGGGCGATGATGAGGCTGGTGGCTCAGGATGGCCGTTGCGCGGGGCGGTCGAGAGGCTGCTGGCTCAGGATGGCGATTACGCGATGCTTTCGATATTTCGATATTTCGAGATTTCGATATTTCGAATCAATCGAGATTCTGGCCTCTCAGCTTCCCGGTTTCCCGCTGCGACAATGATATATTTTAAAATTTTTAACAATAACCTAATTATATGAAGAAACATTTCACTTTGCTGGCCGTTCTCGGCCTGATCATGTTCGTCCTGCCCGGCTGCAGCGACGACGACAAGCAATCCTATCCTCCTACTTGGCAGGGCTTCCTGCTTTCGCCCGCGAGACCTAAAGCGGGCGACTCGCTGACCGTGCGCGCCGTGCAGGAGGAAAAGGGGCACCTCATTAACGCTACCGAATACACGTGGACACTCAGCTGCACGGTCTGTCGACCTGACGGGGCTTTCGAGAGCGTTGCTATCGTCGAGGAAGACCACACTAACTATGACGGACTGAATAGCGGCGACCCAGTTCACCGATTTCTCATCCCGACAGGGGCACAGGGCCGCGCGACTGTCAATTTCATGGCGCGATACAACTACTCGGCGCGCGGAATCGAGGTTTTCTACCAGGGAGACTATTCCAGACCCGCTGGGATGTCCGGTTCCATCCTCTCCCAGTCAGGCCAGTTCGGCGGCGGCGCTACCGGGAGCGTATCTTTCCAGATAGCCGAGTAAGACTGACCGTCGCACGTCGCGAAAGAGAGACATGGACTACTGGATGACCGTTTCCGACTGGCGGCAGGAAGAAGAGCAGCGCGCTCGCCTTGCCGCTGAGAATTTCAGGGCAGGCTACAACTGCGCTCAGTCCGTCGCGCTCGCCTTTGCCGATGCATACGGGATAGGAGTGCCGCTGATGGCCCGCATTGCAGCGTCATTCGGCGCAGGAATAGGAAGGATGCGCGAAACTTGCGGTGCTGCGTGCGCCATATTCCTGTTGGCAGGGCTCGAGGTGTCAAACGCGGCGGATGACGTCCTGCCGCACGACGCGCCGGAGAGTCTGAACCCGTACCCTGACATCAACGTGAAGCGCAAGGACTACGAAGTGGTCCAGCGCCTCGCCGCAGACTTCCGCAGCGCGGCTGGCAGCATAGTATGCCGCGAACTGCTCGGACTCAATAAGCTGCGCGCGGATGGAAAGCTGCCGCAGATCGCGATACTGCCGGATCCCGAGCCGCGGACCGAGGAATACTACCGCAAGCGCCCCTGCGTCCGCATGGTGGAGACCGCGGCAAGAATCTACGTGAAATATCTCAGGGAGAA
>JAILKU010000070.1 GCA_024693505.1 Bacteroidaceae bacterium | reverse complement strand
CCAACAATCCCTCATCCGCTAACTTCCGATAAAAGTGAATGCAATGCAATATTGCAATATGACGACCGCTCTATATCCCTCTGTATGCTAGACCCGCCTCCAGAATTTACTAGACCCGCCTCCAGAATTTACTAGACCCGCCTCCCGTAAAATTTATACCCGCCTATAGCAAACCCACAATCCGCAGTACGCCCCCATCCTCTCCCAGATGAGGGGGGTATTGCAGTTATTGCAGTTATTGCAGTTTGCATTTTTGCATTTTTGCATTTGCAAAATTCTTGTTTTGCGAGTGTGAGCAATATCAAAAGCACAAAGTACTAAAGCAAAGAGGGCGTGCCCAACGGCACACCCTCTTCTGCATTCTATAGGGGTTGGATGTTTCTCCTTTATCCGCGGCGCTCCAGGTAGGGCAGCTTGTAGGGACGACGGTACTCGTAGTAGTACAGACGGTGTGCGAAGGCCTCCTTGTCGCCCTCGAAGCTCAGCGTGGCGGGGTTCCACTTCACGGGGCGCTTCAGCTCGCGGGCGATGTTGGTGATGCAGCACAGGGTGTTCGTGCTGCAGCCGTACTCGACGGGAGCGTTGGGGTCCTTGTGCTCGCGGATGCCGTCGATGAAGTGCTGCATGTGGGGTGAGCTGACCTCGTACTGGCCTGCTGCAATCTCCTCCTGCTGCTTCTTCAGGAGTTTGCTGTCGGAGCACTCGATGTAGCCGCGGGCCACCTTCAGCCAGCCCTTGTCGCCGATGAACTTGATGCCCTGCGAGTCGTTGTCCTCGCGGTAGGGACGCTCCTGCATGATGATGCCGTTGGCGTACTTCATGGTGAGCCACTCGGCGCCGTTGTAGCCCTTGGGGATGAACTCTACGGGGCCCAGTCCGTCCATGCCTAATGCGGCCTGTGCGATGTCGTACATGTGAGCTCCCCAGTCGGCGGGATAGCCGTTGCCGGTCTCCTCATACCAGCGCCAGGCGCCCCACAGCTTCTCGTTCTGGTCGGGGTCGAGGGTCACGACGGGGCAGATGTCGGGATGATAGTGGATCTTGGGATTGTTCAGCGGGCCGAGCCAGAGGTTGAAGTTCAGGTTCTCGGGCACGGGCATCTCGGGCAGGTCGAAGGGCTTTGGGGGATCGCCTACGCGGCACCATACCTCCTTGATGTCGCCCAGGGCGCCGGAACGTACCAGTGCGATGGCGGTGATGAATTCCTGGCTGCTGCGCTGCTGGCTTCCCATCTGCAGGATGCGTCCGTTGGCGCGCACGGCACGCTGCACGGCCAGGCCCTCGGTGATGGTGTAGGCCAGGGGCTTCTGCAGATAAACGTCCTTGCCGGCCTGCAGGGAGTGGATGGCCACGAGGGCATGCCAGTGGTCGGGTGTGGCAATCTCGATGGCGTCGATGTCCTTGCGCTCCAGCATACGCTCGTACTCCTCATAGAGGTCGCAGCGCTGGGGCATGCTCTTCTCCTTCTGCCAACCCGTCACATAGCGGCGGAAACGCTCGCGCTTGATGCTGTCCACATCGCAGCCGGCTGCCACCTGCACACCCGGGCAGCCCGTGAAGCTGCGGAAGTCGCTGCAGCCCTGCTGTCCAAGGCCTACGAAGCCCATTACCACGCGGTCGCTGGGAGCGATGCGCACACCGTCGATGGTGAAGCTGGGAAGAATCATGAATCCGGCCAGACCCGTAGCGGAGGCTGCCAGGAACTCTCTTCGAGTCATGCCCTTTTTCTGGGCTTCCTCTTTCTTAACTTTTTTCTTTTCCATGGTTAAAGTGTTTAAATTGTTTGAAATTATTTCCGGAAGAAGCGGCCCACATAGGGCAAACTCCTGAGAGGAAAGTCGTGATGAATGATATAGGCCAGGAAGGCCAGGATAAGCAGGGTGTTTAGCACGAGGCGCAGGGCCAGGTGCCAACTTGACGTGAAGTGCATGACGGCATAGATGAGGGCGGTCAGGAGCACATAGACCATGATGCTCTTCATGGGATAGGGAATGGGGTTCTTCTGCTGGCCGACGATGTAGGAGAGCACCATGGCCGTTCCGTAACCTGCCACCCCACCCCATGCGCAAGCCATGTAGCTGTACTGCGGGATAAACAGGTAATTGATCAGGAAGAGAACAGCGCAGCCCGCCAGCGAGAACCAGGCGCCGTAGATGGTCCGGTCAATGAGCTTGTACCAAAACGAGAGGTTGAAATAGACGCCCATCATTATCTCTGCAACCATAACGATAGGCACCACCGCCATTCCCTCGCGATAGCCACGGCCAAGGATGAGCTGGAGCACGTCGATGTATCCCATCACGCAAAGGAAAGCCAGCAGGGTGAAGATGAGGAAATACTTCATCGCCACGGCGTAGTACTCGTTCTTGTCGCCGTCCTTGGCTTTGGCAAAGACAATGGGTTCATAGGCATAGCGGAAAGCCTGTGTGATCATCGCCATAATCATGGCTATCTTTACACAACCGCCGTAAATGCCCAGCTGAACGTTGGCATCGGCTTTATCAGGATATGCCAGGGGAAACATGATTTTGTCGGCTACCTGGTTCAGGATGCCGGCGATGCCCAGAATGAGGATGGGCCATGAGTAAGAGAGCATCCGCTTCAGTAGTTTCCCGTCAAACTGCCATTGTATCTTAAACAATTCCGGGAGGAAAAGCAGCATGATAAGACTCGTACATACCAAGTTGAGGGCAAAGACGTAGAAGACACTGGTTTTGTGTAACACTACGAAGTAAAGCACGTTCAACCCGATGTTGAAGACGATGAACAATAGTTTCAATGTGGCGAAACGGATGGGACGCTTCTGAAAGCGCAGATAGGAGAAGGGAAGTGCCTGCAGGGCATCCATCGCCACCACAGCCGCCATCATCAGCAGGTAGTTGTGGTGCCCGGCATAGCCCAGACGGTCGGCAATGGGCGTAATGAAACCGAAAACAAGGATCAGGAACACGGCTGTGAGCGAGGCGATCATGCCAAAGCCCGTAGAGAAGACCGTATCCGGTTTTTCTCCCTCTTCATTGGCAAACCGGAAAAGTGTAGTCTCCATGCCAAAAGTCAGCACCACCAAAATGAGTGCCGTATAGGCATAGAGATTAGTTGAGATTCCGTAGTCGCCCGACTCCGTGGGCATATAATGGGTATAGAGCGGCACCAACCAATAGTTAAGGAAGCGCCCCACTATACTCGATAAACCGTAGATGGCCGTGTCCTTGGCCAGAGATTTCATATTCGCCATCAGCCGAAAAAGATATATGCCACTACCATGGCTGCTATGACGCCACAAATATCAGTTAGCAATCCGGCCGATACGGCGTGGCGGGTGTGGCGAACGCCCACCGAGCCGAAATAGACGGCGAGGATGTAGAATGTCGTATCCGTAGCACCCTGGAAGATGCTGGAGAGGCGGCCCACGAAGGAGTCGGCGCCATAGGTCTGCATGGCATCCACCATCATGCCGCGCGCTCCGCTGCCGCTGAGGGGTTTCATGATGGCTGTGGGCAGGGCGGCCACGTAGTCGGCATTTCCGCCGCACCACTCCACCAGTCGGCCCAGGCCGTCCACGATGAAGCTCATGGCTCCCGATGCGCGGAATACGCCAATGGCCACCAGGATGGCCACCAGGTAGGGGATGATGCGTACAGCCGTCTCGAAGCCTCCCTTGGCACCCTCGATGAAGGCCTCATAGACATTGATGCGCTTCCTTACGCCCGAGGCGATAAAGGCGATGATGACCGAGAACAGGATGACGTTGGCAACCACGGAGCTCCACTGGTTCATCGTCTCGCGATCGACAACAGAACCCAGCCATATCACGCCGCTCACCAGCAGGCAGAGACCCAGGATGGTGCCGAGGATGACGCGGTTGAAGAGGTTGATGCGCTGATAGAGACTGGTGATGACCATACCGGCCAGCGTGGCAACCGTAGTGGCGATGAGGATGGGAATGAAGACATCGGTGGGCTGTGCGGCACCCATCTGGGCACGATAGACCATCACGCTGACGGGAATCAGTGTCAGGCCGCTGGTATTCAGCACCAGGAACATAATCATGGGGTTGGTGGCCGTCTCGTAGCCGCGTTGACGCGCTACGGGGTCTGTCGTCTGGCTGTCCACCTTCTGGCGGTTCAGCTCCTGCAGGCCCTCCATTGCCTTCAGACCAAGCGGCGTAGCGGCATTGTCGAGTCCCAGCATATTGGCGCTGATATTCATGAAGAGGTGGCCGAATACGGGATGCCCGGCAGGCACATCGGGGAAGAGCTTCACCATCAGGGGCGAGAGCCAGCGGGCCAGCGTGTTCACCAGTCCGCCGCGTTCGCCAATCTTCATGATGCCCATCCACAGGCTCAGCACTCCTGTCAGACCCAGCGAAATCTCAAATGCCGTCTTGGCGTTCTCAAAGGTGCTGTTCATAATGGCCGGGAATACTTCTGTATTGCCCAGCATCAGTTGTATCAGCGCTATCAGAAACGCCACTGCGAAAAATCCTATCCAAATATAATTCAGTACCATAAAATAAATTCAAAATTGATAAATTCAAAATTCAAAATTATTTTCATTGTCAGTCAAAGAGGTCGCCCTGCAAGGGGTTTCCGTAGCGGGTTCCCATCGTTCGTCCCAGATGGCTGTATGCCAGTTCGGTGACTTCGCGACCGCGGGGAGTGCGCTTGATGAAGCCCTCCTTGATGAGGAATGGCTCATAGACCTCCTCCACCGTGCCGCCATCCTCGCCGATGGCTGTGGCTATCGTGTTGATGCCTACAGGTCCGCCGCGGAACTTGTCGATGATGGTGAGCAGAATCTTGTTGTCTATCTCGTCGAGCCCGTAGCGGTCTATGTTGAGCGCCTCAAGTCCGAAGCGGGCTATCTTCATGTCGATGCGACCATTGCCCTTCACCTGTGCGAAGTCTCTTACGCGGCGCAACAGGGCGTTGGCGATTCGTGGCGTGCCCCGGCTGCGGCTGGCTATCTCGCCGGCTGCCTCAGCGTCGATGGGCACTCCCATGATGCCGGCACTGCGTATGATGATCTTCTGCAGCGTGGGTGCATCGTAGTATTCCAGGTGCAGGTTGATGCCGAAGCGGGCGCGGAGGGGGGCTGTGAGCAGTCCGCTGCGCGTAGTGGCGCCCACCAGGGTGAAGGGGCTGAGGTCAATCTGTATGCTGCGTGCGCTGGGGCCCTTGTCTATCATGATGTCGATGCGGTAGTCCTCCATTGCGCTGTAGAGATATTCCTCTACGACAGGGGAGAGGCGGTGTATCTCGTCGATAAAGAGCACATCGTTGGGTTCCAGGCTGGTGAGTATGCCCGCCAGGTCGCCTGGTTTGTCCAGCACAGGCCCGCTGGTCAGCTTGAAGCCTACGCCCAGCTCGTTGGCTATGATATTGCTCAGCGTGGTCTTTCCCAGTCCTGGAGGCCCGTGCAGCAGGGTGTGGTCGAGCGGTTCGCCCCGATAGCGTGCCGCATCGACGAAGACACGCAGGTTGTCGACGACCTTCTGCTGGCCTGCAAAGTCTTCAAAACGCAGGGGGCGCAGGGCATTCTCGAAGTCTTTCTCCTTGATCCGGCCTTCTTCGCGTATATCAAAATCTGAGTCGTTCACTTATTTCTTCTATTTCTGTTCGTTGTTCATGCTTGCCAGCAGGGCCAGCGCCCTGTTCTCGGCGGCCTCCATCACTTCGCGCTCGCCTGGTCCCTTGTCGTTGATGCCGCAGAGGTGCAGGATGCCGTGAATGACGACGCGATGCAGCTCGTTCCCGTAAGGCACCCCCAGCTGCTCGGCATTCGAGCGCACGGTATCCAGGCTGATGAAGAGGTCGCCGCTGATGTGCTTTCCCTCTGTATAGTCGAAGGTGATAATGTCAGTATAGTAGTCGTGCCCGAGGAACTGGCGGTTCACCTCCAGGATGCGCTCGTCGCCGACGAAGATATACGTCACCCGCCCGAGTTCCTTGGCGTATGAGCGTGCCACGCACTCCACCCACTCCGACACCATTGCCTGGTTCAGAGCAGCGGGTATCTGCACACCCTCAGAAAGAAATGTCACACTACTGTTCATTGTTGCTCTCCATCAGTTCGACTGCCTTGTGTACCACCTCGTCATCGGCATAGATGACGGCATAGTACTCGCTCATGTCCCAGAGGTCGCGGGCTATCAGGCCCTTCATTATGAGTTGTATATTCTCGATGGTCTTACTCTTCTCGGCCTCGTCCTTGGCCTTTATCTCCTGCTTCTCGCCCTCGGCCAGAATGCCGTCGATAACGTCCTGAGGCACCTGGAAGTTCTTCTGGAATTTCTCAAAAGTGGGATAGGACTTCGTCAGCTTCTTGCGATGTTTGTCCATATACTTCAGGCTGGTGTTCACAATCAGGTTCTTGGCCGAGAGCTGGCGGTACTGCTTGCTGAAACGCGTTGAGTCCAGCGCCACGAAATAGTCGGGCATGATTCCGCCGCCGCCATAGACGGTGCGCTGCTTGCGAAGGGTCTGATAGCGCAGCGAGTCGGGGAAGTGGATGCTGTCTGCGTTCGTCAGCTCGCCTTTGTTGTAGCGGTTGATGATGTCCAGGGCATATTCGCGCTGCTTGCCCTTCTCGTAGGGCTTCTGAATGCAGCGTCCGCTGGGGGTGTAGTAGCGGGCTACGGTCAGGCGAATCATGCTGCCGTCGGGCATTTCCAGGGGGCGCTGAACCAGTCCCTTGCCGAAAGTGCGGCGCCCCACCACTATACCGCGGTCCTGATCCTGGATGGCGCCGGCCAGAATCTCCGAGGCAGAAGCGCTGTAGTCGTCCACCAGAACGATTATCTTTCCCTCTGTGAAAGCCCCGCCGCCCGTACTGCGGAACTCCTGGTCGGGTACGCTTCGGCCACGGGTATAGACAATCAGATCGCCCTTCTGCAGGAACTCGCTGGCTATGTCGGCTGCTGCCTGCAGGTATCCGCCGCCGTTCTGCTGAAGATCCAGTATCAGGTCCTTCATGCCCTTTTCCTTCAGGCGGTCAATGGCCATCACCACCTCATCGTGCGTTGTCTGGGCGAAGTTGTTGAAGCGGATGAGTCCGATTGTAGGCGTAACCATATAGGCGGCATCCACAGAGTTGACGGGTATCTTGTCGCGCACGACATCAAACTTCAGGGTGTCCTTGATGCCCGAACGCAATACGCCCAGGTGGGCTACTGAGCCCTTCGGGCCGCGCAGCCGGCGCATAATCTCCTCCCGGCTCATCTTCACACCGGCGATGGCTGTGTCGGCTACGCTGATGATGCGGTCGCCGGCCAATATGCCCACCTTCTCGCTGGGGCCCTTGGGTACGGGCTGAATCACGATGAGCGTGTCCTCCAGCATGTTGAACTGCACACCGATGCCCTCGAAGCTGCCCTCCAGCGGCTCAGTGAAGCGCTTCGTCTCCACCGCATTCGTATAGGCAGAGTGCGGATCGAGCTTGGAGAGTATGCCGTTTATGGCATCCTCCACCATCTTCTTGCTATCCACACTGTCCACATAGAGTTGATATATCATGGCCGAGGCGTTGATCAGCTTACCCACGTTTTCTCTCAGGGCAGACTCACCTCCATTATTAAGTTTCTGGTTGCTAAACCTCACTTGTGCTGCTACGCTTGCCGAAAGGCACAAGAGTAGCACACCGCACGCTATTTTTCGTCCAAAATTCATCTTCTTTACCATATTTATTATGCAAAGGTAGTGTAAACCGAGCAAAATACAAAATAAATTCTTTATTTTTTGTTTCTGAAGTGCTGTTAACCTTGCGGGACAGAGCTTCAATATTGCGAATATACGCTTTAGTCCCCTCTTGTCTTTGTCTCAATCCCCTTCTGCCTTTGCCTCAGACACCTTCTGGTTTTGTCTCAATCCCGTTCTGTCTTTGTCTCTATCCCCTCTTGCTTTTGTCGCAATCCCGTTCTGTTTTTCCTTACTCCCCTTTGCATTTTATGTTGCCAGCCCAGCAACTTATGTTGCTCGCCCAACAACTTATATTGCCAGCCCAGCAACTTGTGTTGCTCGCCCAGCAACAAAAAATCCTCAGTGGGACAAAAACTTTTTGATGCCGAGGGCGTGATTTATTCCTCTTCAGTTTCTATACGAGAGGGATGTCGTTTGTTGATATGTGCTTCTTGCGCAAGTCGGATTTATGCCAGGGCATCCTCACTTACCGGAGGCACAAAACAGGCCAGCTCCTCAGCATCCGATGGGAGCGGTGTATGAATGAAATCGTGAGCCGGTACAGGAATGACGACAGCCCCTACCTGCTTCCGCTTATACATAGAGCGGGCAACGAGTGGCGGCAGTACCGGAACGCACAGCATCTGATAAATACGCAGCTAAGAGCCGTCTCGGAGATGGCAGGGCTGCCAAACCGGCTGACGATGTACGTTGCCCGCCATTCTTGGGCAAGCATTGCCTACAGCCAGCAAGTGCCGCTCTCTGTGATCAGTGAAGCGATGGGGCACGGCTCGGAGAATATGACACGAATCTATCTGGCGTCGCTGAATTCGAGTGTCATCGACAACGCCAATCACATGATTCTGGAACAGATAAGGTCTACTGCAGCTCCGTCTGCCGGAGATATTTCTCGTAGAATGGGGTAAGCAGTTGCAGCTTTTCGCCTTGATGTGTCTCGAAATAAGTGCCGCCGTAGTAGAAGCAAGTGAACCCTCCAGAGACGATGCCCCAGCGGCAGGCCTCCCTAAGGTCGAAACTTGTTTGCCCGGCGTACTTCTGACGGGCGATGGAGGCGAGGACGCCACCTACGAAATTATCCCCGCATCCTGTGCTGTCGCCTCTCCGACCGGCCCGCAGCTCTGCGCCGACTTCAGCCGAGACGGGCATTGTCTGCATCCCGACCTGTCCGAAAACAGGGCTGTCTGCCCAAAGATAGACATCGTGTGCGCCATTGGTAACCAGTACGGCCTTTACGCCCTTCTCGCCGAAAAAGTCTATGGCTTGAGGTATGCTGCTCGTACCGCTTAGCCGCAGAGACTCCTCATGATCCACAATAAGTAGGTCGATGAGGGGATAGGTCTCGTCGGAGTCGCCCAAGAGCCATCGCTGACCGGGGTTCTGCTTCTCACTAAGGAAGTCATAGACGGTGTTCACCACAGTGAAGGCACCGCGCTGGTGGGCCTGCTGAAGCATCTGCCGCATACCGCGATGAATCATCGGCACGATAGCGGTACCGCCGAAGACACAGATGTCTGCCTCGTAGAAACTGGCATCCACCTCTTCAGGCAGGTACTTCCACGATGCACCTATGGTGTTTACGAAGGTGCGCTCTCCGTGCCCGTTGTCGTAGTCGGGATCAGAGAGCACACTTGTGGAGGCCGTTTCACTGCCTGGCTCACTGCGGTAATGAGTGAGATCAACAGGTGTACGCCCTAAGGCTTCGCGCATCCGGGCTCCCACGACATCGTCACCATGACAGCCGTAGAAGCGCACAATGCTCTCTTGGTATGCCAATTGGGCGGCTCCGATAAGGGCCACGATACAGGGGCCGCCGATGTTTTCCTTGTCGGGCTGGCGGCCCTGGGTGAGCACAGGCAGAATGTCGGTAAAGCGGCATCCTGCAAAACGTTCGACCTCTTCCTCGAATGTGAGCTTGCCTGGTTCCAGGCCACCATCGCCAGGCCTTTGACTCATATACTGCCGAAACGTGGGCGCACAAAAATCGATATGGTCGTAGATACGGTCCAACAGACAGCACCCTACACCGGAGATGAGAATTTTCTTCATAGCCTGATCATTCGCTTAAGAACTTACCGTAGTCGGAGCAGAGGAGATGCAGGGGTGCCTCGTCTTCCTCAATCTCGGGGAAGCGGCCAACGGGTTCGTAGAAACGGTTGTCGGAAGTATCGTCGTTGCACTGACTCACCTCGCCAACCATAACCTTTCCATGCCCCGGCTCGCCATAGAAACGGTGATAGAGATACTGCTCCATGCAAATGCTCTGACCGGGATGAAGCACGATACGTCCACCTGGCTCCATGACATGCTCTATGCCGTCAATGCGGAAATGAACCGGGGTCTGGGCAAACTGCTCATCCTTGTCGGCATTGTAAAGCTCGATGACGAGGTTGCCGCCACCGCGATTGATGATATCCTCCATCTTGGACCAGTGGAAGTGCATGGGCGTTTCCTGGTTCTCCTCGACAATCATGATCTTCTCGGCATACGGTTTCTTATCGACGCCGTACTTGCCATTTCGGATGGTGAACAGGAAGAGACCACGGTGCAGGAAATCGCCCGAGCCGAAGTCGGTGATGTCCCAACCCAGCATACGCTCGGTGATGTAACCTACACGATCTTTATTGGCCTGCCAGTCGGCCAGACTCCAGTTAGCCCATTCGGGCAGTACGAACTGACGGGATGCCAGAAATGTCTCGGCATCGCGGATGATTTGATTGATTTCGCTTCTTTTCATTTTTGTGGGAATTTATGGGAGTTATGGGAATTTATGGGAATTATGGGAGTTATGGTGGGATTCCTTATTCTATTGAGGAGGATGGGCAGTCGGAGGGTGAGGCGGCCCATTCCTTATTGGGACGAGGCCCCATGATGAGTTCCAGGGTTCCGCCAGCCATCAGCTGTTCGTGGGTGAACCAGGACTTTGTCCATTCCTGGCCATTCAGGCGAGCACTCTGAATGAACTTATTCTCTGCCGAGAGATGGCGGGCCTGTACGGTGAAGGTCTTCCCGTTAGGCAGGTTCATTGTGGCCTTCTCGAAGAAGGGACTGCCGATGGCATAGGTGGTGGTACCCGGCGTGACGGGGAAGAAGCCCATCATGGAGAACACGACGAAGGCCGACATGCCACCGCCATCCTCATCGCCCGGCATACCCAGGTAGCTATCGATGAAATAGGTATCGATGAGACTGTGGATGTATTTCTGCGCCTTCCAAGGTGCACCTACATAATCATAGAGATACGGAATGTGGAAACTGGGTTCGTTGCCCATCTGGAACATACCCATAAGGCCTGTGGCATCGGGCAATACGTGGTAGAACCGGAATTTGGCTATTCCCACACCCATGTGGAAGAGCTCATCCAGTTTTGCCTCGGCCTTCTCGCGCCCGCCCATCAAGTTGATAAGGCCACTCAGGTCGTGTTTCACATCCCAATTGAAGATGTAGGCATTGTTCTCGGTGAAGTAAGCCCGCCCGTCGTGACGCGGGTTAAAGGGTTCTATCCATTCGCCCTTGTCATCCCTGGGCCACATGAGACCGCGGTCAGTACGATACACGTTACGGTAGAATTTCGAGCGTTCCGTGAACAATTTCTCGTCATCGTTCTTACCCAGCATCTTCGCTATCTGGGCGATGCACCAGTCGGAGTAGCTGTTGACAGTGGTCAGCGAGACAGCCTGGCGGCGTTCCCATACCGTATCCACCTCGGATATGGTCTCGCGCTCTCCCGGTCGTAGTGCAGGATAGTAGCCGTGGGCATTGTAGAACGTATCGAGCGGTGTGGCAGGTCCGGTACGCCAGGGCAGCATGGTACGCTCCAGCGAGTTCTTGCGGAAGCCCTCGTAGGCGGATTCGATATCGAAGCGGAGGCCCTTCTGCCAAGCATCCCACATCCAAACGGATGCGAAATTGCCCGTCATGGCGGCCCATTCTCCTGAAGTGAGGACGAAACGTGGCATCACTCCGCTCTCCTTATACATCTCGATGACTGAGTTTATCTTCTGCACCTCTATGTCGGGATTCAGGATAGTGTGAAGAGGCTCGAGGGCGATATGGGTATCCCACAGCCAGTTATCGACGAAGAATGGCTCTGTGGACTCATGAACCTTATGGTCCCAGGCGCTGAAGTAACGGCCGTATTCGTTGATGTCAACCATGCGTTCGGAGCAGCGATAGAGCGCGGTGTAGAAGGTCCGCTTATGCGCTTCGGTGCCGCCGCTGACCTCTATCTGACGGAGGCGTTTCCCCCAGGTCTGCCGGGCCAGTTTCCTGACGCCGTCGAAGTCGAACTGCGGAATCTCGCGTTCCATGTTGGCCCGGGCCTGTTCGATGCTGATATAGGAGATGCCGTAGCGCATCAATACCACCCGGGCATCGTTATCGGCTGTGAGCATGAAGTGCCTGGCGTCATTGCCCAAAGGATGGATATCATGCATGTCGCAGTCGAACTCGGCATAGAGATAAGCCGTCATGCACTCGTTCTCGGGCAGGCCGAAGCATGCCGAGCCCGTCACAATGCGCGGCTCCTGAGCGCTATATTCGCCCTGGGAACCCAGCGTGTTGAAGCGCATGACATGCCGGCCCTGTCCGTCGAACGTCATGCGGACGATGCCGCTTTTGCGCGACGGTGTGAACTCAAAGGTCACGCCGTCCAGCTGGGCACGGTAGTAGTGGGGATGCGTCTCTTCGTTATTACAAACCCCGGGCAGCGACCATACGCTCTCCGGCTCGTCCGTACAGAAGGGCATGAAACCGAAGACCCAGTGGCGTCGGTGGTTGGGCATCTGCAGGGCGAAGTCGTCTATCCAGTCGTCGAGCATGCCGTCGCGGAACGGCATGAAGCGCAGCATCTCGTTGGGCAGATGTATGGTCTGGCGCGTGGTTTCCAGCAGGACGCTGACGCCGCCGATGGTCGGGTCGGCATAGTCGGTTACATCCCTTTTCGAGTCGCCGCCGCACGAGATGAACAGCAGGCAAAAGCATAGTCCAAATAGCTTATGATACATGGTTAAATTGGTTTATGATGATTATGGATTTGATTCATGATTCATGACTCCTCCGATTCATAATTTATGACGGGCATATTCATGTGCAACAGGCCGCCCTTACGCCTTCCCGTCGCTCTCAAAAAGACGGATATGGTCGGCTATGACATCGCGCGAGGCATCAGTCATCACCTGCTTCAGGGGGATGTAGCCCTCCTCGGGCTTCTGCGCCAGGCACTCGGTGATACGTTTCATAATACCCCGCTGTATGGCGGTGGCCACGTTGATCTTGCAGATGCCGTTATGGATGCAGGCCTTGAAGTCCTCGATGCTGGTTCCGCTGCCGCCATGCAGGACAAGTGGCAGGCGGTTCGCCTCGTGAATCTCGATAAGACGGCTGATATTGAGCTGCGGCGTATGGACATAATGCCCATGCAGATTACCGATAGCTATGGCTAAGGCATCAATGCCCGTGGCCTGAACGAAGCGCACGGACTCCTCGACGTCAGTAAATACATCGGCCGTATCGACGCCCGAGTCGCCCACCTTCCCCAGCTCGGCCTCGACATCGACATCGGCCGCCTTGGCTATGCGCGCCACCTCGCTGGTAACTGCCACATTCTCGTCGAATGGAAGGGCTGCGCCGTCGAACATCACCGAGGTAAAGCCCAGGCGAATGGCCCGCACACAGGTCTCGAGACTCTGCCCGTGGTCGAGATGCACACAGACGGGTACTGAAGCTTTGTGCGCAGCATGGAGATAGAGGGGGGCCATCATGTCCAGAGGCGCCTCCGGAAACTGCACCTCGGCCAGCTGCAAAATAATGGGGGCGCGTAGTTCTTCGGCTGCCTGCAAAGCGCCCATGACATTCTCCAGGCTGAGACAATTGAAGGCACCCACGGCATAATGCCGTTCGTTGGCGTCCTTCAGGATTTCGCTAAGTGTAACTAACATGATCTATTTGAAGTATTAATTGTTTTAACATCACCAATCCCGTTTCCGGGCCTCACGCCATACACAGTATCTGCTTTCTGCGATGCCACCCAGCCGGTTGTCTGTACATAATCCTCTTCTTGCCCATCCCCGAAACTGAGCAGCTTTATGGGACTTTCATCTCCATGTTTCGCTTGAATGGACCTGCATAAGCATATAGCCCATAAAACAGGAAAGGATAGTACAATCTTCATGGTTTTATCTCTTTTCGGGTTTCAAAAATACAACATTTTTTTTAATATCTTTCAAATAATCTGGTAAAACCTTCTGTTTTTGTGCGTTTTTTTTGTATTTTTGCAGCATCAGAAACGAAAAGAGATAAGTATGCTAAAGGAAATCCCAGATTTTATTGTGTTGAATTTAGGATATGCCCAAACCGTTCACCATTGGGGCAACAAGGACATTTCTTCGCCCTTTGCCCGTATCTATTATGTCAAACAGGGGCGAGCCGTTCTGCACTTGGAGCATTGTGATGTGGAGGCTGTGCCGGGTCACATGTATCTGATTCCCACCTATATGCCTCACTCTTATGAATGTGAACCGGGCTTTGGCTTCTACTATTTATTCGTATATCAGCGGCTCCGTGAAAGCGAGAATGTGTTTGACCTTTATGATTTCCCCTTGGAAGTCAGTGCCAACGAGGCTGCCCGTCTTCTCTTTGAAAATTACTGTCATCTGTATCCGCAGTTGAACCTTCCGACCTACGATGCTTCAGCCTTTGACAGTCACCCGGCGTATCGGGCTTATGCTGAGGCCTTCGGGAAAATGGAAATATTCGAACGGATGCAGCTAAAAGGTTTGGTCGTAATTCTGTTCTCCTATTTTATGAAACGTGCCCGTGCGCGGGAAGAGGCAACTGACGAACGTATCCGTCGCATCTTGGACTACGTACGGTTAAACATATCACGTCCCATTAGCATCGAGGAATTGTCTGACTGTGCTTGTCTGACGAAATCCTATCTCATTCGTAGTTTCCGGCGGACTATGGGTATAACCCCATTACAGTATGTCCTACGCCAGAAAATCCAGCATGCGCAGTCGCTTTTGTTGGGAACGAATGAAAGTGTAGCGTCCATAGCATTGGCGGTGGGATTTCCTGACGCATCCTATTTTACTCGTCTTTTTCATCGTCAGCTTGGCTTCACACCCATTGAGTATCGAAAGAAACTGATAGGATAGGAAATAATAGCATCTGTATAGGATAAAATAGGCTGAATTTCTACAGAAGTCTTATTTTGATAGGATTATATTTCGTGTAATCTCTGTTTTTGCCCTATCTTTGCACCACCTTATTAAAATATAAAACGAACAGGTCATGAAACAGAAAACGTTATTATTGGGCATCATTCTTAATTGTATGCTGATTATGCCCGCTTGGGCCGGTGGTCTGATGACCAACACAAACTATCACATTGCCTTTGACCGTATGATGGCCCGAGGTGCAACCTTTGATATTGACGCCATCTACAGTAATCCTGCAGGACTGGCATGGGGACACGAAGGCTGGCAATTGTCTTTCAATGTGCAAAAGCCTTTCCAGTATCGCAATATTGAAGCTGGCGTGCCTGCACCCCTTGCTCCGGCAATGGGATTCACCAACCACGAATTTAAGGGCAAGGCTACAGCTAATCCTTTTGTACCCGCCTTGTTTGGCTCCTACAAGCACGACAAATGGGCTATCGGCTTGATGGCCGGCATCGTCGGCAGTGGCGGCAAGGTTACCTACGATGAAGGTGTGCCCCAGTTTGTGATTCCCGTGCGTGCCATGATGGGCTCGAACGGCTTGGCGCCCAATATGTATACGCTTGATGCTTATATGCAGGGCAAGCAGTATATCTATGGCGTCCAGGCTAATTTTACATATCGCTTGAATGACCACTGGGCTGTAGCTGCCGGATTACGAGGCAACATCTATAGCGGATTCAATCGTGGCCATGTGATATCTAACGCAGGCGGTGCCGAACTGCTGAACATGCAGATAGACGTGGATCAGAAGGGCTTTGGCATGGCTCCCCTTCTCAGTCTCAACTACCGTTGGAAAGGGCTTACTTTGACGGGTCGCTATGAGTTCCGCACGAGGCTCAATATTCCCAACGACACGAAAGTGCTCAGTGTAAGTCCAGCGACTGTAGCAGCAACTGTGGGTCCCATGGCTGCCGCCTATCAGGATGGTGTGAAGACGCGCTACGACATGCCCGGACTGCTCTCGCTGGCCGCGGGATATGAGATATTGTCAAACCTGCGCGTCACTTCCGAGTTCCATTTCTTTGATGACAAGAACGCCAAGATGGCCAGCAACCGGCAGGATGCAATCGGACGCGGGACCCTGGAATACCTGTGTGGGTTGGAGTGGGACATCAACAAGACGTTTACCGTAAGCTGCGGTGCCCAGCGCACTGACTATGGCGTAAGCGACGAGTACCAGACGAACACATCCTTTGCCTGCGACAGCTATTCAGTCGGCCTGGGCGGGGCAGTGAACATCACTCGTCACTTGCGTGTGAACCTCGGATACTTCTGCTCAATCTACAGCGACTATACGCGCCAGGCTTCGTATATGCAGGTGCCTGTTACGGAGACTTATTCCCGCACGAACCATGTCTTCGGCGTCGGTGTGGACTATAAGTTCTGAACGGGAAGGCTTAGTCAATCTCTCAAACTCAGTTTATTGCCTCGTTAAAGACTTCCGGATCACCCAGAAGTCTTTTTTTGCCACGGAATTATCTTCCCGAGAAACGGAAGGATAACTTCATTCCACGGAATTATCTTCCCGATGAACGGAAGGATAACTTTATTTCACGGAATTGACTTCCAGAGGAACGGAAGGATAACTTTATTCCCCGGAATTGACTTCAAATTTCATTTTAGGAAAAGTCTTTGCCCCGGAATTGACTTCCGGTCATACGGGAAGCGATGCTGACTCTCTCTGATGCAGCGTCCTCGCTGCTCTCAGCTTCAGAATTCCAGGAGATATTTTCCGGAGCCTAACCGGATAAAGGATTTTTCCCTTTCGTTGACGAACGGGACAGTTGCGGGCAGGGGCGAACCGTCCAGGCGAATCTTGTCGGGACTGTCTGCCGATACCCGAATCAGGGCTGTGCTGTTTTCCGGAATGGTAAGTCTCATGTGCATGGCATTCTCCCTTTTTTCCCAGTGGCAGCATACACGTCCGTACGGGGTTTCATACTCTGTCGTGGCCTGATTGACGTCCCCTGCAGGATGCGGGTCGATGAGCAGTTCGCGGAAACCTGTGGAGCCGGAGGTCTGGCGTATTCCGCCCAGCCAGGCATAGAACCACTCCATGAGATGGCCCAGCATGAAGTGGTTGTTCGAGACAAAGCCAAAGGCTTGCCAGGATTCGGTCAGGGCAGTGGCTCCGTGGGCCAGTTGCCAGCCGTAGCCCGGCACGTCGGTGCGGCTGTTCATGTCGTAGATGACGTCGGAGCGCCCGCTCTCGGCCAATGCCGCCAATACGTATCTGTAGCCGATGTCGCCTGCCGTCAGGGCATTGCCGCGCGAACGGATGTCTGCTATCAATTGTTCTATGGCAAACTTTTCATCGTCCTCGTTTAATAGCCCTGCATAAAGGGGCAGCGCACAGGCCGTCTGACTCCCTTTCTCGATGAGTCTGGTCTGCGGGTTTATAAAACGATGATGGAATGCGTCTTTGACGGTGGCTGCCTGCAAGGCAAAGCGTGCCTCGTCCTGACTCTTTCCCAGCAGATGGGCTATCTGCTTCATCATGCGAAGGTCCATGAAAAGATAGGCGGCAGCCGTGAGGGCAGTGCTGGTGAGTTGCGCCCGTCCGGGTGAGCCGGGGCCAATATCGAACCAGTCGCCCAAACCGTAATCGACGATGCCATTCTTGGCATGCGAGAGCAGATAATCAGCATAATGCTTCATTTCCTCGTAATAGTGGCGAATCGGGCCCAGGTCGCCATAGGTCTGGTAATGTTGCCAGGCCGAGATGATGAAGCTGGAACCCCACTCCGGCGAATCCTCGAAACCTCCCTCGAAACGTACGTACTCCGGCGTAATGGAGGGAATGCATCCGTCCGTTCTCTGCGAGGTGGCCATGTCGTTGAAGATTTTATTGTAGAGGGATGAAACGTCATACCGGTATTGTACTGAGGGCTGCATAAGGTGGGCCTGTTCCAGCCAGCCCAGCTTCTCGCGGTGAGGACAATCGGTAAGCACGCTGACCATATTACTGCGTATCGCCCAGTCAATAAGATTGTGAATCTGATTGAAGAGCGAGTCATCGCATTGGAAAGAGCCAGCTTCTGGGGCTGCATTGCACAGATGCAAGCCCGTGATTTCCTCTATCTCAGGAGTGCCATCATCTGCGTTCTCGCCTAACGGAACTGCACCCTCGACCTGTACGTATCGGAACCCGTAATAGGAGAACTGAGGCTGCCAGGTGATTGTGCCTGGCTCGCCAGACGAGGTGTAAGTGAAATAATAAGAGGCTCCGGAAGCTGATTGATTGACTGTGCTGTCGGGATTGAGTAGCTCTGCCGGGCGGAATATGACTTGTTGGCGGCTCTTTGTACGCAGTTTGACGCGAATGATACCAGAGAAGTTTTGCCCAAGGTCGTAGACCCATTGTCCCTTCGCATTCTTGAAAAGATGTAGAGTGGGAATCTCCCTACGAATTGTCACAGGCTCACACAGTTGAGGCTTCAAGGCAATGTCGTTACGGGAGAGTCGTACTTCCGACCATGTGGAATCGTCATAGCCGGATTCCTTCCAACCCTGTATCAATCGCAGGGCATCGTAGTCCTCGCCTCCATATATGCTACTGAACGTGATAGGACTAGCCGTAGCTTTCCACGACGGGTCGGATACCACATATTCGGTCTGTCCGTTTACATATTCGACCTTTAACAAGAACCGCAACTTGGGAGCTCCGAATGATGTGAGGAGCTTGAAATACCGTTCTAGGTCGTAGGGGACATTATAGAAGCCGTTGCCAAGCATCACGCCTATGACGTTTTCTCCTTTTTTCAGGTATCTGGTCACATCGAACCCCACATATAGGGCTTCACGGTTATACAATGTCCATCCTGCATCCAGGAAGTGGTTGCCTACCTTTTCTCCGTTCAGGAAAAAGTCGAAATGCCCTAGCCCGCAGACGAAGGCTGTAGCGTTCCGGATTTTTTCCACGGCCTTATAAATTTTGCGGAACTGGGGTTGAGCATAATCGCCAACCTTTTCCTGACCCAAAAGTTGACGTGCTGCTCCTGAACCGTGAACACCAGGCACAACGGTACGACGGTCTTCCTCGAGTGCGATCCATTTGGCGCCGTGCCAGTCATTCTCCTCTGGTAGGCCCGTGGTGAAACGTTGCGGCTTACTCCATTTGGAAACCCGGCCTGAGTCACTCCATGTCTTCACAGTCCAATAGTAAGTGGTTGCAGGCTGCAGAGCAGGTCCGTCATAGGGAACCAGTACGGAACGGTCTGACGCTATGCGACCACTATTCCACAACTCTTTTCCTCTGCCTTTCAGACCACTTTCGCTTTGGCTAACTATAATCTGATAAGCCTGTTGCTTGTATCCTCTTTTTGACGATTTTACCTGCCAGGAAAAACGAGGGTGCGGGTCGGTTAGACCTATGGGATTCGTTAGCAATTCGCATGTGGCTTTGCGGATTTCATCACAAAACCCAGTCAGACTCCACCATACAAGAACTATTGGGATGAGTTTTTTTGTCATGTTCATTTTTGTTGTTTTGACTTAGATAATGATTTTACTCTTATGATAATTCTCTCTGAACGCAGAAGGCGAACAGCCTTTCTTCTTTTTGAAAATACGGTTGAAGTTGCTGATGTTGTTGAAACCACATTCATAACATATCTCCGCAATACTTGTGTTTGTATCTACCAGACTTCGTGCCGCATGTCCCAAACGAATCTCGATAATGTAGTCAGAGATTGTTTTGCCTGTATGTACCCGGAAATATCGACTAAAAGCAGCAGGCGTCATCTCTGAAATATCTGATAGCTGTTTCAGCCGGATTTCAGCCTTGTAGTTCATGTCGATGAACTCTTCCACTTGTCGGATACGCCTGTTTTCAGGCATGTTTTTCACACTGGCAAAGGACTTGCTGGCCAGTAGATGATAGTTCTCCTGTAGCGAAAGTTCATAAAGGATTTCCAGCAGGCCCAAAACACGATAGAAACCCGGCTGGGAATTAGTAAGGTTGGTCAGCTTATTGTAGACCTCCAAAATAGCAGGCATCTCGAAGGCAATTCCGCGTTTGGCATTTTCAAACATCACTCTCATGCTCGTGAGCTGGTTCTTGGCAAGGAATTGCTCGCTGAGCAAATCGGTAGGAAATTGAATCGTTATTTCATGTATGGACTTACTGCGGCAGTCATACTGATCCCAAGCATGTTCAAGTCCGCCCCCCACCAAAGCCAGGTCGTATTTACCCAACACTTCAATGGAATCACCCACAATACGTCTTGCGCCATCACAATTCCTTACGAAATTCAGTTCCATTTCCTCGTGCCTGTGGAGCGGATAGGTGAACGAGTCTTTTTCCCGGTCGATGATATAGAAACAATCTTTCTCGGACAATGGCGTTACTTCGGTAATTATTTTTTCCATGGCTATGGAGACACTTTTATTGAATGTGGGTGTAAAGTTATGATTTTTTGCTGAATTGAACAAAAAATGAGCGGAAAAGAAGAGAGAGAAGGAGAAAATGTGAAAAAAAAGCTTGCAATGACCCTTTGTGCGGTCCTTGCAAGCTTTAATCACTTCATTTAATCACTTTATACCAAGTGGCGAATGATTGTTTCGTGATCTCCAGGCAGGTAGTCAATAACAGGAATTTCTATCATCGTGTAAGCACCCGGCTGCTGTTTCATACTGGCGCGTGCTACGTTCACCAGAACCTGAGCGGTCAAAGCCGGGTTGTTAATCTTCATATTGAACTCGAAGAGTTGGTTATGAGTGGTGCCGCTAACGCCTTTTCTAACGAGGTTTACGCCGTGCCCGACATCGTTCAGGTCGGCGACACAAGGCACTTGCGTTACGTGCGTTTCGTCGTTCACAAAGTATGGATCGGCAAGGATGGCTTTCTCGATGGTCTGGAAATCTGCACCTTCCTCAAGCTCTACATAAACCATACGGCGATGGATGCCTGTACCGAGAGGTATTGTGATGCTCAGCGCATCGCGTACGCCGCTAATGGCGCGTACGGCTACACTATGTCCCATGCTGCGGCCCGGGCCGAAGTTTGTATAAGAAATACCTTTGGGAGCCAAGCTCTCCATTAGTGTTCGGACTACGCTATCCGATCCTGGATCCCATCCTGCACTGATGATGCTGACAGCTCCGGCTTTCCGGGCTGCAGCGTCAAGTGAACGGCGCAAGTCGACTATTTGTGTGTGAATGTCGAAGCTGTCCACCGTATTGATGCCCAAAGACAGAATGTCCAGCGCATACTTCTCTACGCTGCGGGTTGGTGTGGCCAGAATGGCTACGTCTACGGATTCCAACTCCCTAATATCTTTCACTACGGTATATTCTGCCAACTCGGGCGGACAGTTCACTGCTCCAGCGCGACGTATGATACCCGCCACTTCCATGTCTGGCGTAGATTGTAAAGCCTGTAGAGCATAGCGCCCGATGTTGCCATAGCCCACAATGGCTACTCTGATTTTCTTCATCTTTTTTGCCTTTTTGATTGTTTCTATTGTATTTTGGCGACAAAAATACAGTAAAATCGTCAATTGTACAAGCAAAATGATAATAAATTTCTTAAAAGTGCTAAAATACAGGAAAACACTGCCTGTTTACAGCTTTTGTCCGGTTTGACGAAAGTATAATATAAAAAGTATAATATTAAATGTACTTAAGTTTCGCTTGTTGTTCATAAGATGCTCATGGGATTGCCATATTGTTGACATGCTCCAGGAGTAACAATCCTGCATAAGTCTTTAATTTAAATCCTATATAACTCTAGTTCATCTCTAATTGAACTCTAATTATAAATTAGAGAGGAACTAGAGAGGAACTAGAGAGGAATTAGAGAGGAGCATAAGTGTAGTATGAGTAAAATATGTGTTTAATATGAAACAATACTTCCAAAAGCTCGGTTCATCAACATAACTCTGTCTTCTTCTATCCCCCTTTATCTTCAAGGTTGCGAGTAAGCCCGGCCGAAGGTCAAGGCAAGCAGAGCTTGAGAAAGTCGAATAAATGTACTTCCGCTGGGATAAGCAAGTTAAATTGTTGTTTTATTTGCATTATCTCTCGCTTAATCGTACCTTTGAGCTATGCTCGAAAGTACTTCCGCTCGGATAAGCAAATTAAATCGTTGTTTTATTTGCATTATCTCTCGCTTAATCGTACCTTTGCATAAGCAATTTGGATAATTTAACAAAAAAAAGTTATGGATCAGACCTTATATATTTATAACACCCTCTCCCGCCAGAAAGAAGTTTTCCGCCCCATTCATGAGGGACATGTCGGCATGTACGTTTGCGGTCCTACTGTATATGGCGATGCTCATTTAGGCCATGCCCGCCCAGCTATAACATTTGATTTGCTTTTCCGATATCTCCAACATATAGGTTACCGGGTTCGCTATGTGCGGAACATTACCGATGTGGGGCATTTGGAGCATGATGCAGACGAAGGCGAGGACAAAATAGCCAAGAAGGCCCGGCTTGAGCAGTTGGAGCCTATGGAAGTCGCACAATACTATACGAATCGTTTCCATCAGGCTATGGATGCCTTGAACTGTTTGCCTCCAAGTATTGAGCCACATGCCACGGGCCATATCATAGAACAGCAGCAACTTGTACGCGAGATTCTGGATAACGGATTCGCCTACGAGAGTAACGGCTCTGTCTATTTTGATATAGAAGCTTATAACCGGAAGCATCATTATGGCATTCTTTCCGGCCGTAGCTTGGATGAAGTGAAAGATGCCAGCCGCGAGTTGGATGGTATTGGCGAGAAACGACGCCAGGCTGACTTCGCATTGTGGAAGAAGGCCCAGCCCGAGCATATCATGAGATGGCCAAGCCCGTGGAGTGACGGTTTTCCCGGGTGGCACTGCGAATGTACTGCTATGGGCCGGAAGTATTTGGGAAATCATTTCGACATTCATGGCGGTGGAATGGATCTCATCTTCCCTCATCATGAGTGTGAGATAGCACAGGCTGTGGCATCGCAGGGTGACCAGATGGTACGCTATTGGATGCATAACAACATGATTACCATTGAAGGCAAGAAGATGGGTAAGTCGTATAACAATTTCATTACCCTGCCCCAGTTCTTCAGCGGTGAGCATGAGAAACTGACTCAGCCCTATAGTCCTATGACCATTCGTTTCTTCATTCTGCAGGCTCATTACCGCAGTACTGTTGATTTTGGCAATGATGCCTTGCAGGCGGCTGAAAAGGGACTGACCCGCCTGATGGATGGTTGGAAGGCCTTGGCCCGACTGCAGGATGGACAGAAAACAAAGGGACAGCCGTATGTGGAAATGAAGTATGTGGATGAATTGCGCGAGAAGTGCTATGATGCCATGAACGATGACCTGAACTCACCTATTGTGATCAGTTACCTCTTTGATGCTTGCCGAGCTATAAATACGGTCCTAGACCGAAAGGCAAGTATCACTGCAGAAGTGGCAGCCGCCCTGCGTCAGCTTTTCCGCACCTTTGCCTTTGACATATTAGGCCTTAAGGAGGATTCCGGTCAGGGCAGCAAGGAGCGCGAGGCTGCATACGGTGCTGTCGTGAACATGCTGTTGGAGCAGCGCCAGCAAGCAAAAGCCGAGATGAACTGGGCTTTGAGCGACAAGATCAGGGACGACTTGGCTGCTCTCGGTTTCGAGGTGAAGGATACGAAAGACGGCTTTACCTGGACACTGAATAAATAGCAGTTCTGATGTCAACCTCGTTACGGACATTGAAATGGGATAAAAACAACATATAGCAGCCATGAAAAAGATAGCAGTCATCCTGATAAGCCTTGCACAAATTGGTTTCTGGGCTTGTAGCGGAGGGAAGGAGAGCATACCCTTGCCCGAACATCCACGGCCTGACCGAGAGAGAAAGGAGTGGTTAAATCTGAATGGTCCATGGGCCTTCACATTCGATGAGGCAAAGGCCATGGCTGCTTTACAAAACGGGAACCTCGATGCGATGGATCAGCAGATTACTGTTCCCTTCCCGTGGGGTACTGAGCTGAGTGGCGTGGAGGATTCATCCGCCTTGCCGCACATGAACTTTCATTTCCATGAAAAAGATTACCTGCCACCACGCACCCGGCCTAAAGACATTGGCTGGTATGCCAAGGAGATAAAGATACCCTCGAAATGGCGCGGAAAGCGTATTTTCCTCATTATCGGGGCTGCTGACTACGAGTCGAAAGTGTGGCTGAACGGCCATGAGGTAAAAGAACATCGCGGCGGGTATACCCCTTTCGAGACTGAACTCAAGGAGGCTGTGGCTGGAGAGACTCAGAGGTTAATGATCCGCGTTGACGATACATGGAGAAAGGACCGCCTGTATGGTAAGCAGGAGTATGGCGACGTGCGTGGTATCTGGCAGACAGTCTATCTGGAAGCCCGACCAGAGCAATACATAGAAAGCATTCAGTTTGACCCCAACATAAAGGAATCTAGTGTGCGTGTGCGAGTAAGGCTCGACCATCCTGCTGCTGAGGGAGAAACGTTCAGGCTACATTTCCGCACTGGCAAACAACCCGACTTTGAAGCCCCCTTCAGTGGGTCGGACGAGGCGACCTTCACCGTGCCGATTAAGGATCAGCATCTCTGGAATCTTGACGATCCCTTCCTCTACGAGGTGACCGCCTCGCTGAAATCCGGAGACTGCCTTGATACGTATTTCGGTCAGCGTGAGATAAGCACGGTCATGCTGCCTGGAACGGACTATCCCTATGTTGCACTCAACGGGAAGCCCATTTACTTGCAGCTGACTTTGGATCAAAGCTACTATCCAGGCAGTCACTATACATTTCCCAGTGATGAAGTCATGAAGAATGAAATCCTCCTGACGAAGAGACTGGGTTTAAGCGGAAACCGAATACACATCAAGGCCGAAGTGCCCCGCAAGCTCTATTGGGCCGACCGGCTAGGTGTGCTCATTATGGCCGACATACCGCACTTCTGGGGAAGGCCTGTGCAGAATAGCCGTCAGGATTGGGAGTATTGCATGCGTCAGCAAATCAGTCGTGACTATAACCACCCCAGCATTTTTGCATGGGTATGTTTTAACGAGACTTGGGGCCTGACGGATACTGCAGATGTATATCAACCAGAAACCCAGGACTGGGTGAGGCGCATGTATCGGCTGGCAAAAGATTTGGACAAGAGCCGGTTAGTAGAGGATATGTCAGCCTGCCGACATGACCACGTTCAAACAGATATTAACTCGTGGCATAGCTATCGTCCCGGTTTTGACTGGGAGCGCGAGATTGCCATGTACTGTGACAGCACATATCGTGGGAGTAGCTTCAACTTCATCGGTGGCAATATTCAGGGCGATGAGCCGATGATGAATAGTGAATGCGGCAATGTCTGGGGATACTATGGCAGTGCCGGCGACTGTGACTTTTCGTGGGACTATCACCTGATGTTAAATGCCTTTCGCCGCCATCCACTTTGTGCCGGTTGGCTCTATACCGAGCACCATGATGTCATTAAGGAGTGGAATGGCTATGTGCGGTTCGACCGAAGTCCCAAGTATGACGGTCTGGAAGACCTTGTGCCTGGAATGAGCCTCCGCGATCTGCATAGTCCCTATTATGTTTCACCGGACTGCCCGCTTTATCAGGTGGTACCAGGTGGTAGCAACCAGCAGGTTCCCTACTATCTTAGTGTAATGACCGACGATACGGAGGACTCATTTACGTTGCGTACAGAATTGGTGCGATATGGCGATCTGGGTGAAGTGGAAAATGTCTCAGAGAGTGAGCAGGAACTCACCCTCACGCCTTGGCAGAATGGCCCGGCGGGTAGTCTGGCTGCAAATATTCCACCGAAGCAAGGCCTATACCTGCTGCGCATCATCCTGAACAAGGGGAAACAGGTCGTGCATCGTAATTTTGTGACCTTCCGTGTGAAGGATGCTCCCGCTACTTTGCCTGCAGATTGCCGAGTGCTTAGTTTCCAGCCTGCTAGCTACACCAAGTCGGAATGGTCTGTCAAGACGTCTGCGGTGTTTGACAGTCTGAAAGTAAATGGCCTTGGCAATGGATTCTTCGAGTATTCTGTGACGCTCCCCGAGGATTTGGCGACAGACCGTTTGAAGGAGGCCGAGCTCGTATTTGAAGCATCCTCGCGCCCAGTACTGGGAAGTGACCTGCCCGACCGGCCTTCCCCCGGCTATGATGATCCGAGCTATGATCCGTCCAGGAATCCAAATGCCTATCACATGACCGACGACAAATTGAACCCGTCCGCTGTGGAAGTCCTGGTGAACGGGCAGCGTATTGGCGTTCAGGCATTGTACGATGATCCTGCCGACCACCGCGGTATTCTCTCATGGGGATCACAAAAGCAGGACATGCGCCTCCACGAGGCTGGCACCTATGGCCAGTTAGTCAGAATGGTAGTTCCGGCAACGCTCTTGAAGGGGCAGCGCCAGCTTACCATACGCTTTAGCGTACCCCAAGAATCAGGCGAAGGAGGATTGTCCATTTACGGTCAGGATTTTGGCCGTTTCCCGCTTGACCCCACCTTAATCTTCAAGTATGAGAAATAGAGATACATTTTTTATTTAAAGACCATTATAAAACTGCTACTATGAAACAAAAGATCATCTTATTATTCGGTGTAATGATGCTGAGTTCCTGCGCATCTCACCGTTCCGGGTGGAAACTTGTCTGGACAGAAGACTTCAAGGGCGATGCCATAGACTCATCTTCTTGGACGCGTGTAAGGAAAGGTCCGTCGGACTGGGATGATATGATGTCCCAGCGTCCCGACTTGGCTTATGTCAAAGATGGCGAACTCGTGCTTTTAGGCAGGCCCGGTGATACGGCCAATGGCGATGAAACACCCTTTGTTACCGCAGGTTTGCAGAGTTCGGGCAAACGCTCCTGGCGGCTTGGTCGTGTAGAGATCAAGGCTCGCTACAATAACGTACAAGGCTTTTGGCCCGCCCTGTGGCTAATGCCTGACGCCTCGCTGCCCAAACCGGAGTACGCTGAAATTGACATCATGGAACATCTCAACCATGAAACGATAGCTTACCAAACTGTTCACTCGCGCTACAGTCTGGACCGCAAGGCCAATGAGCAACCAGCCCACTCAACCTCGGCACCCATAAAGCCAGGCGATTGGAATATCTATGCTACCGAGGTTTACAAGGATAGCGTATGCTTCTTCATCAACGGAGAAAAGACGCTCACCTACAAACGCATTCCTGAGGCACAGTATCAGTTCCCCTGGCCCGACTATCCCTTCTACCTCATACTCTCCAACCAGCTTGGAGGCAGTTGGGTGGGTCCCGTTAACCGGCCTGAGCAAATGCCTAGCGAGCTCCGTGTGGACTGGATAAAGGTTTATCAGCAGAAGAATGCGCGCTGAAACCCTCATCTCGGGAGGATTCAGACAAGAGAATAGCACAGAAGAATATCAATATTAACCGAATTAACCGATTAGGATAATGAATATGAAAAATTTCCACACCAGTTCCGGCACTAGGCTTGCCGGGAGTCGTCTTTTCTGCATTGTATTCTTAGCGCTGCAGGTTTCACTCTCTGTATGGGCTCAGGACATGCCTTTCCGCAATGAAAGCTTACCCATTGAGCAGCGTGTTGACGATCTTTTGGGCCGGATGACTGTAACCGAGAAGATAGATTTGCTAAGAGCCACTTCGCCCGAGAATAAGCGCCTGGGGTTCCCCAAGTATTTTCATGGTAACGAAGCCCTGCATGGCGTAGTACGCCCGGGACGCTTCACCGTGTTTCCACAGGCGATAGGCCTGGCCTCTACTTGGGACCCGGAGCTAATGCAAAACGTCACCACAGCCATTTCGGATGAGGCTCGCGCCCGTTGGAACCAACTGGAGCAGGGAAAAATGCAGACCCATCAGTTCAGCGACCTGCTCACGTTCTGGTCGCCTACTGTGAATATGGCTCGTGATCCCCGCTGGGGCCGCACCCCTGAAACGTATGGCGAGGATCCCTTCCTGACCGGCGAGATGGGTACAGCATTCGTGCGAGGCCTGCAGGGCAACGACCCGCGCTATCTGAAGGTGGTCTCTACGCCAAAGCATTTCGCATGCAACAATGAAGAGCACAACCGATTCGAATGTAATGCCGAGATTCCCGAGAAGCAGTTGCGCGAATACTATCTGCAGGGTTTCGAGGCCTGCATCCGTCGCGGTGGCGCTCAGTCCATCATGTCGGCCTACAATGCCATAAACGGGATTCCTTGTACGGCCAATCCGTGGCTGCTCACGAAGGTGCTGCGCGACGACTGGGGTTTTAAGGGCTATGTGGTTTCCGACTGCGGGGGTGTCTCGCTAATTCGTTCGGGCCATCATTTCGTCAGGGAGAAGATGACGGCTGCCGTCCTGGCGCTCAAGGCCGGTCTCGACCTGGAGTGCGGGGATGATGTTTATATCGAGCCCCTAAAGAAGGCCTACGAAATGGGAATGGTAACCGATGAGGACATCAACCGTGCAGCTCGGCGCGTGCTGACATCCCGCATGAAGCTGGGCCTTTTCGACAAGCCTGAAAGCTGCCCCTACACAAAGATTCCAGCCGAAGTCATCGGTTGCGAGAAACACCAGCAGCTCACCCTCCAGGCTGCTCGCGAGGCCATTGTGCTGCTGAAGAACGAGGGTGGTATGCTACCGCTCAGGAAGGGAAAGGTGCGCAAGCTGGCTATAGTGGGCATCAATGCCGGTCAGTGCGAGTTTGGCGACTATAGTGGCGTGCCTGCCTCAACTCCGGTTTCCATTCTGGACGGTATCAAGGCAATGGCTGGAAAAGGAGTGAAGGTGAGTTACGCACCCTGGAAGTCGGTCAACGACGCCAAGGAGATTATTAGTCCCGAATACTTCCCCCGCGGCCTGATAGCTGAATACTTCAGCGGAGCATCGCTCGAGGGAAAGCCCGCTGTGCGGAAAGACGAGTGGATTAATCTGGAACCCGCCAACCAGGCGCCCGATCCTTTCATCCCCGAATCGCCTATCAGTGTGCGATGGACCGGAACGCTGCGTCCGCCTGTAAGTGGGGAGTACACCCTGAGCTTCGATGCCAAGAATGCCTTCCGCGTAGAACTGGACGGGAAGCCTTTGTTCGGCAACTGGGGCGACAATCCTGTTAGGGAGAGTAATGTGAAAGTCCAGTTGGAGGCCGGGCGCGACTATACGCTGAAAGCCGAGTTCTATCATTCCGACTGGGAAACCCCCAGAGCCAAGCTTTATTGGACACTGCCCGAGTCGGCTCGTCAGGACCGCTCCGCCCTGTATGCCGAAGCTCGCCGTCTGGCTGAGAAGAGCGATGCTGTTGTGGCCGTGATGGGTATCAACAAGAGTATCGAGCGTGAGGGGCACGATCGCAGCTCTATCAACCTGCCGCAGGATCAGCAGGATTTCTTGAAAGAGATCTATGCCATCAACCCGAATGTGGTGCTTGTCGTGGTGGCCGGCAGTTCGCTGGCGCTTACCTGGGAGCAGGAGCATCTGCCCGCTATCGTGAATGCCTGGTATCCGGGCGAGAAGGGTGGTACGGCAGTGGCCGAGGTGCTCTTCGGAAAGTATAATCCTGCTGGCCGTCTTCCACTCACATACTATAGAAGCCTTGACGACCTGCCTCCCTTTGACGATTATGATATTACGAAGCGCACCTATAAATACTTCCAGGGGCCTGTGCTCTATCCCTTTGGGTTCGGACTGAGCTATACCCAGTTCAGCTACTCCGACCTCCGCGTCGAGGATCGTGGAAGCGCTGTCGAGGTCAGTTTCCTGCTTAAAAACGCCGGAGACATGGACGGCGACGAGGTGGCACAGATTTATACCCGCCTGCCGCAATACGAGGGGGCGGCTCCCCTTAAGGAATTGCGCGGCTTCAAGCGTGTTCATCTGCGCAAAGGAGAGAGTAAGTCGGTCACCATTTCGCTAAGGCGTGAGGATCTGCGCTACTGGAGCGAGAAGGAGAAGCGGTTCATCATTCCTCAGGGGTTGCCCGAGGTTATGGTGGGTTCCAGCTCGGCAGACATCAGGCTGAAGCAGTAATCCCCTGAAACCTTAAACTAACTCATGACTGAGATGAAGAGGACTATCTTAAGCTTGCTCGTTTTGGGCACATTGAGCCTGCAGGCTATGGCCAAGGCTGTCAATATCAGTTGCAGGGATGCCAGGCCTAAGGGCGTGAATGAATGGATCGCCTACCGCCGCGACGTCAGTCTGCAACAAGTTCCCCGTCAGGCGCTCGCCTCTATCGCTGCCGACAGTAAGTACTGGTTGTGGGTAAATGGGCGCATGGTCGTTTTCGAGGGTGGGCTGAAGCGCGGACCTAAGCCCGATGCAGCCTACAAGGACCAGGTCGACCTGGCGCCTTACCTGCATGTGGGACCCAACCAGATTGCCATACTGCTCTGGCATTTCGGGAAGGACGGCATGTCGCACAAAGACAGCGGCATGGCCCAACTCTGGTTCCAGTGCCCCGCCATCAGACTCGACAGCGACACTCAGTGGCTCTGCAGGCTCCATCCCGCCTATGGTACGGCGAACGTTCCAGAGCCGAACTACAGGCTCTCCGAGTCGAGCATATCCTTCGATGCCAGGCGCGATATCGAAGGCTGGCAGACGGGTGGCACAGAGGGTTTTCAGCCTGCTGTGGAATGCACGGAAAACCTGATGGGTACGCTTCAGCCGCGCCCCATACCCCTTTGGAAGGACTATGGCATACGGACGCTTAAATTCACTACGCGCCGGGGACCCGAATGCGATACCGTCATTGCACGCCTGCCGCATAACATGCAGATGACACCTATACTGACTGTCAGCGACAAAACAGGCGGGCACCGCATCCTCATCGAGACCGACCACGCACAAGTGGGGGTCGAATGCCTGAGGGCTGAGTATATCACCCGGGCCGGGAAGCAGCAGTACGAATCGCTGGGCTGGCTTAACGGACTGACCATAAAACTCACCGTCGAGCACGGAGCAAAGGTTACCGGTCTGGCCTATCGCGAGACAGGATACGATACCGAGCCCGCAGGCACCTTCGCCTGCAGCGAACCCTTCTTCAACCGTTTCTGGAGCAAGGGGCTGCGCACCATCTACGTCAATGCGCGCGATACCTTCTTCGACTGCCCCGACCGAGAGCGGGCGCAGTGGTGGGGCGATATCGTCACTATCCTGGGCGAATGCTTCTACACCTACTCGCCCTCCCTGCATCTGCTTGTCCGGAAAGGCATGTACGAACTGTGCGACTGGCAACGCCCCGACGGAAAGATAGGAGCACCCATTCCGGGCATCCACAACGGCGAACTGCCCTGCCAGATGCTTGCCGCGGTCGGACGCTACGGGTTCTGGACCTACTATCTCAATACGGGTGACCTGACAACCATCGAGCATGTCTATCCGGCTGTCAGACGCTACCTGTCGCTCTACGAGGTCGATGCTCAGGGCATGCCCGTCTTCCACCAGGGCGACTGGAACTGGGGCGACTGGGGCGAGAATAAAGACATGCAGCTGCTACAGGCCCTGTGGTATGTATTGGCGCTAGAGAGTGTCGGCAACATGGCCGAGCTGCTGGGTCATCCCGTAGAGGCCGATGCCTACCGTCACCGTATGCAACGGGCGAAGCAGGCTATCAACGATAACTGCTGGACGGGCGAGGCCTATCGCCATCCCGCCTACCGCGACTCCACCGACGACCGCGTGCAGGCCCTGGCCGTGCTCTCCGGCGTCGCCGATGAGGCAAAGTACGATGCCATATTCAGGGTGCTGCAGCAGGAAGAACATGCCAGCCCCTATATGGAGAAGTATGTTATGGAGGCACTCTTTGCCATCGGGCAGGGTGAATATGCCTTGGAACGTACCCGCCAACGCTATGCCTTCAACGTGAACCATCCCGATTTCGACACACTCTTCGAGGGATGGGGACTCGGCGGTAAGAAAATAGGCGACGGTGGCTCCGTCAATCATGCCTGGAGCGGCGGACCGCTAGCTGTTCTGCCCTCGAAAATGCTCGGACTGTATCCTACGGCCGGTGGCTGGCGACGCTTTGCCGTACATCCTAGCCGTACCGTCTTCAAGCAATGCAGCCTCGCGTTCCCGACCGTAGCCGGTCCCGTTGCCGTCAGCTACCGCTTCAGCGGATCTCAACTCACCTGGCAGATCGAGGTACCCAGGGAGGCCTTTGCCAATGTGCTGATTCCGTGGACGTTCACTACCGGCACCCTCGACGGCCGCAGCATCGCCTCCAGCAACTTCGTGCTGGGCGAGGGAAAGCATCTCATTCGGCTGAACCTGAGCGGGAACTGACCCCGGCCATCCTGCTCGAAGAAGGAGAGTGCTATTTCGCAAAAGTAGGCAGGGGCGGGGCATCCAGGGAGACCTCGCTGCTGGCGGGAGCATCCAGTGGGGCGCCCGTCAGTTTGTGGTTCTGCGTCATCATGCCCCAGACCGGACCGTTCCAGATGCTGACGATAATGCCCAGGCAACCGCGATCGGGCATCTGTTGGGCAAGAATACGCAGCATGCGCTCATATCCGGCTATGCACTTCTCGCATATCTCGCTGGCCTTCTTCTTGTAGACAGGCGGCACGGGGTTGTTCTTCTTGTGGGGTATCTGCTTCAGCTCCAGTCCGTCGTGGATGCAGTCCAGATAGAGCTTGGAGCACAGCACGCGGTTGCCCAGCAGGCTCAGGTATTCCCTGGCGGCCTCTGTCTTGGCATTGTCGTACAGGGTGGTCAGCATCTCTCCCACTTTCAGGAAACGGTCTGACGACCATTGTACGTCGTCTGGGTTATAGGCTGTATGCTGCCCTTCGTCCAGCCAGAAATCGATGGCCGCAAAGCCGATGTTGCCGTGGTGGTCCACATCGAAGGCGTGCAGTTCCTGCATGGCATGCTGCATATCCAGGAAGGCCTCTGTGTCTTCTATGCCCAGTCGCTGTGCGTATTCCCTGTAGAAGTCGTCCGGACGGCGGTCCTTCATGAGCGTGGCCTCGGCTGCATAGCGGAAGGAGGTGCGGTTCTCGGCTGTGCGCCAGTGGTTGAACAACAGGCTGCGATGCTGAACGCCTGGTGCGGTCTGGTCCATCTGCCTTATCAGGTCGTCGATGCCTTCCACGTGGTTTTGCTGAATGTACATCTGCCCGTCGAACTCAACCCACGAATACAGCTCAGTCCATTTCAGGTCCTCGGCATTGGTGATGAACTTGGGGTATGCACTTGCCACTCCCCGGCTTGCGTATTGGGAGAGGACTGCGATATAATGCTCAGGGAGTATCTGTCGGGCATGCCTGAAAAGGTCGCCTATACGGTGGTGAAGGACGCAGTAGATGCCCAGCTTCAGCTGCTTCACACGCCCCTGGAATGCAGGATCGGCCTCCAGTGCCTTGATGGTAGCCGCAGCCGTGTCTATCTGCTGCGTGGCGTAGGGCATGTCATCGTTCCATCCGCCCATCTCCTCTGTGATGAATTCCAGGTCGTCGATGGGATAGTTGTCCGTGAGGATATAAGCCAGCTTCTTCGTCTGCTCCACGTTGAAGTGGCGGTTCTCGCAACTGAACTGCACCCTCAGTCCCATCTCCTTGGCCGTCGTTATGACTTGGCGCATCCAGTCCATGGCAAACTCGCTGCGCTTGGCCTTGTCGTTCCAAACGGCCTCAGCGCCTGGGATGCAGAAGATAGAGTCGTTCGTGCCCTTGCAGAGCTGTTTGAGGAAGTCCCATTTGTCGCAGCGGTGGGTAGAGCCGTAGAAGAAACTGCCTGCATAGTGCATCTCGCCCGTCACGTCCTCGGCATACCACTGGTAGGGGTAGCTGTGGATGGTGAGTTTGTTGAAGCGCATGCGCACCATGTTCTGCAGATACTCGCGCACCTCTGGAATCGTATAGGCCGAGATGTCCATGCTGAAATTGACATGCTGGCGGATGCCTCGCCACCTGATGTGGGGGGTGACGATGGTGTCCGTTCCCTCCACCTTGCTCCAGTCCACACTTGCAGGCAGGACGGGCCCTGTGATGTCGAAGGTGATGCCCAGCTGCTCGCAGAAGGTGTAGAGGGCATGCAGCGCTCCCACTGCATCGGAAGAGGTGAGGGTGAGGGTGTGCCCCTTGTCGAACCGATAGCCGAACTGGCCCAGCTCGTCCATAGACGGGTCGCACTTGTACTTAATCGTCAGCGCCTTATCCTGCAGGGGTGTTATCTTCTGCAGTTCCGAGGTCCACAATGCCGCCTCCTCCTCAGTATAAGCGAAGGAGGGGTCTTCTCTGAGCGTGGATTCTGTGCAGGCGCACAGGCACAGGAGTGTGAGAATTGAAAAATACTTTTTCATATCGAAAACATTTAGCATATTGTAAATATTATTTCGCTACCTTGAATTTCTCACTGCCACAGGTCCCAGCAGGCCTGCATGAGGCGTTCCCTTGTAAGGCGAGGGGATGGTCTGGTAATGGTTGGCCAGCGAGCTATATACAAGTACCTCCACCTCGTTGTCGCCAAGGCGGACAAAATCAGTGATATCCAAGACGTATGGCTTGTTGATGAGCACATCCACATGACGCCCGTTCACAGCCACTTCGCAGGTGGCATCCACAGCGCCCAGGTCGAGGCGGAACCGTCCCTTCGTGTCATTCAGGCGGAACGAATGCCTGTAGCTTATGCCGCCCGAATAGAACTTCAGTGCACCCTGCTGTGTCCAGTCGCCCAGGGGCATCCTGCCGCCCTGGCACGTTATACCGACAGGCTCGCGGAAGAAATCGGCTCCTGAGACACCCAGCTCGGCCTGCCCCAGCAACCAGACGTCAGCTGTATGGGGATTTACATCCTTCAGCCTGAGGTTTCCCTCTTTGTCGGGCAGACCCGTCTTCTTGCCGTCAATCCAGATGCCCAGTATCTTGCCCTTCACATCGAAATGCATCTGGGCAGTCCCTGGTGCTGTGGGGAAACGGTAGAGCCAACGCCCCTCTTCTCCCCCTCGGATGTCAAAGGGCAGGAACCTCGTGCCGTACCATTTCGAGGCCACGATAGGCTCATATTCTCCGACGGTCTTCGGCTCAGGCTCGCCGGCAGGATAGAACATAACCATAGAACGGTCGCGTTTATCCACGCTGCTGCTGCGCATTCCCTCCAGAGAATAGCCCGCCTTCTTCGTATCAGGATAGACCAGAAGCAGGGTATGCCACCCTTTCTTCAGGGAGATAACATCATCACTTTTGTACACATCCCCGTCCAATAAAACCCAGGGCTTCACTCCTTCCACAATTTTGCGGTATTGCCCGTTCTGGGGAGCATAGACCTTCGTACGGAAGAGCTGGTGCCCTCCCTGATCCAGTATCAGGAATTTGCTTTCCACCTTAGCCTTCAGTCCATGATATCCCTGACTGCCCGGACTGTCGAACACGCCGTATTGCCAGGAGAAGCTATATGGCCGCCAGACGAGTCCGTTGTTCCCGGCCAGCGCTTCCTGCACCAAATCATCTACAGAGCGTTCTTTGGAGACGGTGACAGTCTCCATGTATGGCCCGTAACCATAGATATAGTTGCTGCCGTTGGCGGCTGCCATCAGTTCCTCCACGCGGAGTTTTCCCGTCCCAGGCAGGAAGAAGGCTTTTATCTCGCGGGCTTCCACGCCTATCTTGCCCTCCGAGGCGGGAAGACGGAAGTCGCCCCATTTATTGTCCATGGTGGGCACGATGGTAACGTCCCAGTCCCCTTCCAGCGGGATGACTTTTTCGCTTTCTGCTTTCCGCTGTCCGTTCTCCGTGGCCTGAACAGGTGTGCCAGGCGAGAAGACGTAGATGCGCGAGGCCTCCTTCTCTCCGTCGAAGCGCACCCAGGTGCCGTTCTCGTCAGTTCTCAGGGCGGACACCTCTTTAATGGTGCCGTGCTGGGCATCCCATACCTCCACCTTGCCGTGAGAGCGGAAGAAGAGCTCGTCGCCGTGTGGGATATCCATCACCATATAGACATCCTGATTCCCGATGTGGCGATGCAGGACACGCCCCTCGCCCGAGGAGGCGCTGAAATCGGCCGTCGTCTTGTCGAGTACCAGTTGGCGCACCTCAGCAGGCGAGGCGACCTTGATGATGTGCTCGTCCTGCTGCAGTTCCTTCATCATGTTCCCCAATGCCACCACGATGCCTCCCTTTGCTGCAAACTCCTGAATCTTCTGCAGCGTCTCGGCATGAACGGCCCTTGTGTCGGCCAGTACGAGTACGCGGTAGTTCTCGTCGGAAATGCTCAGGCGCTGACGGTTTATTCCGGCCTGCTGCAACGAAGCATAGTCGATGAAGTCGAAATCGATGCCGTGGGGACTCAGCTCATTCACGACAGAGAACGAGAGACTGGGCGAAGAGCCCGGGAAGGCCTGAAGGGTCTCTGTGGGATAGAGGATTGCCACATCTGCCACATGGATGCCCTGGCTCAACAGGAAGCAGAGGCGTTCGGCATACTTCAGCCACGCCTTCATGTGGGGCCAGTATGGCATACGGAAGTGGAAACAGGGAGGCGCCCATTCCCACCATCCGCCATGAGTGGAGTAGTAGAGGCCATGCAGGCAGAGCAGATTGCCGCCTGCAATGATATGATGGTCCAGCTGGTGAGTGAGCAGGGCTCCGTTGGCATCCCATCCCATGCTGTGGAACGCTTCCAGCCATACACGAGGCCGCTGATACAGGTGGGCTGCACTGCTCGACACCTTGGTCTGCAGGAAGCTGCTCCCCCTGGAGGGTGCGTCATTGCCTGGCGCAGTGAACCATTTCTCCACCCTGAAATAATCCAGGTACTGAGTGGGGGCCGTGCCGCGCCCTTCATTGTCACTGCCGTAGATGAGCCCCTTTTCGGCATGCCATTCATAGATAGGGCGGAAGTACCGCTCCTCGGCCAGCTGTGTCACCACCTCGGCATAATCCAGCCGGGTGCGCGAAATCTCATCCCTGCGTGCCTCATCCCCGTCTGTATCGAACAGGTCGGGCAGCAGCGGCACGATGTCATATCCCTTCCTTTTCCGGAACTCCCCGGGCATGTCGTCGGTCCAGGAGTGCAGGTTCAGATAGTACTGCAGCTCATCCTGGAAGAAATAGTTCATACCTTTCAGTCCCTGAGCATCCATGTGATCGACAAAGGGCTGGAAATAGTGATTTATCATCTGCTGTCCGAAGGTGGGACTCAGCTCAGGCGCGCGTTCCGTATATACCGTATAGAGACTGTCCGACCCTTCTTTCTTCCTGGCTGTCAGCACATGTTCGGGCTTTTTGTCGGCCGGTCCGAGCAGAGCCATCCTAAGCCGCCCCTGATGGTTCTTTATCTCGGGCAGACTCAGCACCTCGTCAATAAACTCCCCGTTCTGGGGCCATGCCACCACATAGTCGTCCATCCCCAATCCGATGCCCTTTTCTGCACAGCGGGCCGAGAAATCGTTCCATATCTGCCACCACTCAGGGTCCTTCATCACGTAGGGCGATCCGCTCTGCACACGTCCGCAGGGTCCGTGCCCGGCAGCATTCAGGGCCGTATCGACGGCGGCATGAGTGTGGTTGTAACTCACGCAAAGGCCGTCAGTGGAGGCCTCGGAGAGGATGTCCAGCTGTTCCTGCAGCCGTTCCAGCTTCAGCGAGTCGCCTGTCCACCAGTAGAAAGGCACGTTGCCGTATCCCTTGGGCGGGTTCTGGAAACCGCTGCGGATATCTATCTCCCCGCTGCGCGAGGGATAGCCCTTATAGGCCTGTCTGATTTCCTGCGAATGCAGTGCATTGTTGCTGAACAGTATAAAGCAGATGAAAAATAGATGTTTCATGATGGTATTTGTCTCAGTTCTTACAGTTTCCTACGTATATCACTTGCAAAGATAGTAATTTTATCCTTAACAGATAGCATTCCACCTCTAAAATTTGCTTTATAATGGTAAATTGAGTTTCTTCTGCCGTTTTCAGCTTTCCCCATTTCGCTGAAATGCAAATTTGCAAAAATGCAAAAGGAGTGAGAGCTGTCCTTTCCTAGAAAAGCTGAATGGCTTTTGCCTTAACCCTGCCAGCTGGAGGAGAGGATAAGGGCATACAGCGGATTGTGGAGTTTGCTATAGGCGGGTGTAAATTTTACGGGAGGCGGGTGTAAATTTTACGGGAGGCGGGTGTAAATAATGATTGGGGCGGGTATGACAACAATTGCAAGTGTTAATAGCAGCAACTGCAAGTATTAATAGCTGCAACTGTAAGTATTAATAGTAGCAGCCACAAGTATTAATGGGTGTCCTTCCCTGGAAAAAGTTGAGTGGCTTTTATCTTAGCTCTGACATAGGTTGAATGGGTTCCGGCTGCCTTTACGGACCTGTCATATTGCAATATTCAGGATTGTCTGTCCCTGGAAAAAGTTGAATGTTTTGCAAATTTGCATTTTTGACCTTCGGTCTAAAATCGACGCGACTGACTTGTTGTCTTCCTCGAACGCGACTCAGGATAGTTCATGCAAGCATTACTCTCCGCTCGCTGCTCTCTCGGTTCGGCCATCCCCAATCAAGCTTGGATGGCTCTCGCTGCTCCGATTTTTGCATTTTTGCATTTGCATTTGATTCTTTATGCATCATCTTCGGTTAGGTATGCCTTAAGTTCCCACGGAAGTTTTATCCTGCGCCAATGTATTTGATTCGGCTTGTACACTAGACTGATTCTGGCGAAGGTGAATATCGGAGATTGGGCAATATCTAATAATTATCTTCTTCTTTGTTGGTCAATTCCGAATAAAAGTATATCTTTGCGGCGTAGTTCGATAGAATGGCATCTTATGAGTTGAAAAAGACATGAAAAAGCTATTAACCATACTGATACTGATTCCCGTCATTGTAGGCTGCACGGAGCATGTGGATACCTCGGCCCGCTACGTCTTTCAGGATTATACGGTGGCCGACTATCTGCAGCGTCACAGCCAGTATAGTGAGTTCTACCGCCTGACGGGAGATGTCCGCGTCAGCGAGGTTTCGCAGACTACTATACGGCAGCTGCTGACGGCACGCGGCCACTACACTGTTTTCGCCCCTACCAATGAGGCCATTGATGCCTACCTGCAGAGACTCTGCGAGGAGCATGTCATCAGCAATCCCGACTGGGGCGGCTTCCCCGACAGCACACGGCGCGACTCGGTTCAGAAACTGTTGGTGATGAGCAGCATCATCGACAGCGGAGACAATGGAGAAATCATTCAGACATGGGACTTCCCCACGGCACAGAATGCCGAGATCCTGAGGCCCAACATGTATGACCGCAGGCTCACAGTAGCCTACGGCGATGTGGACGAGATATGGGTGAACGGATCCAAGATAGACTCCATCAACCGCGACATACCGGCCCTGAACGGCGTGATACATTCCGTTAACAGCGTGGTGCTCTCCAATCTGAATACGCTGGGCGACTACATATCCGGCGTGGTTTCCGAGAAGAAGGAAGGATTCTACGTCTCCTGCCTGCTGCTTCATGCCGTCGGACTGAGGGATTCTCTTTCTCTCTCGGAGGATATGGCCTACAGGAAGTGCTATCTGGAGAACCGCATTAAGACGGAACTGCACGACGGCTTAATCCCCGAGCACCGCTACTACGGCTACACCTTCTTTGCCGAGACGGACGATTTCTGGGCTCAGGCACTGGGCAAGCCCGCACTGGATATCACGGTGGACGACGTAGTGAACTGGCTCGACCGGAACAACTACTATCCCAATGCCCTTCGGAACAATGACTACAGGAGCGAGGACAACCTGCTGAACCAGTTCGTGACCTACCACCTTCTGCCCGTCCGCCTGCCTGCCGACCGCCTCGTCCTGCACCGCAACGAGTACGGATATGACCCCAGCCTGCGCAATCCCACCGTTGCCCTGGCCGAATACTACACCACGATGGGCAAGCGGCGGCTGATGAAGTTCTTTGAGAGTGCTGAGTCGGAAGGTGTTTACATTAACCGCTTCCCCAAACTGGACAACGGGCGGCGCGGCACCTACCACGAAATAAGCTGCGATGCCGACAAGGCAGGGCTGTCAGTAGGCACAGCGGAGGCTGCCAATCAGGGCAACCTGAGCAACGCCATGATTTATCCTTTGCAGAAGCTCCTCGTCTATGACCAGGCTACGAGCGATAATCTTGGGAAGGAGCGCATCCGCTTCGACCTGGTGACCACCTTCCCGGAAGCCGTCAACAACGGTGCCCGCGTTGGCTGGACCCGCATATTCGCCTTCCCAAAGGACAGCGAGTACCGCTATCTGAGCGATGCCTGGCTCACGGACGAGAGTAATTTCTTCGTCAACACGGGCGGCACACCCGAGCAGCGCGGCTTCGTCACATATTGCGGCGACGAGATGGCCAGTCGCGGCGTAACCGACCTGACCCTGCGCCTGCCCCCGGTGCCTCGCGAAGGCATGTATGAGATGCGCTATGGCATTACCGCGGCCGATGACAACCGCGGCATCTTCCAGTTCTACTGGGGTAACGACCGGCTGCGCCTGCCTGCCATGGGAATCCCCCTCGACCTGCGCATGGGAGGCCTGTACTATGATACGCCAACGGGCCAATATCCCAGTCATATGGGATGGGAAGCGGATACGGACGATGACGACTACAACTCCGAGGTGGACAAGTTCCTGCGCAACCACGGTTTCATGAAGGGCGTGAACATCACTGCCGGAGATGGTGTAACTCCGGCACGAACCAGCCAAAGCCAGATACGGCGTATCATCCTGCGCCAATGGATGAAGCCCGATGAAACGTACTATATCCGCCTGAAGTCGTGCTTAGACTATACGACGGTCTATCTTGTCCTGGACTATTTCGAGTATTGCCCCAAAGAGGTTTACGACAATCCTGAGACACCCGAGGATATCTGGTAAGGCGAGATTTAAATTCAAAATTGATAAATTCAAAATTACCATCCGGCAGGCGGAGGAAGGGATTGGGTTTAAGGCGCGTCCTGCAATTGCCCGAAGTACTTGAGGCAGGTGTCGCGCCACAGCCGGGCATCCTGCTGCTGGAAGCGGAGACGCTCATCGACCTCCTTCCACCGCTGCTCATCGATGTAGGGCCTCGCCTGCTGCCAGATTGATGCAAGACTGTCCACTTCGGCCACGCCACGATTGTAGCGATACGACATCTCCTGCCAGAGCGTACGCCCTGTCTGCCGGATGGGATACGACCAGGGCAGGCGGTGGAACCAGAGGAGAAATTCCAGGGGACAGGATGCCACGTTGTCATAAATGGAGCGGTAGGGCTCGCGATACTGGCCCGTAGCACCGGTGCCGGTACTGCTGCGGTCCACGCCGATGCTGTCTCTGTTGGCGCGGTGATAGTAAACGGGACACCACTCGATGGGATAATCGTCCCTGAAGCCTCCCGGGTCCGGTCCCATGTGATGGTCGAACCTGAAGATATGGTGGAGACCGAGCGGCATCATATAATCCACACAGGCTTCGCGGCTGCGAACGAGCAGGCTTAGGAGTCGTGGGTACAGGTCCGAGCGGCCGTCATCTCTGTCAATGTCATCGCTAACCAGGGCTGACGGGGAAGGATTAACCGGTGCGAAGGTTAGCCGGAGCCACTCGGCAGCAATCTGATCCGACGAGAGGGCGGGGTTCCAGGCCAGGCGGCCGAAGGCGTACCAGTTGGCCTGGGAGAAGTGATGTCCGCACCAGTTGGTGTCGGTACCGATGTTGGCAACGCCGGCAAGACCCACCAGTCTGTCGGGACTGACGTAGGAGAAGAATTCCTGCCACATCGGAGCCAAAAAGACCAGATGCCTGCTCTGCCCGAGGTATTCCTGCGTGATCTGCAGCTCAGCCATCTGCGGCGTCCGGCTCATGTGGTCGAAAATGGGTGCGTAGGGTTCTCGCGGTTGGAAATCGAGAGGTCCGTTCTTGGACTGCAGGACGACATTGTCGCGGAACAAGCCATCCAGTGGGGCAAACTCCGAAACCGCCTGTTTGACGCGATCCTCGCCTTTGTGGCGGCCGCCATATACAAAGGACCTCCACATGACGATGCCGCCAAAAGGCTTCAGGGCATCGGCCAGCATATTGGCGCCGTCGGCATGGCTTCGGCCGTAGTCGAACGGCCCCGGCTGGCCCTCGCTATTAGCCTTTACGAGGAATCCTCCAAAGTCGGGAATCTGTCTGTAGATTTCCCCCGCCTTCTTCTGCCACCAGCGTTTCACCTTTGGATTCAGCGGATCGGCTGTCTTCAGCTCCCCCAAGGCCTTCGGCGAGCCGAAGTTGACAGACAGATAGACCCGGATGCCCCAGGGGCGCAGGATTTCAGCTACCCGCCTTATCTTTTTGAGATACCCGCCTGTAAGTATCTTTGGCGAGGCATTAACATTATTGAGAACAGTGCCGTTGATGCCAATCGAGGCACAAGCCTCGCCGTAACGGCTGATCAGGACGGTATCAAGGCCTCCCCCACTCCCTTGATTATTATGAACGGGGACATCTGAATTCTGAATAGCCCAAAAGATGCTGTTTCCGGCATAACCACGCTCTACGGAACCGTCCAGATTGTCCCAGTGGTTGAGAATGCGAAGCTTGAAGAACGGGTGCGATTCGCCTTGCTCTCCGCGCAGCAGGGCATACTTTCCATAGAGCAGTCCCAACGCTGTCCGGGCGGTAACGGTCCTCCCGTCGATACGATAGCCGTCGTCTTCGGGCATGGCGGGGTCAATACGCAAGGTGATGTCTGATGGCACAGGGTTGCGCAACCACAGAAGACTGCCGTCCTCTGCCCAAGCCATTATTGACAGAAAAAGGACAAGCAGCGAAACAAAAAACCTGAATCTACGCATTCAGAACGGTTTGGATAGAGCCGTCCGGGTTGTAGAAAAGGCGCTGGACCTTCAGCGAACGCAGATGCGTGATGTCGTTGGAGGGAACGCAGTCGTGGTAGAGCAGATACCACTGGCCCTTGAACTCAACAATGCTGTGGTGGGTGGTCCAACCGACGACGGGTTCCAGGATGACGCCCTGGTAGGTGAAGGGACCGTATGGGTTGTCGCCAATGGCATAACAGAGGAGGTGACTGTCGCCAGTGGAGTATGAGAAATAGTATTTCCCGCCGTACTTATGCATCCAGCTGGCCTCAAAGAACCGGTGCGGGTCTCCAGCCCTTAGGGGTTGTCCGGAACTGTCGAGGATGACCACGGGCCTCGGCGCTTCTGTAAACTGGAGCACGTCGTCGGTCATACGGGCCACATAGCTTGGCAAAGCAGGCGCATCGGCAGGTGCCCAAAGCTGGGTTTTCTTGTCGGAAGCATGACCTATATCGACAAAACCGGCAGGAGCAGCCTCTGTGTCGGGCTGCAGAAGGGGCCTGACGCTGAGCGGCACATGCCATTGCAGCTGTCCGCCCCACAAACCGCCGTAGTAGCAGAAGATGCTTCCGTCGTCGTCCTTGAAAAGGCAGGGGTCGATGCTGTAGGCACCGCGGATGGGGTGCTCCTGCGGAACGAACGGACCTTCGGGCCTGTCGGCAACGGCCACGCCGAGATGGAACTCTCCGTTATAGTCCTTGGCCGAGAAAACGAGGTAGTAGCGCCCGTCCTTCTCCACCACGTCACTGTCCCACATCTGTTTCTCCACCCAGGGCACCTGGTCCTGGTCGAGGATGACACCATGATCGGTGGCGGTTCCGTTTTCGATATCGTCGAAAGAAAGTACGTGGTAATCGCGCATCTGGAAGTGCCCCCCATCGTCATCGAAGACATTGTCGCACTGGCGGTCGTGACTGGGGTAGATGAACAGTTTGCCGTTAAACACATGGCCTGCAGGATCGGCCATATAATCATCCGGAAATAAATAACGTGGTGACATAGGATTAAGGTTAGGGTTAAGGTTAGGGTTAGGGTTAAGGTTAGGGTTAGCGTTATCGTTAATGTTAATCTCTGGCTTCAATTTCCTTGTTTATCTGGTCTATCTTCTCGTCAGTAAGCTCATATTTCGAGATGATGAACATCGCCAGCAGGAGCAGAGCGGCCGGAATGACACAGACGAGCCAGAGGATGCCTTCCTCGGCCAGCGGCGTCTGGTCGATGCTGTCGGGGTTGTAAGCCACGTAGGCCAGAATAGCGGGAGCCACCACACTGCCCAGGGTCATTCCAGCCTTGAAGAAGATACCCGTCAGGGCATTCACGATACCGGCTATGCGCTTGCCGCTGACGTATTCGCCGTAGGAAATGACCTCGGGCACCAGGGCCCACATATATCCCGTAGCCACAATGACACCGGTTGA
>JAILKU010000013.1 GCA_024693505.1 Bacteroidaceae bacterium | reverse complement strand
TCCATCCGTTGGTCGGTGTGTCCAGATTGTCGGGGCCTGCGAAGGTAACAGCGGAGAGCAAGGGAAGAGATTTACTATAGAAAGTCTTCGTGTAGGTATCCGTGCCGTTAGAAAGGGTGATGGCCCAATTTCGGGCTCCATTCATGGCGTAATCTGTTATACTTACATAAGTCTGCATCTCATCTCCAAGATAGCAATTGCCATTCCATCCGCTGGAATTAGCACCGTTCCAACTATAGCCGTTCCCTGTAAATGACAAATAAGAGTTGAACTGGTCTGCTTTGATATACCAACCAGAACCGGTAAGGCCGGAAATGCGGATTTGAGCCCGGATATAAGTGGTAGGGACAGCAAGGGTGATTGTCGCTTTCACTTTGCTATCTGCATAGGTGTATTCGACGTTAGCGGCGGTGAAATAACCACATGTTCCGGTCTTGGAACCTTGGAAGGAAACAGTTGTTCCATATGAAATCGTAGGGGTCTCCGTGCAATAGATGGCATCCAGGCTTCCGGAAGCAAGGAGTCGGGCGGTCAATGCTGCAGGGGCGTCGTATGACCAGGAACTACCGTCATAAGTCATGGTCATCATATCGTCGGCAGAAGTAAAATCTTTGTCGAAGAAAACATAGACTTTGTCGCCATTTTCCCATCCGGTCTTTACGGCCTTTGTGCCACCGTTGAACCCCGAATGTCCAATGGAAAAATCAAATTGAATGCCCTGAGCCTTAGTTTCAGGAGTCCTTTCTTTCTCGCAGCTTGCCAGAATAGAAATGGCGGCAATGGCCGCAAATGCTAAAGTGATCTTTTTCATTTTTCTGTCCTCCATTAAATTAAGCATCCCAGTCATCTTCAGTGTTGAATCCACTCAATAGTGGATCTGCCGAACCGCAAATAACGGTCTCTGCCTTTACCTCGATAGCCTCGCACCGAGGGTCTTCGTAAAACTGTTTTTTCTTCATATTGGTTTTTAGATTGTATAGTTTACGTAAAAATTAAACTCGTACTTGCGATTAACAAAAGTAGCAAGTACGAGACAACTTATAAATACATAATTATATGTATGTCTTGACGTTATGGGGAGAGAGTTTATAGCATGATCAGCTCCTTCTTCATCGCATAAATCACCAGCTCCACGGTATTGTTGATGCCGAGTTTGCGGAAGATGTTGTTCTTGATGGTTACCACGGTCAGCTATTTGATGCCCAACTGGCCGGCGATTTCCTTGTATTGAAGGCCCTTGCAGCTGAGGCGGATAACGTCCAGCTCCCTGGGCGTGAACATTGAGTCCGAGGCTTTCTTTGCAAGGCTGATCCTCTCGATAAGCCTGGCTATGTCGGTGCCGAAGTATTCGTAGCCGGAAGCCACGCTGCGGATTGCATCCATCATCGTGGAGGCATCGCTGGTTTTGGGGAGGAAGCCGTCTATGCCTATGTTGAGCAGCGGTTCAAGTGTGGCTAGGGAAGTGTCGCTGGAGAGCACCAGAAGGGCAACGTCGGGCATTTCCGCCCTCATCCTGCGGGCCAGTTCCACTCCGTCCATCACCGGCATCATCACGTCCAGCATCATTACGTCGGGCTTGAGTTCGGCGGCCTTTTCGAGGGCCTCCAGGCCATTGCTGGCCGTGCCGGCAATCGTGATGCCGGGCATGCCTTCCAGCATTGACTGTATGCCCATCAGCATCAGCGGATGGTCATCTACCAGCAGTATTCGTAGGGTATCAGGCATTTTCACTTTGGTTTTCGATGTGGATGGTAAAGGTGCAGCCCTTTCCTTCTTCGCTGCTCACGCTGAGCGACCCGCCAATGGCGTTCACCAGGTCCCGGCTCACTATGAGTCCGAGTCCGTTGGATGGTTCTCCGGCAGTGCCGGAACGCCGATAGCTGTTTTTAGGGTCGAAGATGCTGTTTATCTGTCCGGCTGGAATGCCTATGCCGCTGTCGGCAACGCTGAGGTCAGCTCCTCTAGCCGTAGGGGCTATGCTTATGCGCACGTCCCCGCCGGGGCGGGAGAACTTTATGGCATTGGAAAGGAGGTTCCTCAGGGCAAGCAGCAGATTGCTCCTGTTGCAGCAGACGATTATATTCTCCGGGTCGTCAAGCAACAGGCTGATTCCTTTGTGCTCGGCCATGGACTGGTATTGCCCCATTGCCTCTTTTACCATGTCGGCCATGGCAAAGCGGACTGAGCCTTCCTTTATTTTGCCGCCCTTGCTCTTTGCCCAGCGGAGCACGTTCTCTATGAGTTCCACCTCGGATTCAGCCTGCCCTTCAAGTTGCGTCAGCGCTTCTTTATATTGCTTCTGCGTGAGTTTCTCGGAGTGCTTGCTGAGCATCTGTATACCTCTTAGCTGGGCTATGGCGGGGGAGAGTATGTCGTGGGAGATGACCTTGAACAGGAAGTCCTTCTGGGCATTCAGCTGCCGCAGTTTTTTCTCTTTGCGGCGGGCGCTGATCATCGACAACGTAGTGACGGCCGCCGCGATCAACAGGAAAAGGATTACTAGGGAGAGCAGTATTCCCGTGCTCCTCCGTTTCTCCAGTTCCAGCTTCTGCGTAGCAATGGTCTGCTCCCGTTTTGCTGTCTCGAATTTTATGTTGAATAGCTCGAGGGCATTGCTGCTCTTGCTCTTTTCGATTTCTTCCTGGATGCTGGAGGCCTCCTTCATCAGGCTGAGGGCCTGGCTGGGATCCGAGTCGCTCAGATGCTGGGCGTAACGGGCGCAGATCTTCTGGAGCAGGGGTTTGTCCTGGATTTCGGCCGCCAGTGCCTTTGCTTCCTCATAATACTGCGTGGCGCTCTGCTTCCGGCCCATCTGGGCACTCTGCTGGGCGATCTGGAAGCATACTATGGCGAGGGATTGTTTTTTATTCTCTTCCCGGAAGATCTTTTCTGCAAAGCGGAGGTCGGTCCAAGCCTCCCTATCGCGCTTCAATGCGGCCAGGGGATAGGCTCTCTGGCTCCTGCGTACGGCAATGCCTACGTCGTCCCCGGCTTCCCGGGCCGAGCTGACGGCCAGGTCGGCGTATTCCAGGGCGGTCTCTTCCTGCCCCATCGCGTGGTAGATGTCGCAGGCTTTTCCGTAGGCCATTGCCAGCTTCGCGGGCCTTCCCTGGGCCTTTTCCGTCTCGATGGCTTCGAGCGCGTACTTCTCTCCCAGCTCCGGCTTGCCGGCATAGACATACATCGATGCGAGGTTGATAAGGGATGATGTCAGGCCTTTCGGGTCCCCGTTGGCCTTGTCGAACTCATAACATCTTACGAAATAGGATGCGGCCGCCTCAAAGTCCCCGAGCCGGGAATAGGATGCTCCCAGAATCGAAAACAGCTCCACCGCAGCCTCCTCGCTGCTCCTCGCCGGTTCCTGGTTCAGGCCCTCCAGCGCCGTCATGATCGCCGCGCTGTACTGTCCCTGATAGAACTGCTCCTCCGCCACGCTGTACGCATCCCTCGCCTGGTCCTGTGCAGCCGCGCAGAACCAGCTCGCAAGCAAAATCAATATGCCTGTAAGACGTCGCATATATGCAAATGTAATCATTCGCGGGCAAATACTACATACATAATACTATGTATTGTTTATATGCTACCTCGATTGACAATCCTTTGAAAGAAGGGATACTTAATCAAGTAGCGCGTAACGGTATCGCCTGACGGTTAATGAACGACACTATGAACAATAATGATATAAATGTTCATAATTATTCACTTTTAATTGAAATTTTTATATCTTTGCAATGAAAATGTGATGTATGGGATTTGGGATTGTAAAATTAACCGACCTCTCAGGAGATGCATGCAAGATATACTCAGTGGCGCGAGATGGCTCCGAGGATACCTTGCTTGAGTTGTTTATAGATAAGTTCGACGCCCAATACCCGAAACAGATAGATGAGGTTTTAAACAAATTACGATTTATGGGTTTTGAGGGGGGAGCTAGAGAAGGTTTTTTTCGAAAGAATGAAGGTAAACCTGGAGACGGTGTCGTCGCTTTATTGAATGCTCCAAATTTCCCCTTACGATTATATGGAATACGGTTCGGTACATCCTTATTGATATTGGGATCCGGCGGCAAAAAAGGAGCTGAAACGCGAACGTGGCAACAGGATAATAGCCTACGAGAGGCTGCTGAACAAATGATACTATTATCTGCGCTAATCACACAAAGAATAAAAGATAAAGAGATCATTCTAGTTTCTGATGGCTCTATAATGGGGGATAAACACTTTGATGAGGAAATATGAAACTAAGCGAACGCATATCTAGAATTTCGGAACTTGACTATCTTAAAGTTGCAAGGCGCATGCGTATTGCAATCCAGATTGAAGAAGCGATGACGGCAAGGAATATGTCAAAGAAAGACCTGGCATTATTGATGCATCGTCGTCCTTCTGAAATCACCAAGTGGTTGAGTGGTAATCAGAACTTTACGTCTGATATTTTGGCTGAACTTTCTTATTATTTGAAGACCAAAATAACTGGCGAAAAGCAAGAGATTATTGTACTGTTTGCCTTGAATACTTACGAGGATTCGGAGAGAGTTACACTCGATTTTCCGGTGGCGCCCATCAGTCGCCCGATTTCTTCCAGAGGATCAAGATGGACACCAGTAAAACGTTTTGAACAGAATTGACAATGAATGGCGAGATAACAATAACTTT
>JAILKU010000033.1 GCA_024693505.1 Bacteroidaceae bacterium | reverse complement strand
GCAATATTTCCCAGTTCTCCACGTTTAATCAAGTAGAACATTGACAACAAAATTATAGCAAAATGAAAACAATCTGGAGAAACATCTTCGTGATGTGCGTTGCCTTGCTCTCCCTCGCCTCTTGCAGCAGCGATGATGACTACAAGTTTGATGCAAGCAAACTTGAAGGCAAATGGAGAAAAGCTCTACGAAGTGGCCTCATGGACGGAGAGACGGTAATATATACTTTCTATCCCGAGAACTGGTATTCTGGTCGCATCGAGCAGCAAGTTTCCTTATGGCCCGATGAAGGTTGGACAACAACTGACCTCAATTATAGGGTTGGAGAGACTGGGCACATGAATATATTCACAGGAAGAACTTACAATGGGGAATCCAAGATATACCTTGAAGTTGATATTCACAAACTGACTGGTTCTGAAATGGTTTGGTATAAGACGGATTCAAGCGAGGAAATTGCCAGCTTTACAAAAGAGAAATAAGTCAAATCGGGATTTAAAGCAATGAACATCATCATCATCGGAGCCACCTCAGGCATAGGCAGGGCGCTCAAATCAACTACATGGAAGCTTTGCGCAAGAAAGCATACAAGAGTGGCAACTGCATCCATGTCACCGACATCAGCCCAGGCCTTGTCGATACCGCAATGGCGAAAGGCGAAGGGCTATTCTGGATGATGCCCGTCGAAAAGAGAGCCAATCAAATCGTTGCTGCTATTCGCAAACAGAAGTCCAAGGCATACGTCACCAAGCGCTGGCACGTCCATACCACCATCAACAAGAATCTTCCGTTTAGCATATATAAGAAGATGTGACCCATTCACTTTTTGTCTAACTTTCAAAAACAATAAGGATTATGGACACCCAAACCAATGTTGAATGAGGTCGATAGAGTCGAGGATGTCCTCAACGAATGCCAATTGGATTCGTTCTAGACATTTTCTGAGAGAAAACTTGTAGTATCAGAAAAAAGTTGTATCTTTGTCCCCAGTTAAATAAGGTAACGAAAGATTATGTTTAGCGTAAAAGACATTGCAGAGTACATCGTGGCACTCATCGCAGCCTTTGCCAGTCATTATCAGATGACGGAGGCCGAGGCCTATCGGTACCTGAGCAGTTACGGCGCAATTAAGGTGGCCCACGACTTTTACGATGTGATGCATACCCAGTCGTTCGATGACATGGTGCAGAGCATGGCCAGCTATTGCCGCAGAAATGGAGGCAGCCTATGATGACGCTCTACCACGGCTCTACGCAGGACATCGATCATATTGATCTTAGGAAGTCACGGCCAAACAAAGATTTCGGACGCGGTTTCTACCTTTCGGCCGATCGTCAGCAAGCTTGGCGCATGGCTGAATTCAAGGCACTCACCGAGGGCGGATCGCCCGTGATGAATGCCTATAGCTTTGATGAACAAGTGCTCTGCAGCGGTGAATTGAGTGTGTTGACCTTCGAAAGCTATAACCGCGATTGGGCAGAGTTCATTTTCCTCAACCGCAACAATCCCTCCGCACAGTCGGCTCACGACTATGACATAGTATACGGCCCTATCGCCAACGACCGCGTTGGTGTGCAGATAGGTAAATACGAGGCTGGCGACATCACGCTCGACCAGTTTCTGGAGAACCTGAAGTATATGAAAGGTATCACGTTCCAGTATTATTTCGGTACGGAGCGGGCCATCGCAAAACTTACCAAGCTATGAGCACCCCAAACGTAACACCACAGGAGTTCAACTATCTGAAGGAGCAGCTGACTGCCCGAATGATTCAGATTCTTGTCGAGGAGCATGGCTATACCATGGAAGAGGCTATAGACAAAATCTATACTTCGCCAATCTACGAAAAACTCTCCGATGCGAACACGGGGCTCTTTTTTCAGTCGCCCCGCTACGTATTATCATACATTGCAGTGTGACAGAGACGGTTCTTCTATGTTGTATAGTTTGAACTTTCTCTATTTTCCTTCCGGCTTCTAGTCCGGTGCGCAAACCCTTCAACCGATATGCCAAGCAGCACGCCTCCATGGACTGTTGCAATTACCGCCGCAACATCTGGAACCACAGCAAAGCTGACGGCAGGAACATCAACCTGACCGTGACCTACAGCCTCGGCCCTTGCTGGCACATCCCCTATAGGAGCAGAAAAACAACGGCGTTGAATTGGCAAAACAACGGCGTGGAATCGGCAAAACAACGGCGTTGTTTTTTCAGGGGTACGGGGGTGCAAGGGAACGAGGAAGGGGATGCGTCCATGGAACAGGCAAAGTGAAGAGGGGCAAGCAAAGCGCTCGTCCCTCTCTCTATGCGTGTGTAAACGGCTGGGAGAAGATGCATTATTGTTAATGGTACCACGTATGCGCCTCTCCCTATGCGTGTGAAAGCAGCTGGTGTAGGCTTCTGCCCCACCCTTTACTTCCTGTCGTCCACGTTTTCGCCCTGCGTTTCCTGCAGCGCCTCATCGAAGTCGGTCAGGCCGTTCTCGACGAGGATGTTGTACCACTGGAGCAGCTTCTTGATGTCGGCGGGATAGACGCGGTCGCGATCGTAGTTGGGCAGCACCTCGCCCATGTAGGCATGGAGCTCGTCCTTCGAGGCTTTCTTGGGGTCGAGGCCGGCCTTCTTGCCCTCCTCCTTGGTGAAGATGGATTTCAGCACCTGGCGCAGGGGTACCTCCTCTTCGTCGGTGTACATGGCGATGTCGGCCAGCGAGATGATCTTGTCCGTCTCGAAGGCGGGTGTGCGCTTCTTCTGCGCGTCGAGTGTCTCTACGATTAGTGCCCGATTCCCGCGGGAAACGAGCCTGAACAGTCCAGGCTTGCCGGAGATGGCTAAAATGGTTTCTAACATATTATTCTAATTCAAAATTGATAAATTCAAAATTCAAAATCTTCGTTTTCGTAGCGCAGCGTTTCGTTGCTTTAGCGTTTCGTCTTCCTTTTCGTAGCGCAGCGTTACGTAGCTTTGGCGTCTCGTCTTCGTTTTCGTCTTCGTTTTCGTCTTCGTTAAAGTTTTTTTATCGTGAAACGATAGCGTCCCTTCTTTGTCATTGACTTGGCGGTGAACGACAGGCGGTAGACCTGCTTTCCCCAAACGCGCGAGAGGCGGGCGTCGTCCAGTTCCCTGGGCTCGACGGCCAGGGTGAACTTTGAGGCGTCGTAGCTGAGCAGGGCTTTCACGCCGTTCACGGTGATGGCCACCTGTCCCTCGCCCTGCAGCTCGACCTCGCCCCAGGTCATGAAGTTGACGACGTTGGGCGCCACGGTCTGCTTCAGCAGGAAATCGTCGGTAATCTGTGCCTCGCGTCCCTTCAGGGTGTAGGTGCGTGTCCAGTTCTCCACCTGCGCCTCTTCGGGATAGGCCTTGGCGATGTCCAGCGAGAAGCAGTTCCTGCGGGCTGTTGCGTTACGGCTCCTGTACTCTCCTCCGGCAGGCTCTGCCACGCCGTTTATCATGGGCAGGTTGTGGTAGTTGCTCTGCATGGTCCATATCTTGTAGCGCTCGCCGCTGAAGGTCTGGCGCGTATAGGTGCCGACGCCCACGTCTATGATGACGGGCTGTTTGTCGATGTAGAGGTTGAACGAGCCGACATCGTTATGGTTGTGGCTCTCGGCATTGAATCCGCCCTTGGCGGCCAGGAAGAGGTCCTCGTCGTTGGAAAGGTAGCAGAACTCGGTCTCGGGGTACCAGACAAGGGGCTCGGTCAGCTTCTGCGGCGTGACGGCAGCCACTTCGTCCTTGAGCTCGATGGCCCTGAGTACGCGGTACATATCGCGACTGGGAACGGGCGCCGCGTTGTTGGAGTGCAGCACGCCCGCATAGTGCATCAGGGACTCGCTCCCCACGTCCTTGCCGTAGCGATAGACGGTATAGGGCTCTCCCCCGCCCTTGGCCGATGCGTCGGCAAAGTTCACCACCCATCCGTTGCCCACGTAGGAGTTGCAGATGTATTCGCCCATGTCCCTGACGAGCTTGTTGCCGAGCAGGTTCACCCTGCCCCCGGTGGCGGCCGAGATCAGTTCCAGGTAGTCGAGCAGCATGCCGGCGGCATTCATCCAGTAGGCGGGACCCTCGTCGCAGGCGCCGTCGCCCTTGACGAAGTTCAGGTACTGGTCCACCGACCGCATGGATTCGTAGGCGGCCTTGGCCAGGGTGTCCCGGTCGGTCTCCAGGAGCATGAAGGTGAGCAGGGCGTTCTTGTTGCACCAGGGATTCCAGTTGTTCTGCGAGGAACGCTCCGACTTCCGGCCCATCCACCAGTAATGGTCGTTGTGGAGATAGGAGTCCATCACCTTCACCTTCAACTCGTGGCGCAGTCGGCGCGAGATTTCGGGGTTCACCTTGTCGAACGCCTCCCGCATGAAGTAGTAGGTCCAGGAGAGCAGGTTGCCCATGTCGCCGTCGACCAGGTCGAAGACGCGTTCCCGGTCGGAGGGCAGAGAACGCCCCTTCTTCTGCAACGACATGTGGGCAGAGAGTGCCCACGACGTCATCTCGCACGACAGGAAAACGCCGTTTATCAGCTGGTCAAGGAAGCGTCCCTTGCCTTCGGCCAGCTCGGCCAGCAGCAGGTCGGCTATGGCCTGTATGTTTGCATCGTAGGGTCTTTCCATGACTACGCGGCTGCCCGAACGCTCGAACTCCAGGTAGTCGGTTGCCTTGACGACCTTCCATTCGTACGCCAAACGGCTTTCGCCACGCTGGATATAGTCTCCCTTTATATCGCCCAGGAAACGGTCCCACCCCTCGCGGTCGGCATAGGCCGGATAGGTGACCCACTTCTGGTCCATGACCAGGGCTTCCTTCACCTGTTCAAAGGTGGCAGCCTGCTGCAGGAGGTTGCGTTCCTCGTATGCCCTCAGGCACAGGGGGACGAACAAGAGAAGGAGGAGGGCGGCGATTGTCTTGCTTCTCATTATTATATCTATTGGGGTTTTCATTCTCTTTCTTACAGATACCAGTCTATTTCCCATACGATTTTCTCCAGCTGGAAGATAAGGTCGGAGCGGCTTGTGTCCTCATTGTCGATGACATAGTCGGCCTGCGACTCGAAGTCCTGTGCGCGCTGCATGCGGATGCGCTGCTCAATCTGTTCGCGCGATGCGCTGTCGCGCTCCATGGCCCGCCGGATGCGGAGGGGCTCGGAAGCCCGTACGAACAGCACTTTGTCCATAAACCGGTGGAAGCCGCTCTCGTAGAGTATGGCGCTCTCAAGGGCTACAAGCCCGGCGTCCTGCCCCTGCTCCCAGCGCAGGAAGTCGCGATGGACGGCAGGATGGACGATGGCATTCACCTGTGCGGCGTGCGACTCGTCCTGAAAGAGGTAGGCTGCCAGGACGGGCTTAACCAGACGGCCGTCCCTATAGACCTCGGGGCCGACCAGTTCGGTCAGGGCCTGCCTTATCTGCGGGTCCTCCTCGTTCAGGCACTTGGCCCTGGCGTCGCAGTCATAGACGGGCACGTGCAGCTCATTCCTCAGCAAGTCGGCGATATAACTCTTGCCGCTGCCGATGCCTCCAGTGATACCCAGCCGCTTCATTCCTCGCTGTCGTCGCTGGCGACGTTCTCTATTAGATAATCCACTTCCTGCGGAGATATCCTGACGTTGGAGACGCCGGGCGGCAGGGACTTCAGGTGCAGGCGGTACTTGGGGCCGGGGTTCCGGAGCAGTTCCTCGTAGGTGACAGCCAGGACGAAGTTCTCGGAATTGACCAGCTGGAACTGTGCCGAACCGATGCGGAACGTCACACGCGCCTTGGCAGGAAACGTCCTCAGGGTTTTTTCGGCCGGGAAGTTCAGCCCGATAATGGGCACCTCCACCACCTTCTCCGTGTAGAAATCCACGTGGGCTGTGACGTCCACCTCCTGCGGCTCATACTTGACGCCCTTTATTGTGACCAGCTGTGTCTTGCTTGTGACGGTAGTGGAGAGCTCGGTCATGTTCACGGCCTTGGTGTAGGCAGCCCGCATGGTGTCCAGGATGGCGGTGGGGGCATAGACCTCCACGGAGTCGGGATTCGTCTCGAGACCCAGCAGGTAGCCCTGCGGCGTGGTGGTAACCGTGCCGAGGACACGCACCGGAAGCCTGTAACGCAGACCGCGGTTGTAGTAGAACTCGATGGTGTCGGGCTGCAGGCTCTGCACGTGCGACGTGCCGTCCAGCGTCTCCTCGACCGCATGCAGCACGGTGCTGTGCGGAATCTGGATGCGTCCGGCCACGGAACCGTTGTCGTAGCTGGCAAAGTTCAGTACGACGGGCTTCGTCTCCTTGCGCCGCCAATAGCGCACGAGTGTAGTGCCGCGGTCGCGCACGATAGCGGTAATTTCCTTGGGCGGCTCGGTAGTGATCATCACGTTCTCGGGCACGCTGTCCAGACGCAGCGGCACTCTGACCTCGAGCTCGAGCGTTTCATTCAACGTCTGCGACAGCCAGAACGAACCCGCCACAGCCAGAAAGAACAGGAAGATCAGGGCGTCGTGGTTGAGCAGACGCGACAGCACATTTCCTGTCATCTCCAGTAGCCGCTTCATGGGGAGGGGATTTGGTTAACCTAAGTCGTTGCTTCCGAGGGCTGAAGCCCCAGGGGGATTACTTCTGTTCAATCTGCTGGTTGGGCGAGGCATAGACCGAGTTGCGGTCCACCTTGATGCGCACGCCGTTTGCAATCTCGACCATCAGGGCATTGTCGGCCTCGTCGATCGACTTCACAACCCCGTAGATGCCGCCGGCCGTAACCACGTTTGTGCCTACGGTAATGGCGTTGCGGAAGTTCTGGATCTCTTTCTGGCGCTTCTGCTGGGGACGGATCATGAAAAGCCACATGATGGCAAAGATGATAATCATCATCAGCAACATGGACATGCCGCCGGCGGCGCCTGTCTGCATAAGGATAAACATTGTTGTCATAATCTATACTTTTTACGATTGTTTATTGTCTTGTACGTCTTTAATCAGCTTGTTCTCCTCCGTCAGCCGCTTGACGATATTGTCCAGGGTACCGTTGATGTAGCGCGCGCTCTTGGGGGTGCTGTACATCTTTGCTATCTCGATGTACTCGTTTAGGCTCACGCTGACGGGTATGTTGGGGAAGGAGATTATCTCGGCCAGCGCCACCTGCAGGATGACGCGGTCCATGAGGGCGACGCGCTTCAGCTCCCAACGGCGGGTCGTAGAAGCAATGAGGTCCTGATAGTATTCGGCGTTGGCCAGCGTGCGATGCATAAGACGGGCAGCAAACTCCTTGTCGGACTCGCTGCGGAACTCCGGCAGCAGGGGCTGGCTGGCATCGCTCTGTTCGCTGAACTTGTTGATGGTCTTCAGCACGAAAGTGTCCACTATCGCCTTGTCATCATTCCAGTAGAGGCTCATATCCTCCAGGATGGCGTCGAGGTCGTCATTGCTGCAGATGTTCTCGCGATAGATGTGGCGCCACAGTTCGCGGTCCTCGGCGTAGCTCTGGGTCGGGCTTTCCATGTAGGCCTTGTAGGTCTCGCTCTCCTCAATCTGCTTGTACAGTTTGCGCACAAAGTCCTCCTCGTCGGCCCACGACCGCTTCTGGTTGTCGGCAAACTCCTTGAGCTGCCTGTTCGACTCGAGCTGCAGGATGAACCGGTTGTCGACGAACTTCGTGCTCAAGGGCGTATTATCGCCCAGGCGGCGCTGGCGGCTCTGCCTCATCTCCAGGGTGCGAAGGGCCATCCGGTTCACCTCCACCATTAGCATGAGCAGGCAATTGTATAAGTCGTAAGTCTTCGACAGGCTGAAAAGAAGTTCCTGTTCGGCGGCCTCGTTACTCTTACTACCATTCTGAAAATAAGAATAGGTAATTTGAACTACTTTTATGCGGATTAGTTCACGGTTTATCATATAGGAAATCTTAAAACGGTCGACAAAATTAATCATTTTGCGCCAAATAGACACTTTTTTCGTGTTTTTTTTTGGTGGAATAAGAAAATATAGGGAATTTTGGGGGGTATTTAATAGAATATGTGTTATGGAAGAACAGAAAAAAGGTGAATTTGACAGCGAACGCGACATCCTGTTTTCAAAGACCATCAAGGCCGGACAGCGCATTTACTACGTGGACGTAAAGAGGAACAGGAAGGATGAGCTGTATCTCAGCATCACGGAGAGCAAGAAAATGCTGAGCGGCAATGCCGACATGCCCCAGGTGTCATACGAGAAGCACAAGATTTTCCTCTATGCCGAAGATTTCCAGAAGTTCCTGACCTCGCTGACCGAGGCAATGGACTATATCAATAAGGAACAAGGCGAGGCAGAGCCCAGGGAAGAGGCGAACAACGAAATAAAGATCGACATGGACTTCTGAGCGGGGAGAACAACAGTATGTACCTTTGCAGGCGAAACATTAAAACGCCATGAAATCATTTCTATCGGAACAGTTCCTGAAATACATACCGCTGGCCATTCTACTGCTGGCGGTATTCGGTTGTGGAAAGCAGGGCATCGAACGCCCGGAGGGATGTCCCCCGTACAAGTCTGTCATCAGGCTCTGGCCTGCTCACCATCAGGACGAAGAGCTTGGCCGACAGCTCATCGAGGCCTTCCGCCAGTATCCCAAGGCTTGCGACGAGGTGTGGCTGTGTACGGCCTTACCCGTCACGCTTCCCCTGGAGAAGCATAGGGAATCAGCCCAGTTGGTGGCAGCGATGGCCGATAAGATGCGCGAGATTGGCATCGAGCCGTCCCTGCAAACCGTGACCGTCGGACACCCTGAGAACGCCAGTACGCCTCCCGATACCAACATTCACTGGCAGACCGTTGTGGGGCCAAACGGGGAGCAGACGGTACAACAGAGCTGCCCCCGCCAGAAGGCTTTCCTGGAACATGTGGAGCAGGTGATGGAGATTTATGCCGGCGCCGTGCATCCCCGGGTGGTGTGGCTCGATGATGACTTACGCCTCACACAGCACTATCCCGCCACTCATACCTGCTACTGCGATACCTGCCTACAGGTCTTCAATCAGCAGTTCGGGTATCAGTACGACCGCCCCGGCCTTCTGGCTGCCCTTGGCCGCAACGACGACAAAGGAACGCTTCGCCATCAGTGGATTGATTTCTGCAGGGAGGGATTGGCATGCGTAGCAGCTGCTGCTGCACGAGGTGTGCATCGCGCTTCCCCTGAGACACGCATGGGCCTGCAGCACGTCAATTTCCACACCTCCATGCTCGAGGGCTACGACTGGAACCAGATTTTCGATGCCTACGAAGAGGAAACAGGCCTTGTTCCCTGCAGTCGCCCCGGAAATGGTTATTACAACGACCATGAACCTCGCGGCATGATTGTCAAGGGACTTGACCTCGCCCGCCAGATACGTCGTCTGAACCCTGATATCACAGAGATTGCTCCTGAGATAGAGGGCTATGTACACAGAGCCAGCGGGAAGACGGGTCACGGCATCTGCGTAGAGACGATGTACTATCTCGCGATGGGAGCCACTCAGATGTCCTATGCCATCATCTGTTCTGCGGAAGAGCCGATGGAGTGGTACGCGAGCCACTACTTCAAGCATTTGCAGAGGTGGCACGACTTTACTCGGGATTATGCCTCTTTCAACTGGGGTACGGAACCCGGCGGCATCAATCCATACCTCAGCCCTCAGCTTAACTATGCCCTACCCTCTCCTGCCGAAAGCCCTTTGGCCTGGGGCAGCACCTCCTCCGGTTCGCAGATCTACGAGTTGGCCGCCCTCGGCTTCCCGTTCTGTCCTGACGGCAACTATCCTGTCGCCCTCATGCTAGACGGGCAAGGTGTAGCAGGAATCGGGGATGCCGAAGTGAAGCGCCTCATAGAGAACAACAACCTTATTGTAGATCAGGCCACCTGGAACATCCTTGAAAGCAGAGGCCTCACAGCGCAGTTTGACGGCGAGACGATGCCCGAGGAACTCAAGGCGTATCGTGGCTATCGTATGCCAGGCGGGCACCGGCTTGTCGTATGTTCCTATGCGATAGAGTCTCTCGGCATATCCGGAAAAGACAGGCAAACCCGCCTTCATGCTATGGACTGGGCCAGTGGGAACCGCCTCCCTGCATTGCTCGAAAGCAGCGCTCAGGCTGTGGTCATCCCTCGTATCGACAAAGAAGGTAACCTCCGTTCCGTCGCCCTCCTGAACTGCACCATCAGCGAGGAGGACAGCTACACCCTGCGCCTCCGCTTAGGGCAGAACCAGCACCCCAAGAAATATGTGTGGAAAAAGAATGGAATGAAAGACCAAAGCCTCCGCTCCCAACTAGACGGCAGCGATGTAATCCTACAGATTCCCCTCCTCGAAGGTTGGAACTTCGGCTGGATAGCTATTGAATAGTAGCAATAGCAATAAAAAATGCCGTTTTATTTCCTATTTCCCCCACTTATTCGTACCTTTGACTTACCGTCGAAAGTACTATCGTTCGGAAATAAAGAATATTTTTCGGTAAAACATTTTGTATTTCCCTCACTTATTCGTACCTTTGCAGCCGCTTTTGAGCCGTGTGATGGCGAATTAAGCAAAATGAACTTAATTTAGAGTAACACAAAAACAAACAAAGACAATGAAAAGTATTAATGTAAAGGGTACCGCCCGCACCGAGACTGGCAAGAAGGCTACCCGCGAGATTCGTAAGGCAGGCGCTGTGCCCTGCAACCTGTATGGCGAGGCCAGAGACGAGAAAGGACTGCCCGTGGCACTGAGTTTCACAGCTACTCAGGAAGAGCTGCGCAAGCTTGTTTACACCCCCGAGATCTACAGCGTTAACCTGAACATCGACGGCAAGGAGTGCAAGGCCATCATGAAAGAGCTGCAGTTCCACCCCGTAAACGACCGTCTGCTCCACGTGGACTTCTACGAGATCACCGAGAGCAAGCCCATCGTGATGGAGGTTCCCATCAAGCTGAACGGCCTGGCCGAGGGCGTAAAGGCCGGTGGTAAGCTGGCTGCCAGCGTGCGCAAGCTGAAGGTTCGCGCTCCCTACACGCAGATTCCCGAGCGTCTGGACATCGACGTTACCAGCCTGGGCCTGGGCAAGACCATCAAGGTGGCCGAGCTGAAGTTCGAGGGTCTGGAGATCGTAACCAGCCCCAGCGTGGTTGTCTGCCAGGTTAAGATGACACGTAGCGCCATGAGTGCTGCTGCCAAGGCAGAGGAATAATAAAACCCTGCGAATGTGAAATACTTGATTGTAGGGCTGGGTAACATCGGCGACGAGTACGATGGCACCCGCCACAATATCGGATTCAGAGTATTGGACGCCCTAGCTAAGGCGTCCAATACTGCTTTTGAGGACCGCCGCTACGGTTTCGTAGGCCACATGCGCGTCAAGAATGCCGAGCTGGTGCTCCTGAAGCCCTCCACCTACATGAACCTCAGCGGAAACGCCGTGCGCTACTGGCTGGCACAGGAGAAGATTCCCATCGAGAACCTCCTCGTCGTCGTCGACGACCTGAGCCTGCCCGTGGGCACCATACGCATGAAGCCGGGCGGCAGCGACGGCGGCCACAACGGACTGCGCCACATCGCCCAGATGCTGGGCACGCAGGCCTACAACCGCCTGAAGTTCGGCATCGGCAACGACTTCCCCCGCGGCTGTCAGGTCGATTTCGTGCTGAGCACCTTCCCCCCCGAGGACGAGGCCGTCGTCAACGAGAAGGTGCCCGTGGCCGTCGAGGCCATAAAGGCCTTCGCCCTGAGCGGCATTCAGTTTGCCATGTGCAACTATAACGGAAAATAGATCAACCCATGGAAGAAAATCAGCAAGAGATTCAGTCGCACTTCCGCCGCATCCTGGAGCTGCTGGGCGAGGACCCCGCACGCGAAGGACTGCTGAAGACACCTAAGCGCGTGGCCAAGGCAATGGCCGACCTGACCGCCGGATACGACCAGGACCCGGTGGCCATACTGAACAGCGCCAAGTTCAGCGAGGACTACCGGCAGATGGTCATCGTGCGCGACATAAACTTCTATTCGCTCTGCGAGCACCACGTGCTGCCCTTCTACGGCAAGGTACACGTGGCCTACATCCCCAACGGGCAGGTCACCGGCCTGTCGAAGATAGCACGCGTGGTGGACTGCTTCGCACGCCGCCTCCAGATTCAGGAGCGCATGACAAAGCAGATACGCGAGTGCATACAGGAGGCCCTCCATCCCCTGGGCGTCATGGTGGTCGTCGAGGCGCAGCACATGTGCATGCAGATGCGCGGCGTGCAGAAGCAGGGCAGCATCACCACCACCAGCGACTTCTCGGGAGCCTTCAACCAGGCCAAGACACGCGAGGAGTTCCTGGCACTCATCAAGGACTAAGGGCGTCCCGGCAGACGAGAGACAAGAGACAAGGAAAAACATTCAGCACATAGAAAAACATGAAGAGAAACACCATCCTGGCCCTGCTGCTCTGCTGCAGCGTATCCATGGCCCACGCTCAATGGGGCGACCAGGGCAACGGCACCTACATCAACCCCATCCTGAACGCCGACTACTCCGACCCCGACATCATCCGCGTGGGCGAGCACTTCTACATGGTAGCCTCCGACTTCCATTTCATCGGCATGCAGATTCTGGAAAGCGACGACATGGTCAACTGGCGGCTGGTCACACAGGTCTACAAACGCTTCGACCTGCCCGGCTGGGACACCAACGGGCACTACGCCGGAGGTTCATGGGCGCCCTCCATCCGATACCATGAGGAGCGGACAGCCTATCGAACACTCACAAAATAGGGGGCTTAGAATCAAAAAACAGAGAAATCATCATAAAAAGCCCCTTATAATCGTTATTTCTTCTGGCAGTTTTGCAAAATTAGAGTTTTAGCGGACACCAATAGTTATTAATAATTCTCATATTAGCATTTTTCTTCTTCATTTTTTTTGTAGTCTCTGTTAAAGTTACTACCTTTGCACAACTAAAGAGATGAAGATGCGTATTGTACAGACATTTTGGACTGGAAACAATGACCCGCTTGAATATTCATACGGATGGTTACATCCTGAATACAATCTGATGTCATGGGCTTTGAGCTGTTTAAGCCTAAGGGTGCATTATAAAGATGTTGTTCTCTATACTGATTCCAAAGGCTACCACATCTTGATTAACATCCTAAAGTTACCATATAGTGAAGTACATGTCGTATATGACAAACTAAAATGCCTCTCTCATCACTGGGCTATGGCAAAGTTAATGACATATTACTCTCAAGAAGAAAAATTCCTGCATATAGATGGCGACATTTATCTAGTAAAACCATTGCCTAAGAGAATTCTTAATGCCCGTCTTATAGCTCAGAATCGCGAAATAGGTTCTCGGTATTATCAAGCAATGATTGATAATATCTTGAAGCAGAAAACCATTTCTGTGCCTGATTTTATCAAGGAGAGCATTGAAGAGACGTCTCTTTGTTCATATAATACAGGATTCTTTGGGGGAAGGGATCTTGGTTTTATTCGTAAGTATTGTGAACAGGCATTCTACTTCATGGAATCAAACAATATGAATAATCCCAAGATAAAACACTCTGCCACAGACTGCAACGTCTTTTTTGAACAAGTCTTTTTAGCGAGTATGACAAAAAAGGAAAAGCGTAAAGTCACTTGTGTTCTTAACCGTGAAATGCTTGACCAAGGTTATTCAATAGAAGATTTTTGCAATTTAACCCAATTTAGCCACAAGCAGTTTTTTCACATTCTGGGAGGACATAAGCAGAACATGGAGATTTGCAAACAACTTGCTCAAATCCTTCTATCAAAGTACCCAGCATATTGCCTTAAGATTTTATCTCTGTTTCCTTTAAGAAATGTACGTTTCCTTATTGAAAAAGAAAACAAAAGTATTTTGGGAGTAGAAATGTCACTTGCTCAATATGAAGACTTTCTGCTCAAACAGAGAAAGGAATGGACAAACATTCCATTCGAAAAATTATTTAATTTAGAAAAGGCGATAACATGCTATAGTCGTTTTGTGGACATGCAACAATCCGAGAGAAAGAAAATAGCATTTGTGCTGAATCCTTATATAGCTATTTATAAAATACCTAAAACATGGAATCATGGTGCAGTTAACATTGTCGGAAGAAGAATGAAAGCCAAATTGCATGAATACTTTGAGATTGCAATTCGACCGACAATATACGATTCCGGGCTACAAGAAGTTGCGATTGGGAAACTTGCACTAAATATAATTTCATTACTTGAAAATGAAGAAATGACCTTTGAGGCATTGGTTGAAAAATTGAAACCGTTTTTTGTGGCAAGACTGAAAAAGAAATCTCATCAATTTGTTTTTCAAGAGCTGGAATACCTCTTGTACAATGGAATCATTCTTTTAGCATAAAAATAATAAACCAAAAATAAAAATAATCGTAAAAATGGAAGAAAAAGAAAAGAAGGTGTTTTATACAATCACCGATGAAAATCAAGTTTATAGACTTTGTAATGCAGTACAAGCAACTGGCTCGGGAAGTGGAAGCGGGTCGGGAAGTGGAAGCGGGTCGGATTCAAACAATGAATCTAAACGGAATAAATGTTTCTTTGTCATGATGGAGTATATGGGTTCCAAATATGGTTTGAAAGACAAATCATATAACGATTTCTTTAGTGAATTTCAAAAGGATTCAACTAATATGAATAACGCATATTTAGAAGAGGATACTGTTAAAATTGGACCGGCTGATTACTTGCCTATAAAAAACAAAGATGGAAAGACGACTGGATATCAACCCAATCCTTATACCTATCAATTTATTGACAAACATTTCGAAACAAGAGATAATGGATGGCAAGAGGGTGAGGAAAAGCTAAGGAACTACTATAAAGAAAAAGCATCCGACAGAAAAGGAGAAAAGGTTTTTGGTGTTATTAAAGTTGAAGAGAATGGGAGTGAAGTCGCACATGCTGTATTAATCAAAGGAATCCAAGGAAATTATGTTGACTATAATGACCCTGCAAGAGGTGAGTCGAACCAGTCTATCGGACTTGACAATTTTGAGTATTTTTCAGTAATTAAAGGTTTAAAGAAAGATAAAGATGAATAAGCAAAAATCACTCCTATTTATAGCAGGCACAATTCTGTTTATCTTGCAAGGAAGTGCTATGTACGCCCAAGAGAATCAGAACACTCAGGACAACCAAGCAAAACAAGAGCACAAGCCTAGGACTCGTTTGAGTGACAAGTTACGCCTAATGCCACCTCCCATCCGCGAGTTGAAGGAATATGGCAAAGACCAGAACCATGCCTGGGAATGCCTATATGACACCCAGCTCCCGGAATGGGCCGACCGATGCTATGCCGTAAACGGTGAATACATTGGTCCTTTCTGCTTTGGAGTTGATATGTACGCCATGAACCAGAAAAGTACATACAAAAATGATTTCACGTACCCCTATACGGTCAGGGGAATAGGTCCGGAAGGGGATTCCATAGTCATAGGGGAAAAACCATACGACAAGTATAAGGAGACAGAGCGGTGGGACTCTATAAGAGGACACGCCATAGAGGAGTTTATCGAATTGACCCCGAATGACAGCGTATGGGTTGACCTAATGACCCTTGATGAGTTGCGTGAATGGAAATTCCCAACAAGGAAAGGCTGGAAAGGGCCCTTTGTCTATATGATTAACAAGTTCATCATCCTCGAGGATGCAGACCTCTACAAGATAGACAGGAACTTTCTGTACAAGATGGAAGTAATCACCTCCGACAAGATTGAAGCTCTGAAGGACTACCCCCCATTCACCATCATACGGATTCTCACCCGTACGCACCACAACTGGCACCCCTCACGGATAGGGACATTTTAGGAAGACAACCACCTCCACATCACGACGGCGGAGGGATAAGAAAAACAACGGCGTTGTTTTGGCAAAACACCGGCATTGTTTTTGGAAAACAACGGCGTTGTTTCTGCGGAATGCCGTAGGAGCATCTGCGCACAAAAAAAATTCCTCCGGCATCATCACGACGACGGAGGAATCATAATAAAAAATACTTATTCAATTACATTGCCAATAAAGACAAATCTTCAATTTAGGAGCTTCAGGCCGGACTCGTCGGCTGAGACACGGAACGTCTGCCCGGACGCTGTGTCCAGCTGAAGCTGATGCTCGCCGTAGCGAACGGTGCATGTCCCGCCAAGGGGCGAGGCTATGACGGCCTCGGTAAGGCGACCGTCGGCCCAACGGATATCGACGGTGAAGCCACCGCGTGCCTTCAGGCCGCTGACGCTACCCTGCTGCCAGCATTCGGGCAGGGCGGGCAGGAGGTCGATGTAGCCGGCATGGCTCTGGAGGAGCATTTCGGCAATACCTGCCGTCACGCCGAAGTTTCCGTCTATCTGGAAGGGTGGATGTGCATCGAAGAGGTTGTTATAGACGCCTGCTCCGCTGCCGCTGTAGCTCGTATTGCGGTTCGAAGCCGGAGCCAGGGCGTTGTGGAGCAACGTATGGGCCATATCGGCATTCTTGGCCCGCGCCCAGAGGTTCACCTTCCATCCCATTGCCCAGCCCGTGGCAGCCGTGCCGCGCCATGTGAGCGAGCGCAGGGCAGCCTGATAGATGCTGTCGCAGTCGGTGGGGTTGATCTGGGTGCCCGGATAGAGACCGATGAGGTGGGACACGTGGCGGTGGTGGGGCCATTCGCCCTGGTCCTGCTGACTGACGTCGATCCATTCGCGCAGAAGCGTCTCGCCGTTGGCGCGGGGAACGACCTCGGTATGCAGTCCGTTGTCCAGTTCGGCCAGGTAGCCGCGCAGCATCTCCTGTACCTCATCGTTCTTCTCACCGACTGCCTGACAGGCGGCCAGGGTGTTATCGAAGAGAGTATAGACTAGCTGCTGGGCATGAGAGGTGATGGCTTTGCGCGGTCCGTGCTCGGGGCTGAACTCGTAGGGGCATATCCACTTGCCGTCGGTATTGCGCACCAGGCGGTTGCGCCAGAACTCCACGGCGGACAACATCACGGGCAAAGCCTTCTCGCTGAGGAAGTCGCGGTCGAGCGTATAGAGGTAGTGCTGCCAGAGGTGGGTGCAGTACCAGGCATTGGCCACGGCGTAGTTCTGGCCCGACCAGCGGGAGCAGCGGCCGAAGATGTTGTTCTCGGTCGTCAGGAACCAGCCGCCGCGCGCCTGCAGGGGGCCGTCGTCCTCGCCCGTTGTGGTCAGGTAGTTATAGACGTTCTTCTGCCACTGCGTGTCCTTCCCGTCGGCCTTCGAACGGCCGATGGCCTCGTTGTAGACGTAGTCCAGGAAGGTCATGTGCAGCTCGCTCAGGTTGGTCACCTCGGCAGGCCAGTAGTTCATCTGCACGTTGATGTTGGAGTGTATGTCGCTGTTCCATGCGGGACGGTCGAAGGCATTCCAGATGCCCTGCAGGTTGCTGGGCAGACCGATGCCGCGCGCGCTGCCAATCATCAGGTAGCGCCCGTAGGCGAAGTAGAGTTCCTCGAGGAAGAGGGGGTTGAAGGCGCCGGCCTTCAGGGAGTCGGTCTGCTCCTGAGTGGCGGGCGAGCCGTCCTTCTGCAGACCGTTGTAGGCCAGTATCAGCTCGTTGGTGGGCAGCGTATTGACCCCATTGTCGGTAAGGCTGAGCTGGCAGCGCTCAAAGAGGCTGCGGTAGTCCTTCACGTGCTCATCCTTGAGTGACTTGTACTTACGGGCCAGGGCACCGCCCACCTGACGCTCGACGATGTCGGGCAGCTGGGGCGGGTCGGAGATGTAAGTGTTGTCGCTCTCGGAGAAGTTCGTATTGCCGCGCATGACGATGATCAGTTCATCGGCCTTGCTGATGCGAAGTCCCGTCTCGGAAACGTCGGTCAGGAAGTGACTGCCCACGGGCTTTATGCCCAGGCGGAAGTAGTAGTCGAGCAGGTCGAGCTTGCCGCTGAAGGAAATGCCGTCCTCGGCATACTTAATGCCCGAGGCATTCTGCGGGAAGGCTTCGGCATTGGCATCCCTCATGCTGAGCTCCACGTTTATCGCCCCCTTCTTGGAAGCACGGAGCCGCATCACCATCACCTGGGCGGGATAGGAGACGAAATACTCGCGCTCGTAGTCCACGCCGCCGACGGTGTAGAGCACGCGTCCCAGGGCATTCTGTATGTCCAGCTCCCGGCGATAGGCCTCTACCTGAGGCTCGCCGTCGTAGTCGTACTGGATATAGAGGTTACCGAAGTTGCGGTAACTGCCGTATCCGCTGCCGGCTCCGATGGGATCGCCGGTTGTGCCCGTCCAGAGCGTCTTGTCGTTGAACTGGATTTCCTCCCTTTCCACACCGCCGAAGAAGGTGGCGCCGAACTGGCCGTTACCCAGGGGCAAGGCCTCGTTCATCCAGTCGGTGGCGGGAGACGTGTACCAGAGGGTGAGCTTTTCCTGTGGCGCGCCGTCGGCCTTTGGGAGCGGAGAAACGGAACAGGCACCGAGCAGAAGCGATGCAAGAAGGAGAATCTTCGGTTTCATCATATTAATATAATAATGTTACGTCAGGCTTTCGGATGGTTTACTTGGCGTATGCCACGGAACGCGTCTCGCGGATGACGGTGATCTTCACCTGTCCGGGATACGTCATCTCGTTCTGAATCTTGGCAGCAATCTCGCCGCTGAGGCGCTCGGTGGAGGCATCGTCTATGCGGTCGGCACCCACGATGACGCGCAGTTCGCGACCGGCCTGGATGGCGTATGTCTTCACCACGCCGGGATAGCTCATGGCTATGTCCTCGAGATCCTTCAGGCGCTTGATGTAGGCCTCCACGATCTCGCGGCGTGCACCGGGACGTGCACCGCTGATGGCATCGCAGACCTGCACGATGGGCGCCAGCAGGGTGGTCATCTCCATCTCGTCGTGGTGTGCGCCGATGGCGTTGCAGATGTCGGGCTTCTCCTTGTACTTCTCGGCCAGCTTGGCGCCGTAGATGGCGTGCGGCAGTTCGGGCTCCTCGTCGGGCACCTTGCCGATGTCGTGCAAGAGTCCGGCCCGCTTTGCCTTCTTCGGGTTCAGACCCAGCTCGCTTGCCATCACTGCACAGAGGTTGGCTGTCTCGCGGGCATGCTGCAACAGGTTCTGACCGTAGCTGCTGCGGTACTTCATCTTACCGATGATGCGCACCAGCTCGGGATGCAGGCCGTGCACACCCAAGTCGATGGTCGTGCGCTTTCCGGTCTCGACAATCTCCTCGTCCACCTGCTTCTTCACCTTTGCCACGACCTCCTCGATGCGTGCGGGGTGAATACGTCCGTCGGACACGAGCTGGTGCAGGGCCAGACGGCATATCTCGCGGCGCACGGGGTCGAAGGCGCTGATGACGATGGCCTCGGGCGTGTCGTCCACAACGATCTCCACACCAGTGGCTGCCTCCAGGGCACGTATGTTGCGTCCCTCGCGGCCTATGATGCGACCCTTCACCTCGTCGTTCTCGATATGGAACACGGTGACGCTGTTCTCCACGGCCGTCTCGGTAGCGACGCGCTGAATGGTCTGTATGATGATGCGCTTCGCCTCCTTGTTGGCCGTCATCTTGGCGTCGTCCATGATGTCGTTGATGTAGGCTGCGGCGTTCGTCTTGGCCTCGTCCTTCAGGGTCTCAATCAGGCGCTCGCGTGCCTCGTCGGCCGAGAGGCCTGAGATTTCCTCCAGCTTGGTGCGCTCCTGCTCGAGCAGACTGTTCTGGCGCAGCTGCAGTTCCTCCTCCTTTTTCTGAAGCACGGCCTGCGCCGTCTCCATACGCTGACGCTGTGCATCCATCTCCTGACGCTTGCGCGACAGCTCGTCCTGCTTCTGGTTCAGCGACATCTCGCGCTGCTTGTTACGGTTCTCGGCCTGCTGAATCTGCTGGTTGCGCTGCTGCACCTCCTTCTCCAGCTCAGCCTTTTTACTGAGGAACTTATCCTTAACCTCCAGCAGTTTCTTCTGCTTGATGACCTCAGCCTCTTTCTCTACGGCCTTCAGGGCCTCGTTTTCCATTGATTTCCGCGTGGACGGCACGGCCACGAAATACCAGATTGCCACCAGGATAAGGAAGACAATCACGCCGGCTGCCACGGCAATTATTATGCTCAAACTCATTTTTGTGTATAAATTAAATTAATAAATTGGGGTCTCAACTCTCTGTCTTTAGTGCAGACTCCAACTCGGCAAGCAGGGGCTCCAGGCGTTTGGTGACGGGCGTCAGGTCGAAGTTAATCTCCTTCTGCTTCATCTGTACGGCAATGTCGAGCATCGTCATCACCAGATACATTTCCGTCGACTGGTTCTTGAAATTGCTTGTATAGTAGTTGTACCTCTCCTTGATAAGCACCTCGGCCTGCCTGTAGGCATACTCGTCTTCCCGTCTTATGACGATGGGCAGGGTCCAGATGCCGAAGCGGAGGGTTATTGATAATGTATCGTTCTGCTGTTCCATGACTACGTTCTGCTACGTTACGTTACTTTCAACATGGCGATACACTTGTCAATGTCTCGCACCATTCGGTTGATACGGCCTCGCATGTCCTTGATGTCGTCATCGGCCATATCGATATATTTTGCCATCTTGAGATGGGCGTACTTCTGCTCCAGTTCTTCGTTCCTGACCTGCAGTTCCAGAATCTCATCCTCGCGCTGCTGCAGGCGTTGCTGCAGTTGCTCCAGCTGCTGCTGCATCTTCTTGTGACGCAACAGTAACTGACGCGTTCGGGTCTCCAATCTGAGGACTAATTCGTTTAATTGTGCATTCATTTACGCAGAATTTGAAGTATTTCGCCGACAAAGATAGCTTATTTTCTTCTTAGTGCCAAATTTATTCGTCACTATTTTTTCTTGGCTCCTTTTTAGCAAGCATAACGATGGCGTGGACGTATTCGGTCATCCATGCCTCGCTATAGCCCAGGGCTGTCTGGTATTTCCTGACGGCCACACATGCCCTGCGGACACCTTCGTCCTTCCACTCGTTCTTGGTGAGCACCTCGTGAATCTGCTTGCCCACCATCTCCTTCATGGCTCCGCTGAAGAAGCGTGGCAGACGGAATTTCCACTGCATCAGGTTGCTCATCAGCATCATCAGGTCTTGGCTGAAGCCCTGGAAGGAGATGAGATAGCTCTGCACGTCCTGCACTTTCTTGCAACGCTTCTTGACGCTGGCGTCAATCTCGTCGAAGAATCCGTCGCTGATGCCGTAGATGTCCTGGATCAGACGGCGGCAGTATTTCTTTTCGGCCAGGCCCAGCTTGTTGTTCTGCGTCGTCACGCGGTAGGTCTGCTTGAAGACTCGCAGGTCGGGCAACGCAGCCAGGTTGTTGATGCCTATCTGAGCGGCCATCACGGACTGGTAGTACACGCGGATGAGCAGCATGAAGTCCTCCATGCCCCCCACGCGATGTTCCTCGTCCTTCTTTCGCTTGAATAACTTATCTAAAAATGACATTTAATCTGGTTGTTTATTTAATTAATATTCTCATTCACTTTCATTTTACCTCCTGAAGGCAGCACGCAACAGGATACCCAGGTCCAGCAGCAGCGTCCAATGCTCTACGTACCATACATCCTCGCGCACCCGGACTTCCAGACGTCCGCCCTCGTCCGTCTCGTCGCCCAGTCCCTGCAACTGCGCCCATCCCGTCAGGCCGGGCTTTGTCCAGCAGCGCTCGGTGTAGCGGTTTACGGCCTGCCGGTAATTCACTTCCTGTCCCGGCTGGAAAGGACGAGGCCCCACCAACGACAGGTCGCCGCGGAAGACCGACATTACGAGGGGCGTGCGTTCCAGCCAACGCCTCATCGGATAGCGGAACGTCAGGCAATGCAGCACACGACCATCCATTCCGCATACCCTCTGCACACGGAAGACTGAGCCGCGATGCTTCCACTTCGTCAGCACGGCCACAACGACATAAATCAAGGGGAACAGGGTGAGCAGGAACAACAGGCTGAGCAAGACGTCCAGACAACGCTTCAGCAGACGGTTATACCACCGGCTGAACGGCTCGCGGCACAGGCTGAGCACAACGGCATCGCCAACCTGCGAGGCCTGCATGCGCCGGCGCAATGCACCCACACCAGGCGGCACGGCCAGGCATCGCACGCCCGACTGCTGGCACATGCCATAGAGCGAACGCGTCTCCTCGCCACCGAGAGAGCCAAGGATGAAATAGACATCATCGACCTGGTTCCCGTCGGCCAGATAACTGCGCAGCTCGGAGGGCGAGCCCTTCAACGCCATGCCCTCGGGAACCTGCCAGGAGGCACTCGAGGAGAACACGCCGTCAATCACCACCTCCGACGGGCGGCGCATCAGTTCGACCGAAAGTTCACTCAAGTCCTCCAACGGACCCACCAGCACGACATGCCGCCTGCCTTTGCGTCCCTGCAGCTTGCGCTTCGCTGCGCTTCCTTCTGTATTTTGGTTGCTCATTACTGCCTTTTGCTCTTGGATTTTATGCACACATTATTATAAATGGCACAATTAACCGCACAAAGATACTGCTTTTTTCCCGTAACTGCACCACTTTTCGCAGAAAAAATGCGCACAAGGGAAAAAAATAGGTAATTTTCTTTTACCGGGAAACATTATTTCACTACCTTTGTCCCATATATTATAGCTTTTGTTGCACCATATCATTTCAATTAAGATATGAAACGGTTAAAAGAAACTATCACTATGATGCTTGCCCTATGTCTCTATGCGGCATGCGGCAACAATGAGGATATCATCTGGGACGTCTACCCTATTAACCTGGAAATCTTCATTACTGACAGCGAGGGGCACGACCTGCTTGACTCCACTTTCCAGGACAATCTCATCAAGGATCTTACCGTGAGCTATCAGGACAAGACTTATCCGGTGGCAACAGAGCGCAAATACTACAAGAATACAAGGGCTTATATGCCACACTTCTATGGCCTGATCCTACGTCAGAATTGGAATGCCCCAAGGAACTTCGGGTTGGCTTTTGGCGAGTTCAGTGGCGAGGAAAGCATCGACAAACGTGAGATCACCCTCAATCTACCCGATGGCCGCCAGGCGATCCTCGCCTACAAGAACAGCTTCAAGTGGAAGTCAAACGGCGAACCGAAGAAAAACACGGTCTTCTATCTTGACGGTCAGGAATTGAAGGACGATTATGGGAAACACGGGATCTACCATTTCCAGTATTCCCACAACCAAGGACTCAAATACATTCCCAACGGGACCAAGTGAAGAAAAGCATTTCAGCATACCTGTTTTATCCTAAGTAAACCGCAAGAAGAAAGTCTGACAAGTTCATGAAGAAACTCCTCACATGCCTGTTCTGCCTGCTGGCCCTCTCTGCCCGGGCACAAGACAAACCCCGCCTGAGCGACGGACTGTGGTACTGGGCCATGGCCCGAGGCTCGCTGAGCAGCGGCGACTATGCCCCATTCTGGTTCACGGCCAACGAGTACGGCCTTAGCACACCCAACACGAAGAGCGGCCTCGTGGACGTGGGCGTGAGCACTTTCACGCCCCGCACGTTCCTGAAGAATAACGATGACTGGCGCCTGGGCTACGGGCTGGAGATGGCCACGCCCTTCGGCATGGACAGCCACTTCGTGCTGCAGCAGCTATACGGCGAGATTGAATGGAAGAACCTGCGCCTTGCCCTGGGCCAGAAGGTGCGCCCGCTGGAGCTGAAGAACAACATGCTCAGCACCGGCGGCCTGACCACGGGCATCAATGCCCGCCCCCTTCCGCAGGTAAGGCTCGAGGTACCGCGCTTTGTGGACATCCCCGGCACGAAGCAATGGCTGGCCGTAAAGGGGCACCTGGCCTACGGATGGTACACCGACAACGGATGGCAGCGCGAGTTCACCCGAGGCTCAGGCACAAAGTACACAGCCGGTTCGCGCTATCACTCGAAGGCCGGCTTTCTGCGCATAGGCAACAGGGATAAGTTCCCCCTGACACTGACGGGAGGCTTCGAGATGAGCTGCCAGTTTGGCGGCGAGGCATGGAACCTGATGCATAGCCTGAACAGCGAGGAGGGCGCCACCACGTACAACGAGAAGATAGCCTCGGGGGCTAAAGCCTACTGGGACGCCTTCATCCCCGGCGGCAACGACTCCAACGACGGCGACTTCAGCAACAAGGCTGGCAACCAGCTGGGCTCGTGGCACGCGCGCCTCGACTACTACAACCACTCTGGCCTAAACGACCAGGAAACGAGGGCCAGCATCTACATGGAGCACTTCTTCGAGGACCAGAGCCAGCTCTTCATGCAATACGCCTGGAAGGACATGCTCATCGGCATTGAGCTGAACCCGCCCTTCAGGCCCTACATCGATGCCATAGTCTTCGAGGCTATGTTCTCAAAAGACCAGAGCGGACCCATCTACCACGACGCCACTCCCACCCTGCCCGAGCAAGTCTCGGCCGTCGATGAGTACTACAACAACCACATCTACGGCGCCTGGCAGCATGCTGGCTTCGTCATGGGAAGCCCTCTTTTCCTCTCCCCCATCTACAACTTCAACGGCCGCAACGAGATATACGCCTTCCACAACCGCCTCAAGAGCCTACACATGGGCCTGAGCGGAGCGGCCACAAGCTATCTCGACTGGAAGCTGATGCTCACCTGCATGGAGAGCCTGGGCACCTACCAGCGCCCGCTCCTCGATCCGCAGAAAGGCACCTACCTGCTGGCCGGTGTCAGCTACAAGGTACACCGTGTAGAGGGGCTGCGCATCGACCTCTCCTACGGCCACAACCACGGCCCGCTGCTGGGCCGCTCGAACGGCGCCATGCTCACCGTGGTCTATTCAAACCCCATAAATCCCAAACGTCCATGAAGAAGTTCATCCTCACCCCCATACTCCTGTTGCTGACCCTCTCGGCCTGCGACAACAAGCGCGACCACAACGGCGACCTGGGCGGCATGTGGCAACTGACGGAGTGGCGCAGCCCCGACGGCACCACACTGGCCACAAAGGAAGACCAGATATTCTATAGCGTACAGCTGAACCTGATCCGCTTCCGCGACTACGACGACGGCACGTGGGGCGACTACTATCTGGCCTACTTCCGCCATACGCCCGACAGCCTCATCGTCTATCGTCCCGTCAACTACGCCAAGGACAGCCTCGTCTCCCTGCAGGACCTTGCCCGCTATGGCGTACCTGCCGACGGAGGCTTCCGCATCGACGCCCTCTCGGACGACATGATGATTCTGCGAAGCCCAGCAGGCACAATAAACTTCAGGAAGTACTGACAGAAAACACTAATGGGTAACGTACACTTTGGCACATTACCCATTAGCATATATCCTAAGAATAACGCTTTTCAGCTTATCCCGTCCTTGATGCACTCCACGATGTAGCGCACGTCGTCGTCCGATACGCACGGACCGGTGGGCAGGCAGAGGCCTATGCGGAACAGTTCCTCGCTGATGCCGTTCACGTAGGCCGGTGCATCCTTGTACACGGGCTGCTTGTGCATGGGCTTCCACAGGGGACGGCTCTCAATCTGCCTGTTGTTCAGGAAGACGCGCATTGCCTCCACGTTATCGTTGGGCTGACAGTCGGTACGCAGGGTACCGCCGCCGTGCACCACGCTGGCCGCACCGCCCACCGCACCGTTCACGGCCTGTGAGTAGGCCCAGCTCTGACCCTTCACCTTCAGGGCCGGATCCAGTGTGATTGTGGTCAGCCAGTAGTTGCTGTTGTAGTCCTCAGAGGGAGCGCGGTGCACGCTTATGCCCTCCACACCGGCCAGCAGTTCCTCGTACAAGGCCTGCACGTGGCGATGATGGTTCAGGTGATCCTTCAGCACGGTCATCTGTCCGCGGCCGATGCCGGCGCAGATGTTCGACAGACGATAGTTGTAACCTATGGCCTCATGCTGATAGTAGGGGTATGCCTCGCGCGCCTGCGTCGCGTACCACATTATACGTTCCTTCTCCTCTACCGATGGGCAGATCAGGGCGCCGCCTCCCGAGGTGGTTATCATCTTGTTGCCGTTGAAGGAGAGCACGCCGTAGCGTCCGAAGGTACCCAGCGACTGGCCGCGGAAGGTAGAACCCAATCCCTCGGCCACGTCCTCCATGACGGGTATGTTGTACTTGTTGGCCACGCGTACGATCTGATCCACGCAGTAGGGCATGCCGTAGAGCGAGACGGGCATCACGGCCTTGGGTATACGTCCTGTCTTGCGTATGCGGTCCAGGATAGCCTCCTCCAGCAGCACGGGGTCCATGTTCCATGTGTCGGGCTCGCTGTCCACAAAGACAGGCGTGGCACCCAGGTAGGTGACGGGGTGTGCCGAAGCGCAGAAGGTAAAGCTCTGCGTCATCACCTCGTCGCCGGGCTTCACGCCGCAGGCCAGCAGGCCCAGGTGGACGGCTGCCGTACCCGAGGAGAGCGCCACGATGTGCTTCTTCTCGCCCACGAAAGCTTCCAGGTCAGCCTCGAAACCGTTTACGTTGGGCCCCAGGGGCACCACCCAGTTCTGTTCGAAGGCGTCCTGTATGTACTTCTGTTCCATGCCGGTAGGACTCATGTGAGCCAGGCACAGGTATATGCGTTTAGTTTGTTCCATTCAATTCTGGTTTATCTAGTCTTCCTAGTCTATCTAGTCAATCTAGTCCTTATATCCTTTCTCCTGCATACTCAATCTTCTGGTCGAGCAGGGTGGCCACAATCATCCGCATGTCGGTGCAGAAGGAGTAGTGGTGCAGGTAATACCGGTTCAGTCGTACCTTGTCGGGGAAGATGACTTCGTCGTTGAACTGCAAGGGGTTTGGCACGCCGGCCAGCAGTTCTTCCTCGTCGCGGTACTTCAGGGTGGCCGGACCTGTTATGCCGGGCTTCAGGCGCAGCACCTCGCGGTCGGGTCCCTGCAGCTGGTCGGCATATCCGGGCACGTCGGGCCTGGGCCCTACAAAGCTCATGTCGCCCACGAGCACGTTCCAGAGCTGAGGCAGTTCGTCCAGCTTCCAGCGGCGCAGCTTGGCTCCGAAGGGCGTTATGCGTTTCTCGCCCGCCACGGTCATGGAGTTGCCGCCGTGGTTTGGCGTCATGGTGCGCAGCTTCACGATGGTGAAGATCTTTCCGCCCTCTCCTATTCGCTTCTGGCGGAAGAGAGCCGGACCGCCGGGCATCTTGATGCGCACCAGGATGACGAGCAGCATGATGAACCACCAGAAGAGCAGGATGCCCAGCAAGGCGCCCACACGGTCGAACACCCACTTGGCGGTCAGGGCTGCACGCTTCTTCATCTTGCGCTTGGCAGACAGGGCCGAACGCGTCATCGACTCCTGGTCGAGCAGGGCACGTATGCGGCCGTGCGGGAAGAGACGGCGGAAGGGCAGCAGGATGTGCACGGCCAGACGGAGCCACCATACGTAGTGCATCTCCAACTGGCAATAGACGCGGCGGAAACGCAGTTTGTTGATGAGCAGAGGCTGAATGCTGGAGCCCTTCATGATGGAACGTGCACCGTTGCTGACGTACTTAAAGCCGCGTTCCTTCAGGTACTGCCGGTTCATTTCGTACAGCAGGCCGTAGTAGGCATACTGTTGCTGATACTCAGGAATAGCCTTTAACAGACGATACTCCGCCTTGTCATCGGTCACGGATACCGTGCAGAAAGCCACAAGGTGGTTTCCCTCCTGTTCATATACGCCCCAGAACTCGTTTTCGTCACCCGACGTAATGCGCTGCTCAAATTCCTCACGGCTAAGGATTTTCTCACACCCATTTTCTCCTTCAATGCCTTTGCGGTACACCTCATAGCCTTCCTCGAGCAGCTTCTCGGGGCTGATCTGCTCCACGCGCATCGTGCGGAAGCAGCGCTTCACCTGGTTGCGCATCTTCGAGGAGAGTTCCTCCGTGCCGCCGAAGTGGTCCTTGATGACGTACCAGAAGCTGGTCTTCTCGGGCGAGTCGAAGTTATAGCAGTTACGCACCATCCATCCTCCCCGGGCCAGGAGGTCTTTCACCTCTCCCCGGGTGAGCATGTGCTCCTGGCTGGGTTCTCCGTTGAAGACCCATGCTCCCTTGTATAGATGGTAGCGTTCCGTCATAGTTTCTTCACGTAAACGAGTTTCTTGTAGATCCCGCACACCATGTTCTGTGCCGTGAGCAGGAGCGAGTGCAGGAGGCCATAGCCCTCTGTGTGGCGGAACAGGCGGTAGTGCCACTCGACGAGCGAGAGCCATGTCTGGCCGCTGATGGAGCCCGGGCGCTGGCGGTAGATGGCCAGTGTCTGGGGCAGCAGGTGGCACGATGCTTTGCGGATGACGCGCAGCCACATGGCGTAGTCGTTGTTCTTCCTGATGTCGGGAATCTGCAGCAGTCCCACCACCTGGCGGTCGTACATCACCGTCAGGCAGCCCGGCCAGCAGTAGCGCAGCATGCCGCGCGGCCCGATGTGCTCAGGACCTGAGACGCACGTGCCCAGGTCGTGGTTGAACTCGTTCGTCTCCGTGTAGTTGGTGTAGGTGAAGGCATAGCCCTCCCGGTCCATGAATTCGAGCTGCCGCTCCAGCTTCTCGAGCATCCACTGGTCGTCGGCGTCCAGGAAGGCCACCCACCGTCCCTTTGCCAGCCTGAGGGCATGGTTGCGCGTCAGGGCGGCGCCCACGTTGCGGGCGTTCTCCAGCAGTTTGATGCGGGGGTCGGAGAGGAACGGTTTGATGCGCTCGACGGACTGGTCGGTGCTCAAGTCGTCTATGATAATCATCTCCCAGTCCTGATAGGTCTGGCGCTGAACCGAGCGTATGGTATCAGCTATAAAGGGCGCACAGTTGTAACAGGGCGTTATGATGGAGACGAGTCCGTATTCTTTCATTCTCAGCTTTATCGGGTACGCCGGGAGGCATTGCGCCTCAGAGCGTTTTCTTTCTTTATTTTATCTTTATTTATACAAAAAACGCGCAAAGGTACAAAATTATTGTGGAACACAGCCTATTTTTGTGAAAAAAAATGTCTTAATGGCAGCCCCTTGCCCGATTGCGGCCCGGAGGAGGGTCTGCCGAGGGCTTTATTCCTGCATCTGGAAGGCCATCTGCCATCCGCGGCGTATCTCGCGCTGGGGCACTTGCGTCCAGGCCATGCCCTGCTCGATGACAGTCATTGCCGTCAGCACGGGCACCCACACCTCGATGTCCTGACTGGGGTTGGGCAGCATGTCGTCTGCCTTCAGCCCGGTCAGGTGGCAGACGTGGCGCACGTAGGCAGCCGTGTCGTTCTCCTGCGGCGGAGCCCAGCGGTTGATGACTTGCCTGAGTGTCCACAGGCGATAGTAACGGTGGTAGTTGGCCAGCAGTTTCCATGCGGCACGATAACCATAGGCAACGCTCAGGAAGCTGACGAAGCTGCCCGTCTCGGAGCTCACGGCTCCCATCCAGCGGGACCTGCCCGCCCGGATGTTCAATGGGTTGTTTCTTTTGATCATAGGTTAAAGACCCTCCCCCTGCCCTCCCTTGTAGGGAGGGAGCAGAATGCTTGGGGAGATTGTATTTTAATTGTTGAATATTCTATTTTCCTTGGGGGTAGCTTTTCTAGTTTAAACTAGTTCTACTAGTTCTACTAGTCTTCCCAGCCCTTCTATCTCAGCCTTCTCTCGTTTTGTATTCTCCTGGTGCATCGGGCGCTGAAGGCTTGGAAGTCCTGCAGGGCGGCGGTCAGGTGAATCAGGTCCAGGCGGCCGTAGAAGTGGCCGTAGTGGCCGGCCTTCACGCGCTGCAGGAAGTACATGAACTCGCTGATCTTCATCAGGGGGAACTGGTTGGCTATGAGGCCTGCCGCCTGCTCCAGCTGCTGCGTGGTGAGCCTCTCCTGCGAGGGGAAGAACTCCTGCAGGTCGGCCAGCTGAATCATAAGCCAGCTCTCCAGGCAGGGCCGGCCGTAGGCCCGCTCCACCACACCGAGCTCGGGCGCCACGCCGCAGAAGATGAAGTCCACGTACCGGGGATGGCACAGCTCGTTCTGCCGGCCCGGGTTGAAGTTCTTCAGGAAGCTCTCGCGGTCGCCGTAGCGGCGCACGCACAGGCCCTCAGCCGAGTTTGCGGGCCACCGCTGCTTCAAGGCTTCTAAGTCGCTGCTGGCGCTCCCGCTCGGCACGCTCGGCTGCACTTTCTGCGGGGCGCTGCTGTTGAGGTTGTTGAGGTCTTTGTTGTCCATAGCTGTTTGCATTAGAGGTTCTCGTCTTTCTTCTCCAAAGCCTTACGGCTGACTTCCAGTCTTTCATCATCTTGCTTTTCGTGCCTACCTGCCAGCCTACCATCTCGTAGTAGTCACAAAACTCGCCTCCGCTGAAGCGTGTCTCTCCCAGTTCGTCAAGATAGGCCTGCACTTGCTCAGGAGTAGGTTTCTTAAAACGTTTGTCTTTCTTTGCGATTTCCGGCTTTGCCGTTAAAACAAAAAAGCTTTCTTCCCTCTCTTCTGTTTTTTCTAATAGGGGTTTCAAAGGGGGAAGTTCTTTTTTCTCTTCTCTCCCTTCTTTCAGTTGTTGCACGTCGCGGGCCAGGTCGGCCAGCATGGAGCGCATCGTCCTGATGGCCTCCACGATTTCGTTGATTGTCTGCTGTTCCATAACGCTGCGATTTAGTCGGTTCTACGGTTTCATGGTGCAAAGTTACGGACATAAAAATACCCTGCCAAGGAATGACCCGGCAGGGTAATGAGTGGGTAGTGCGGCGGTAATGCCGCGGTAACGGGCGGGCAGGGGAACACCCCTCTGCTGCATCCCTCAGGGCTCCAGGCCCATGCCCCGCAGGAAGAGCGAGGCAATGTTCAGGAAGCGCGAGTGGCGCAGGTCGTCCAGCCCGGGCGTCTTCCATCCGGGGAACGTCCCCTGTCCGAACACCACGCGCTTCAGGTTGTTGCCCGAGGGACGCAGGTGCTCCGGGATGTCGAACTCGCGGCACAGGTAGCGGGCAAAGTCCTCGTAGCCCAGACCGCCCAGCCCGCGCTCCACGATGATGCGGCGCAGGGCCTCGAAGTCCTGCTTCTCGCGGAACAGGCCGTCGTTGATGAGCGACTGTATCACCCCGTGCATGCGCTCCTGCTGCTCGCGCCCCGGCTGGGCGGCAGCGGACGGCGCCGGAGTGCCCACATAGACCGTCCCGACGTCGTGGATGTCGTTCACGTTCACCGTAGAGCCCTGTTCGGCCTTCAGCACCACGTTCATGTCTCCACCTCCTTTCTCTCCGGCAGGCTGAGTACCTGCCCGTTGTCGTGAATGTCGTTCACGTTCACCATGCCGCCCTCCTGCACGGTGATGTGAACCGTACGCCCCGGGCATCGGGCACACTCAGGCCGCGGCCCGCCCGGCATGGGCAGACAGCCGCCCTCAGGCTGCGGTTCGCTCCGCACGGCCTGTACCGGCACGGGAGCAGGGAGAGGAACCGGCACGGGAGCAGGCCGGGCCTCAGCATACCGGCGACAGCGGCGTCCGGCCTCGTGCCCAATCACAATCATCGCCATAGCCACACAACGGGCTATATTGGGATTCATCAGAATCTGTAGCATCGTATCTACCTCCTTTCTTCATCGTTGTTAATAAAAAGGGACCTAAAAATGTTATCCGTAGCGGCGAGTCTTCAGCTCGCATTCGGAGGATGAATAAGTGCGGGGAACGCATCTCCCCTACTCGACCCCCGCCACCGCCGGCACACCTTGCCGCATACGGGGGAACATTCCGCCTGCAAAGTTAACACATTTTCTGATACGTTGTATCAGCCCCGCCCCATTTTTTAGAAAGTTTAACTATTGGGCAGAGGCTATGAACCTTTCTTCGATAAAACTTCTCGCAAGGTTCACTATAATTACGCAATTCTCATTTTTTTTTTCATTTTTACATTCACTATTCGGAAATTATGTGTATCTTTGCCGACAAATAGCAATAATGCTTTTAAATATGCCACAAATAAGTTTCTTCTATGGAATCTACATCTGGATGAACTTTTCTGATCATCAGCCTCCGCACTTCCATGCATGGTACGGTGACTACAAGGTTATCGTAAGCATCAAAGACGGAATTGTGAAAGGCGAGATGCCAGGAAGAGCGCTGCGCATGATATTGGAGTGGCTTGAAGACCATCGTGCCGAATTAATGAACAATTGGGAGAAGGCACAGAAAGGCGAGCCACTCGATAAAATTGAACCCTTAAAATAATGAAGCGATGTTTATGGAAGTGATCAAAGCAGAATATATAGACGGCTTCAGGCTGCTGTTGCTGTTCAACAATGGGGAGCGGAGGATTGTTGACCTGAGCAATTCGCTGAATGGTTCAGTGTACACCCCACTGAAGGACATTGAATATTTTAAGCACTTTTCCATCAAGTTCAATACCGTTGAATGGGAAAATGGAGCCGACTTTGCTCCTGAATATCTCTATGAGATAGGTACAGCAGCATGATATGAGCATGCTCTTACCTGCTGAATCTGTATAGAGTATTACTCTGTCATAGTGTTTTCTTATGCTCAAGCAACTTAGAGTCCACGGCATCAGATTATATTCAGCATGGAGCCATCCATGAGATTGCTCCACTGCTGAACGACAAAATGTCCAAAATGTCTGAACAAGTTTCATATGCCCGCCAAAAGCGCAGAAAGGATAAAAGGCTTTTTTCTACGGCTACTTTATTCTTCTCCCAAGCTTTTTTCCTATGACAGCTTTCCCTTTCCTCTGCAACTTTTTCCACACCTTTTTACCGGGCCAGGGCTCTCCAGCCCAGGTACGCTCCGTTTTCTCGGCCACGGCCCAGAACGTCACACGGCTCCTCACGTCCGGATCGAGCGAGACGTCAGCCTTCGCATAGACGAACAGTTCCTTGCCGTAAGGTGCCAAGGCTGGAATGCAGGCGAGGCACTTCTTCATCTCACCCTTCGCCGCCCCGCCATCCAGGGGGAGGCACCAGCCTTTATCATCAACAAAAGAGTTCTCGAAGACATGCAAGCTGTCACTCACCCTCCAATAAACCTGAACCATCTCGCCCTCCTCGGGGTCATAGCTGGCTGCCAGCTTGCACTCCTCCACATGAAAGGTATGCTTCTTGTACTTGAAGGTCCTATTGACTTCCATATTCTCTGTAACATGTCTCAGAGCAACCGCGTTTCTTTCATGCTCCGCAAAATTATACGTTTTCGTCTGAGCATAACACGATGATGCTATTAATAGAAGGACGACAATAAGTATAGAAAGAATCCTTTTCATAAGCAAAGAGAAAGAGTATAGCATTATAGCCCACTTAATGTTACGTATGAGGCTTCCATTGTAGGACTATCGTAAATAACTGTTTGTGCAGTCAAATAAAGACTATCATATATATAACTCATCAAATATAGTTCAACACTATTCCTCTTCAATCAGATTTTTCTGCCTGCAAAATTAACAAAAAGTCCCTTAAGTTGTATCTCTTTTGCCCCACTTTTTAGAATATTTAACTATTGGAGAGAGG
>JAILKU010000107.1 GCA_024693505.1 Bacteroidaceae bacterium | reverse complement strand
GGACGAAAGCCACCCAGTGGTCGTATGCCTCGATATAACGCACGAAACTGCCGCCGAGCAGCCAGCCGGCCAGCAGGAATGCGGCCTGAACGAGTCCGAAGGTCGAAATGATGCGTATATTCTGCCCCGCACTGATCTTTGCGGTACACATACCTCCGACGATACTTAGCGCGAGGGTATCGAAACTCAGGCCGACGGCCAGCAGGACTATCTCCAGAAAACTCATTCTGCTTTACGATTTGAAGGGCTGGCGGTTGACAATAGAGCGGCCCAGCGTCATCGAGTCGGTGTATTCCAGCTCGTCGCCGAATCCCACTCCGCGGGCTATCGCCGTCAGTCTGACGTCATAGGCTGCCAGCTGTCTTGAGATGTAGAAGGAGGTCGTCTCCCCTTCCATCGATGTGCTGAGGGCAAGGATGACCTCGTCGACTCCGCCGGCAGCCACCCTTTCAGCAAGATCCTTGATCGTCAGGTCACCGGGGCCGACACCGTCTATCGGGGATATGATGCCTCCAAGGACGTGGTAAAGTCCGCGATACTGTCCTGTGTTCTCTATGCTCAGCAGGTCGGCGTGGTTCTCCACCACACATACCGTACGGGAGTCTCTGTGCGGGTCGTCGCAGAATGCACAGCTGCCGTCGTCGCTGATCATATGGCAGCGGGGGCAGAAATGTATCTTGCTGCGGAAATCCACAATCGACGAGGCGAACTTCTCCACGTTGGGGACAGGTTCGTACAGCAGGTGAAGGGCGAGCCTCAATGCGCTGCGGCGGCCTATGCCGGGCAGCGAAGCCAGGTTTTCGACGGCTTCCGCGAGCAGTTTGGATCCGTATTCGTTCTTGAACATACTATCTGTAATTCTCTGCCGCCTTGGCCACCGAGCCGTACTTCAGCAGCAGCTCGCGAGCCTTTTCGCGGTCTTCCAGCCCTGTGCGGGCCATCAGCGTTGCCACCGCCTTGTCCATCAGCTCTTCGGAAGTGCGTTCCTCCTGCTGCCTGCGGCGGGTGTGGTATTCAACCAATGCGTCTATGGGGCCGCGCATTATGGTGCCGAGCTTCAGTCCTGCCTCATCAATACATCTGGTCAGGACATCCTTGTAAACGGCGGCCACCGAACCGATGAAGCTCACTTCGTGATGGAAGACGTCGTACTGCATCACATTGATACGCAGAAAATCGTTGAAAGCCCCGGTAAGCAGCGCGTTGATATACGGGTCGTCGAGATGGTCTTCGATGAACTGAGAGAAAGACCCCAGGAACTTGCCAGGCTCGGGCTCCCTGTACACGTGGCGGACAATCGCCGCGTAATCGAGATGGTAGCGCTCCTCGAACTCTGCCTCCAGAAGAGCGGGCAGCAGCCCTTTGATATAGGCCTTCAGCAGCCTCTTGCCAAGATCCGCCCCGCCGGCCTCGTCTCCGAGGATGAAGCCGCCGGAGCGCACGTTGCGCACAATCTTGCGGCCGTCGTAGAAACAGCTGTTGGAACCGGTGCCGAGGATGCAGGCTATGCCGGCCCTGTCGCCGAACAGAGCCCTGGCCGCACCTAGCATATCAGATTCGACATAGATCAGGTCATAATCGAATACTTCGGAGAAGGCGGAACGGACCTTGTCGGCAGTATCCCCTATCACACCGGCACCATAGAAATAAATAGAATCTACTTTCTTGCCGCTGAGGGGCAGGACCTGGGACTTGAGGGCGTCCTGGATTGCCGTCGCACTTACATAAACGGGATTCATCCCGCTGCATGCAGTCTTGTGAACTCTTCCGTTGTCGTCTACGACACGGAAGTCAACCTTGGTGGAGCCGCTGTCCGCTATAATTATCATCAGTCAAACCGTTAGAACGCAAATGTCAGCTTGAACATTCCGTTACGTGGAGCCTGAGGGAAGTAACCTACATCGTCACCGTATGCCCAGGCATCAGCCACGTACATCTTGTTCAGGAGATTGTCTACAAAAATAGCGATTTTTACGTTTTTGTTGAAACTGAAAGTGGCGCTTTGGCTTACAACTGTATAATGAGGAAGCGTCTTGGCCTCGCTGCCGGTATTGTCGATGTACTGCTTGCCCACGAATTTCACTGTAGTGGCCAGCTCCAGCATCTTGGCGATCTTGAATGTAGCCACTCCGGAAGCAATTGCTGACGGTGAGAGGGCGAGATCCCTGCGTCCGCCGTCTATGACAATCTTGTTGGTGGAGAAAGTAGCGTTGGCATCCAGACGGAACCAATCTGCAGGCTGATATCCTGCCACAAGCTCGATTCCCCTGCGGTAGCTGCGCTTTACATTTTCCTTGATGAGGTAACCTGAAGGAGTGAAACGACCGGTAGTGACAAGCTGGTTGTCGTATTCCATGAGATAGATGTTGGCTGACGCTGAGAACTGGGGTGATGCGAACCTGTAGCCCACTTCGTAATCTGCCATTGTCTCGGGATATACCTTGGTACCGTTAGCCACAGCATCCTTAAGGTCTGCGCGGCTGGGCTCCTTGTGTCCGAGGGCTACCGATGCATAGACGGTGCTCCCCTTTCCGAAACCGTAGCTTGCTCCGGCCTTGGGATTGAAGAAATTCCACACATAGGTGCTGTCCAGTTTCGTGCCGTCGTCGTCCGGACCTTTCATGCTATAGTCTATATGTCTGAACTGAAGGTCAGCATACAGGTTCAGCTGGTCCACGACTTCCCTCTCTACCCTGAGGAAAGTAGAGAAATCACTCTTAACTGAATTATTCTCGTACCAGGGTTTCTCATGACCGTAGTCAATCTGTCCCTGTCTCCAGATCACTTCTCCGAAATGATACCCGTAATACCTCGAATATGCAAGGTTGAAAATAGCTTCTGTCTTGTCGTCGCGGTACTTGAGGTTGCTTGCACCTGCGAAATTGTCTGCAGCTGAACTCTTTCGGTTGATGTAATCCACCGCCTTGTCCTTATACGCCTCATAGTATCCTTCACCGTCAGTATAGTTCAGCGTAGTGCTGAGAGTGAATCTGTCCGAAAGTCGCGCTACATGTATCAGCTGATAGTGGTTCTGGATATAATTGTCGGAGTCATTGTCATAATATTGGACATTACCCTTAGAATCAACATACTCGCCGGCTGGATTATAGCGGCGGTCGACGGCCATCTGTGCGGCTGAAATACCCTCCCAGGTTATGCCTGAGTGCTGCATGCCGTGCAGGAAGTTGAACTTGACGAGATTGTTTTCGTTGTTCCACGATGCAGATGCCAGCATGGAATTAAGGTCTACCCACGCATTCCTGATATAACCGTCAGTCGTTCCGTAGTTATACTTGAAGTCGAAAGTGAAGCCACCCGGCATCCTGCCGGTAGAAACCGAAGCGTTGATAAGGTTGGTCTTGAAAGAACCGCCGCTGATATCCACTGATGCCGCAGGCTCGTTGCCGGGCAGGGCGGTCTGCATGTTGAGGCTCGCTCCGAAGGCGCCGCTGCCGACAGTAGATGTACCGAGACCCCTCTGCAACTGTGCTGAGTTAAGCATAGAACCTACAGATGCTATATTAACCCAGAATACCTCCTGGCTCTCTGCATCGTTCAGGGCGATGCCGTTGATTGTGACATTGGTCCTGCTCGGGTCGCTTCCGCGCACTCTGAATTTCGAATAGCCGAGTCCGGTGCCGCCCTCGTTGGTAGAAACCACTGAAGGCATGAGACTAAGCGTCATTGGCAGCGAATTGATCGGAGAAGTACTTACGATACGTTCTTCGCTCATTTCGGAATAGCTCACCGGAGTGCGGGATGAAGCCCTTGTGGCGGTGACTACGGTTGAATCGATGGATTGTTGGGTGAAGTCATTCTGGGGGTCGTTCTGGCCTACGCAGAGAAGCGGCAACAGAACTGCCGCGGCGATAAACATTTTTTTCATTTTTATTCTACGCCGGTATTATCCGGATCAGTTTTACGGGTATTATCTCAGCCCTTGAAGAGCACCCCTGTCAATAAAAACTAGTCTCTTTCTGTATATGTTATTTTGAACATACTTGGCCAGTACTTGCCGGTCA
>JAILKU010000051.1 GCA_024693505.1 Bacteroidaceae bacterium | reverse complement strand
GACTTCCTCGTCAGTAATGACAAGTCCAACGCTATGGAAAGCGCGAGTATCCTTACTGGTGCTCGCGCTTTTACATATTACTGTCTAAAAGCTGTCAATATATTGACGGTTTCTTTGGCATAGGAAGTGATGTCTCCGTTGGGTCAGATCGGGAATCCGAAAAATACCTATATTGCTTGTATATCATGTTATAGTATATGATTAGGATTACAAATCCTGATAGTCGCAGGTGTCAGATTGCAAATCCGACACTACGGGTTCCTGTCGTAGGACATACGTTCTACGACAAGTGACTTGCGTTAGAAAAATCTTGACATCGTAAAAGGACTTTTCTCGTCGAATAATGGGCCTTGATAATCAGGCGGTTAATCCTTATGCCCATAAGTTAACTTAACTTATCGGCTTAAGTTAACTTAACTTTCGGGCGAAGGTTAACTTAACTTACGGGGCTAAGTTAACTTAATCTTTCCATAAACCTTGCCATTTGTTCTTGTATGGAATGAAAAATATTTACATTCATGTTTTCATTCGTCGGGAACCTCGGCTCCCGCTTTAAATATCAGGATTTACAATCCGAAATCCGAAAAGAATACCTATGTTACTTGATTATAAGATGTGTTGTTTCGGATTGCAAATCCGACACAACGGTGCATCTTGGATCATTCGTTGAATATTTTAGAAAGTAATTTGAATAATTGGAATAATTAGGTTCAGAAATTAGAATCAAAGATAATTAAAATTCAATTAGGGCAATTCGTTTCAAATAAATAACATCGAAAACAATTGATGAATAATTCATGTTCAATTCATGGGCATTTATGTTGAAGGAAACACGAATTACCAAAAATTAACCATAAATTATTCATAAATTCTAAAGTAGGGCAATGATTAAGAAAATTAAAGTTCAATTAAGACCATTCGTTTCTTCTTTTCTGTATTCACAAATAAGGATAAATATTTATCAAAATTAGTGGGTTTCATTTATCAGAATTAGTGAAGAAGGCATCTTGGCCATCGTTTCAATAAAGCACGAAGAATGCTCCTTGTGGGTATCTCTAAGCGTCTTCTGTCGGAAATAATATGGCGCAGGGCTTCTGCATCGGCCTCCACAATATGATCGACACAGGCGCGGCGATAATAGTCGTCAATGACGGGATATAGGTCTGTTCGGAAACCTTCATTCCTGACCATATCCTTCGCCGCTTGCATATATTGCCGGAAGGCCTTCAGTTTTTCATCCATATTGCGTCCGTCGCTGGAGATGTTTTCGCCACTGTCCCGGAATACGGTCAATGGCAACGAGGTTGAAGCGATGCCTCCCTGCAGCCCGAAACGGAAAATGGAGAGATTGTCGGAACCCCAGGCGTATGGCAAATTGACATATCCCCCCGCTTGCCAGACGGTTTGGCGACGCAGAAGAAATTCGCTGATGGTTTGGCGACGCTGACCATGGAACAGCGCCCACATGTATTCCTCAATCGTTTCAAACTCGGGCGAGGTCGGGTAGCGGCTCGTCTCCCTGCCCTCACCATCAATAACGCTGACCCCCGAACGCAGGACGTTGCACTCAGGATAACGGACAGACAGCTGCATCATGGTTTCCAAAAAAGAGGGGGCATATTGGTCGTCATCACAAAGCAGACAGAACCACTCACCGCGAGCCCGTCGGAGACATTCGTTCCAGTTGAGGGAAGGGTCGTTTTTACCTACGTTTCTTTCGTTTTTATGATAGCGTATGCGTGGGTCGTTGAAAGTTTTCACCACCATCTCCACGTCCTCCGGCGACTGGTCGTTCACGACAATGATTTCCGTTTCCTGATACGTTTGTTCCACGGCGGAACGGATGCTTGCCGCCAGATGTGTCGCCTTGTAGGCGGGGATGGCAATGGTAACAAGCGGCTTCATCTGCATACGGTTATTCAACGATGGCCCGCAGCTGGATGGCCGACGTGACGTCGTTGGTAAATATGATTCTAAATCAGTAATAGGCACAATTTGCAGCGTAGCGTAACAAAAAAGCGGTTCCTTCGATTAGAACCGCTTTTTATTTACAAATGATGTATCAAATTACAATTTTGGACCTGCCTCAACGAGAGCCTTGCCAGCTTCGTTAGAGGTGTATTTGCCGAAGTTCTTGATGAAGCGGGCTGCCAGGTCCTTAGCCTTCTCCTCCCAAATGCTGGCCTCAGCGTAGGTGTCACGAGGATCGAGGATAGCGGGATTCACGTTGGGCAACTCTGTGGGCACCTCGAAGTCGAAGTAAGGAATCTTCTTCGTGGGAGCCTTCAATATGCTACCGTCCAGAATGGCGTCGATGATACCACGTGTGTCGGGGATGGAGATGCGCTTGCCTGTGCCGTTCCAACCGGTGTTCACCAGATAAGCCTTGGCACCGCTCTTTTCCATGCGCTTCACGAGTTCCTCGGCATACTTTGTGGGATGCAATTCGAGGAAGGCCTGACCGAAGCAAGCAGAGAAGGTGGGAGTAAGCTCTCCAGTTGCCATTTCTTCGCGAAGGTAAAAGAGGCCGTAGGTCCTTCACAGAGGCCTTCGGCGAGGACACGACCTCTCCGTGAAACATCGTAGATGCCTCGTGCAGAACTTCATAAAAAAATCAAAGACTCTGTGTCTTTTTATTCTTCATTCATCACTCTTCATTCTTCACTCTTCATTCTTCATTTTTCATTCTTCACTCTTCATTTCCTACAGTCCCATCTCGCGAATCAGCCTGTCGGCGTGGCCCCACTTGTCGATGAGGTAGAGGACAAAGCGGATATCGACACCGATGCAGCGCTGGAGGTCGGGATTGAAGGTGATGTCGCCCGACATGGCTTCCCAGTTGCCGTCGAAGGCCAGACCAATGAGTTCGCCCTTGCCGTTGAACATGGGGGAACCGGAGTTGCCGCCCGTGATGTCGTTGTTGGAGAGGAAGCAAAGGTGGAGGTCGCCGTCGCTCGGATCGGCATAGCGACCGAAGTCTTTCTGCTGAATCAGGCTGATGATGTCCTGCTCCAGTTTGTAGTCCTCAATCTCGCCCTGCTTGGCAGCCTTGTCCAAGAGGCTCTGACTGGGGGTGAAGTAGTCGAAATGCTGACTGCCAGCGGTGTAGTCCTGAATGAAGCCGTATGAAAGTCGCAGCGAGAAGTTGGCATCGCTGTAGTGCGCTGTTTCCTGTTCGCGTTCCAGGATGGCCTGAGTCAGCAAGTGTTCGTTGTAGTCGATGGTCTGGCGGTCATCGCGAATCTTGTTGTAGAGCGTCGTCTGCATGTCGCGCACCGATTCGTTGTACTTGAAGAGCGGGTCGGTGTCGCGCAGTGTGCTGTCGGCAATGAACTTATCCACACAAGAGATGTCGGTCATCACGGTGTGCGAGAACAGGTCGCGGGCGTAGGCCTTCGTGTCGCCTTTGAAGCGTTTGTCGATGTCCTTGTAGATTGAAGGCAGATACTCGGGCTTCACCTGCTTGCGATAGTTGTCGAGCAAGACGGCCATCGTCTCCTCATCGACGCGGGCATCGTAGTCCTTGAAAAAAGCCTTTGCCTGTTCGCGGGCCAGTTCTGTTTCCGTCGAATCCATGTTTGTGGGCTTCGATGCCGCCGTTGCTGCCACGCGGCGAATCTCGATGCCGCGCAGGAAGGTCTCGGAGAAGAATCCATAGGCGCGGATGGCTTCGTAACGGTTGGCGTAGGCCTTCTCCAGTTCGTCGAACATGGTGCCGAAGCGGGCGGTAAGCCCCTGGTCCTTGCCGTACCATCGACGTATGTCCTGCTCCAGCTGCTGCTTTTGGCCGATGACGTTCAACTCCTTGACGGCTTTGTTCATGCCGATGGAGTTCTTCCAATAGTTCGACGACGAGGCAAACTTGGAAGCGTACTTGATGGCGATGGCACGGTCCGAGTCCATCCACTTCTTCCACACATCTTGCTTCTTGCCACGCACGTCTATCATGCTGATGTTTGTGCCGTTCACACGCTCGTTGATGCCGTAGGACGACAGGTAGCGACTGGTGGAACCAGGGTAGCCCACCGTCATACAGTAGTCGCCGGGACGGAAGCCGTCGAGACAGACCCTTGCATAGCGCTTGGCCTTCAGGGGCACGTTGTCCTTTGAATACTCTGCGGGCTCGCCATCCTTGTCGGCATAGATGCGGAATACGCTGAAGTCGCAGGTCTGGCGCGGCCACATCCAGTTATCCGTATCGCCTCCGAACTTACCCAGCGTCTCCGTAGCCGTGAAGACCAGGCGCACATCGCGATACACCTTATAAATAGATACGTAGAAGGCATTGCCGCCGTAGTAGCTCTTCACCTGGCAGTCCAAACCCGGGTTGGCCTTGCTGTATTCGCGCTCTACTACCCGGCAGATGCTGTCTGTGTACTGGCGGTCCAGCACGGCGGTCGGCGTTTGCGGATGGGTGCGATAGACTTCGTCCAGCGCTCTCATAACGCGGGACGAGCATTCCTCTGTGCGTTGCAGGAAGCGGACGAAGAGTCCTTCGGCCGGACGCTCCTCTTCATAGCTGCGTGCGACAAAGCCGTTCTTCAGAATGTCGTCTTCGGGAGTCGAAAGTTTCTGAATGGCACCATATCCGCAATGGTGGTTTGTAAACACCAGTCCCTTGGGGCTAACCACGACGCCCGAACAGAAGTCGCCGAAATCCACTACGGCATCTTTCAGGCTAACTCCGTCGGGGTTGTACAATTCTCTTGGGGTCAGTTCGAGTCCCAGTTCTTTCATCGCCTGAGCTGTCTGCTCGTCAATCTTGTTCAGCATCCACATGCCTTCGTCGGCTTTCGTCAGCCCGCTGACGCCCAGCAGCAATACGGCCAGAATCTCTCTTGCTTTCATATCTATTTCTTTTTAGGTTTCCTTCTTGCCCATCCTTCTTCGCTGAAGTCCGGTTCCTCACCAATCAGTCCGTCCTTTCCCCTGTGTTCCTTCTGTTCCGGGTGCAGGAACTTCATCCAGTCTTCCTTGCTGAACTTGCGTCCGCGAGGTGCCGTATAACCGCGTTCTTCGCGCGAGGGCTTCTGCTTCTTGGCGGCCTTACCGGCTTCGGCTTTCTTCCAGGGATTGTTGCCAGCCTTCTGCTTCGTCTGTCCTGAGGCAGGCTTATGTCCCTTGCTCTCCTTCGCTCCCCTTTGCGAGGCGCTTTTCTTGTTCTCCTCGTCTGTCGTACGGTCGATCACCACAGGCCGTCCCTTAACCGTCACGCCGTGTTTGAGGCCCTTTATGACGCGGTCGGCATCGGCCTCGAGAACCTCCACGAACGAGAAGCTCTTCATCAGGTCTATTCGTCCTATCTCCACCTTGTCGCCCTTTACGTGGCTGTTGATGAGGCCGATTATCTCGCGGGCAAACATGCCGTCCAGCTTTCCCACGTTCAGGAAGAGGCGGGCATAGCCTTCCTCGGCGGTGTGGTCGCCCTTTCCACGCTTGCCGCGCGACCCCTTTCTGCCTTCCTCTTTGTCCTTGCTGCCCGTCCTGACATCCTCTATCTCGGGCGCATTGGCATAGTAACGCAGGAAGCGGCTGAACTCGCGGCTCAGCACGCGCTTGATGAGGTCTTCCTTGTCGAGCCATTCCCAGCGCTTACGGACATCGTCCATGAAGGGTGCTATCTCCTCCTCGTCAACCTCCACCCGTTCAATATCGTCGATGACATGATAGAGCTGCTTGGAGCAGATGTCTTTCGGTTCGGGCAGAGTGCCCAGTACGAACTCCTTCTGTATGGTCTTCTCCACCTGCCGTATCTTGCTCTTCTCCCTGACGTGCACGATGGAGATGCTGGTGCCCTTCTTGCCCGCCCGACCTGTGCGGCCGCTGCGGTGGGTGTAGTTTTCCACATCGTCGGGCATACCGTAGTTGATGACGTGCGACAGGTCGTCTACGTCCAGTCCCCGGGCTGCCACATCGGTCGCCACGAGCAGCTGGGTGCGGTGCTGGCGGAACTTCTGCATCGTCAGGTCGCGCTGCTGCTGACTGAGGTCGCCGTGCAGGGCATCGGCGTTGTAACCGTCGCGGATCAGGTTGTCGGCCACCTCCTGCGTCTCCACTTTCGTGCGGCAGAAGATGATGGCATAGATGCGGGGATAGTAGTCCACTACGCGTTTCAGGGCCAGGTACTTGTCCTTGGCGTGCACCATATAGTAGATGTGGTTCACGTTCTCGGCCCCCTCGTTGCGGCTGCCCACCTGAATCTCCTTGGCCTCGTGCAGGTAGTTCTGTGCGATGCGTTCGATTTCGCGGCTCATCGTAGCACTGAAGAGCAGCGTACGGTGCGTCTCGGGCACACCTTCCAGAATCGTGTCTATGTCCTCCTGGAAACCCATCGACAGCATCTCGTCGGCCTCGTCGAGCACCAGCAGATGCACACTCGACAGGTCGGCTGCGCCGCGTTTCATCAGGTCGATGAGGCGTCCGGGCGTAGCCACTACGATGTCCACACCATGCTTGAGTGCCCTTATCTGCGGCTCAATGTTGGCACCGCCGTAGACGGCCAGCACCTCGATGGAGGGCATGTATTTGGCAAAGCCCCTCAGGTCGTCGGCTATCTGAAGGCAGAGCTCGCGGGTGGGCGACAGGATGAGGGCCGATGTCCTGCCCGTGTCCTCGGTCTGTCCCTTCTCTCCCTGATAAATCAACTGCAGGATGGGCAGTCCGTATGCCGCTGTCTTTCCCGTTCCTGTCTGTGCCAGGGCAATCAGGTCGCCCGGCTCCTGCTTCTCTCCAATACCCTCCTCGGCGTTTCCATAAACCTGCATCTGGAGCAAGTAGGGTATCACCTGCTCCTGCACGGGCATGGGATGCTCGTATCCCTGCTCCGTAATGGCCTGCAACAGCTCGTTGCAAAGCCCCATTTCGTTAAAACTCTTCATATTTGGCTGCAAAGATAGATATTTTTTCTCACTCTTACACTAATCTTATTAAAAAAAGCGTTACCTTTGCCGCAAAAAGTAGTTATGAAGACAGGATTGGTACTTGAAGGAGGCGGTATGCGGGGGCTTTTTACCGCCGGAGTAATGGATGTGATGATGGAGGCCGGAGTGAAGTTCGACGGACTCATCGGCGTATCGGCGGGTGCCACATTCGGGTGCAACTACAAGTCCCGCCAGCCGGGACGCGTCCTGCGCTACAACCTGCGTTTCATCGGCGAACCGCGCTACATGAGCTGGCGCTCCTTCCTGAAGACGGGCGACCTGGTGGGTGCTGAGTTCAGCTATCACACCCTGCCCACTGAGCTGGACATCTTCGATGGCGGGACGTTCGAGCGGAATCCTATGGCGTTCCATGTGGTCTGCACCGATGCCGAGACGGGGCAGCCCGTCTATAAGCAGCTCGAAAGGGTGGACTACGACTGCCTGGAGTGGATTCGCGCCTCGGCCTCCATGCCCATCGTCTCCCGTCCCGTCTGCCTGGAGGGTCGCAGGCTGTTGGACGGCGGCATTGTCGATTCCATTCCTCTCCGCCACTTCCAGCAGCTGGGCTATGAGCGGAACATCGTGGTGCTGACTCAGCCCAAGGGTTTTACCAAGAAGCGCACCCGCCTTATGCCCCTCTTCCACCTCTTCATGCGGCGCTATCCTGCGATCATCCAGGCCATGGGACGCCGCCACGAGATGTACAACGCCCAGCTCGACTATCTCCAGCGTGAAGAACAGGCCGGACGCATCCTGCTCATCTATCCAGAGCAGACGCTTCCCATCGGACGCACAGAGCAGAATGCCGACAAGATACGTCGCGTTTATCAGATGGGGCGTCTCGCAGCAGAGCAGAAACTGCACGACATTCAGGCGTTCCTTGCAGGACCGGCGGTTTAAGGGTTTAAGGTTCAAGGATAAAGGCGACATTAAGAATACCAATGCCCTGAACGAGGCATTCGAGTTAGGGCAACAAAGAAAATGACAATGGAAACAAATCGTATTATATTGCGCCCTTGGCGAGACAGTGATGCGGAGACGTTGTATAAGTGGGCTTCCGATCCGGATGTCGGGCCTCGTGCAGGATGGGCGCCGCATCAGAGTGTGGAGGAGAGTCTGGAGATTATTCGCACCGTATTTAACGATGCGTTGCACACATGGGCCATCGAGCTGAAGGAAACTGGAGAGGCGATAGGGGCTATGGGTTACGGACCTTCGTGTGAATGTGACCTGCCGGCCCGCGAGGGTGAACCGCTCATCGGCTACTGGGTGGCTAAGCCCTATTGGAACAAAGGTATCTGTACAGAAGCATTGCAACTGATGATAGACCATATCCGACAAACTACTGATATCAAATCGCTCATTAGCGGTCATTTCGTCGATAACCCCGCCTCAGGCAGAGTGATGGAAAAGTGTGGTTTTGTCCCCATAGGTGAAACCTGTATCGATGCAAATCAGTATCAAGGTGAGAACAGGCCAATTAGAATATTAAGGTTAGGACTTAACAAATAAAGATATTATGGATCAGAAACTTTGTCAAAGCTGTGGCATGCCGCTAACCGAAGATGTACTTGGTACCAATGCCGACGGCACAAAGAACGAAGATTACTGCATGTATTGCTACAAGGATGGCAAGTTCCTGCAGGACTGCACGATGGAAGAGATGATTGAACATTGTGCCAAGTTCGTTGGCGCAGTAAACGAGGGGTTGGAGAAACCCATCACCAAAGAGGAATATATCGGCATGATGAAAACGTTTTTCCCCCAGCTGAAGCGTTGGCGCCAAACGTTGGATGTCAGTAACGATGAAGTCATGAATGTTAACCTCGCTTTGGCAGGCGTTAAAGAACTCATTGCGCAGATGGCCGACAAACTGCCCATCGCTTACATCTCATCCGTAGACCAAGAAGGTTTTCCTTGGACCAAGGCCATGTTGAAGCCACGCAAGCGTGAGGGTATCAAAACCTTCTATTTTACAACCAACACATTCTCAATACGTGTGGCTCAATACAAGGCCAACCCCAAAGCCAGCATCTATTTCTGCGATGCAAAAGGCTTCAAAGGCATGATGCTGCGGGGCACGATGGAGGTATTGACGGATGCCGCCTCGAAAGAAATGATTTGGCGTGATGGAGACACGGAGTATTACCCCGGCGGCGTGACCGATCCCAACTACTGCGTGCTGAAGTTCACCGCCACCGACGGGCGTTTCTACAGCGATTTCTATCCACGTAGCTTCATGATTGAGTAAATGATTACGAAAGCAAAGGTTGTGAGGTCAAGACACTTGCTGAGTACCAATGAAATATCTGCCGAATATTCTGTCGTCGCTCCGAATTGTCGGAGCTGTTGCTCTGTTGTTAAGCAATGTGTCAAGCATCTTTTTTGGGGTGCTTTACCTCGTTTGTGGCATCAGCGACATAGCCGACGGATGGCTGGCTCGGAAGCTGAAGTGCGTTACCAGGACTGGAGCATTGCTGGATAGCGTGGCAGACATCTGCTTCGTAGCGTGTTGTGCCTGGACGCTCCTTCCGTTACTCAGATTGCCGCAATGGCTTTGGCTGTGGGCAGGCGTAATTGTCGCGATTAAAGTCGCGAATCAGCTTGTGGCACTTGTGATGTACGGACGCTGTTGCTTCCCTCACACCCTCGCGAATAAGGCAACAGGATTCCTGCTATTCATTGCAGTCCCCATGACATTTTGGTCTATCGCCCCCATCACCATCGTAGCGGCGGTTGCCACGTTTGCCGCCATTCATGAAAGCTGCGTTTTAGCGAGAGCAGAAGGTTCAGCTCGACGGCCCGAAGGGAGAAGTCAATCAAGTCATAGTTGAATTCTGCCGAGCATGAGCCTGTTCGCTTCGGATTCATAACAAAACCATAAACAAAATGAAAGAAAGATTCAAATTTAACACCGTGGGGCTTTTCACCCGCGACAACAAAGCAACTGTCGATTTCTACACGAAGACTTTCGGTTTTACCACCGATTGGGACGGCATTCAGCCTAACGTGGAGATGACGCTGGGCGACATGCGTATCATCCTCTTCCCGCGTGACGCTTTCGAGCAGATGGTCTCTCGTAAGTTCCAATATCCCCAGGGGTTCAATGGTACTGTAGAATTGGCATTCGACGTGCCCACCTTCGCCGATGTCGATAAGGCATACCAACATGCGCTCACTAATGGTGCCGCTTCCGTTCTTCCCCCCACCACAGAACCTTGGGGACAACGCACTTGTTATGTGGCCGACCCTGACGGAAATCTGATAGAAATTGGATCATTTACGAAATAGTTAATGAGTACAGGCACAATGACAATGGGCATCATCCATGCCAGCTACTACTATGACTTTGGCAAAAAGTAAAATTAATGACGAGAAAATGGAAATAGAAAATTGGTTCAAGGGTTTCGAGAAAGGTCTGGAGCGGCTCTCTCCAGAGCAACGGTCGGCCTTCCTTTCGGAATGCGGAAAGAACTGTGTGAATGGCGGTACGCTGTCTGTTTACCAAAAGCTTCATGAGCGTGCCCAAGGCGACATGGACACTTTCTTTCAGATTGCTAATGAACTGCCAGGGGTGAGAGGTGAGGTCGTTGAGAAAGGACGCGTTTATCGCCTTGCCTTCTTGGAATGCACCTGTGAGTTGTGCAAAAAAGGATATGTCACCACTCCATTACTCTGTGAGTGTTCACGCCAAAGCGTGATTTATTCGCTACAATGTCTGTGGAAAGAGAAACACTTCACAGTGACGCTTTGCCATTCCATCTTGCGTGGCGGAACAGATTGCGAAATGAGAATAGAAGTGGAACCAGTATGATGGCTCAGGCTACCTTTGAATGTAGATCCAGAATATCCCAGAATTTTTGGTGCTTTCCACAATAATTCGTAACTTTGCATTCGAAAACAAATATACAATGAAACAGGAAATAAATCCCAAAGATACGAATAGGGCGATGGCATTCGAGCTATGGATGAAATCGCCAATGCCGATGGTGACGATCACCAAGACCTTCGATGTGACGCGGCTGTATAAGATAAGCCGGCGCCGCCGACTGAAATTCAACATGCTCCTGTGCTGGTGCATCGGCAAGGCTGCATCAGGGATCGGGGAGTTCTACATGTTGCCTCAGGACGGGAAACTGTACAAATACGACCGTATGGCCATCAACATGATAGTGAATAACGTAAAGGGCGGACTCAGCTTCTGCGACGTTGCCGTCAGCGACGATCTGGAGGCGTTTAACGCCAACTACCTGCATCTGACAGAGACCGTCAGACAAACCTGTCAGGACATCTTAGACGATGAAGCAGTCATTGTAGGCACATCCGCAGTGACCGGGACGGAACTAGACTGCATCGTTAACCAATACAGCGGTGTCTACACCAATCCCTTCCTCGCATGGGGCAGATATCGCAAGCATTGGTTCAAGGTAACTTTGCCCGTCTCCTTCCAGTTCCATCACGTCCAGATGGACGGCTCGCACGCCGCCCGATTCTTGGAAGCTCTGCAAAAGGCCATCAACACGATATGATGAAGGAGCACAGGTTTAACCCGAATCGGTTCATCAGCGTTATGATGATAATTGCCTTATTTTTGAACAGATTTATTCATATTTCAAGTTCTATCTCTACTAAACAGCGACAAATTGCTTTCTAAGATGCTGATTATATTTGGTTTAGGCAAATTTTTCCTCAGATTTTCCTTCTATTTTACCTCTACAAAACCTCTACAAACAATCTGCAAACCATCTACCACATCTCTGCAAATCATCTACCATATCTCTGCAAATCATCTACCACATCTCTGCAAATCATCTACCACATCTCTGCAAATCGCATAGGCATTCTTTATGCTGCAATAAGGGGCGCCTTGTTCCACAACAAGGGTATCCAATCGGTCCATTAGGGTCTTCTTATCAATTCCCCCCTGCCTCATTATTTATTCCCAGGCTGGGAATGTTTTGTTCCCAGGGTGGGAATCCTGCATTCCCAAGGTGGGAATAATTGCGCCCCCTAAAGGAAATAATGAGCTTGACCTGTACTGATTTTGGTTGACAGTTTTGTTTGTTATTCCTAACTTGGTTTACACTTTACTTTTTTATTCCTACACAGGTTGTCAGTTTGAGACATTATTCCTGCTTGAGTAGACACTCTTGCTTTTATTCCCAAGAT
>JAILKU010000014.1 GCA_024693505.1 Bacteroidaceae bacterium | reverse complement strand
TTTGTCGAGCTCATAAGGACAGCGCCTTTAGGCATACAATCGTTTGCCTAAAGGCGCACTATCATTTGGCTAAAGGCAAACGATTAAATGTCTAAAGCCAAATGAAGAGGTCTATTATCATCATAAAGCTAATGACCGATTCGGGATAAATCATTCAACGCGGCGAGAGGAAAAGCGGCTTGATCTTCCGACAGTATACGGCCCTGAAATTCCTGTATTACAAAAAAGGAGGGGAAATCCCCTCCTAATAGTTACTGGGCAGGCGCCCACTTGCAGCGGACAGGTGATATGATGGCACCCTCCTTCTTCAACTCGGCAAAGGCCTTGTCCACTTCCTTACGGTCGGCACCCAGTGCCTTGGTCACTTCACCGGCCGAAACGGGCTTGCCTGCCTCGCGCATGGCCTGTAATACTTGTTCTTTCATATAGCAATTTGTTTATAAAGTAATTAAATATGTCTGATAAGCCAGTTCTCGTCGGCAAAGCAGAGTTTACAGACTCTCCTTCAGTATCTCCATAACGTCCTCCTTCGTCAGGTTCAGATAGCCTGCCGGATAGATGACAGTGGTTTCGGTGATGCCGGGAATCATCTGGCTGGTGGCACCCAGCTCGCCGATGGTCAGAGGCAGACCGATCTCCAGCATCCAATCCCTCAGAGCTTTCAAGCCTGCTTCGGCAATCTGCTCGTCGGTCAGACCGTCGGTCTGGATGTTCCACACATTCTTGGCGAACCGTACGAACTTCTGCAGGCCTGGCTTCATGGCGCGACGATAGTAGGCCATTGAGACGGATGCCAGTGCATAGCCGTGAGGAGCATGTGTCCAGGCACCTACGCTGTGTCCGATCATGTGCACCATCCAGTCCTGCTGCTTGCCCAGTCCGATGAGGGTGTTCAGTGCCCAGGTGGCCGTCCACATGATGTTTGAGCGCGCTTCATAGTCCTGCGGATTCCTGACGGCAATGCGGCTGCTGTGGATAATGGAGCGCATCAGGCCCTCGGAGATGTAGTCACTGGTGTTATCGTCGAAGTCGCTGAAGTACTGCTCCATGATGTGGTTCATGATGTCGTAGATGCCTGCCTTCATCTGGTTCTCGGGCACTGTCATCGTGAAGCGCGGGTTAAGGATGGAGAACTTGGGCATCAGTCGGTCATCGAACACGCGTCCCACCTTGAAGGTGTGCTCGGCATCGGTAATCACCGTGCCGGCATTCATCTCCGAACCGGTGCCGGCCATCGTCAGGATACATCCTACGGGCAGCAGGCGCTGGTCCTGAGCCGGGTTCTGCTGCTTCAGCCAGAACTGGTCCCAGTAGTCACCTTCGTAGAAGACCGATGCGGCAACGGCCTTCGAGTAGTCGCATACGCTGCCGCCGCCCAGGGCTAGAATCAGGTCTACGTCGTTCTCGCGGGCAATCGTCACCCCTTCTTTCAGCTTTTCGAGCGTGGGATTTGTCATCACGCCAGGGTTCTCGACGACGGTCTTGCCTGCCTCCTTCAGGATAGCCGTCACCTGGTCATAGATGCCATTTCGCTTCACGCTGCCGCTACCGTAGTTCAGCAGCACTTTTGCGCCATAGTTTTTCAACTCGTCCTTGAGGTAGTTCAAGGACTCTTCACCAAAATACAGTTTGGTGGGATTGTGATAAGAGAAGTTTCCTTGCATAGTTGTAATGTTCTTTTAGTTCGGGCGGAGCACCCTATGCCCGTTCTGTATATTTGCGGTATCGGAAGGCGGGAATGCCCAAGGCCATGATGGCAAAGACCTTTTGGCGGGAGGGCAGGCCGAGCAGACGGGCCGTGCGGCTTACCCCCATCATTTGAAAGGCGGTCTGTACAAAGCCCATGTAGATTTGCGTCACACCCAGACTCTCTGCCATAAGCGATGCGTTCTGGTAGGCCAGGTTGCAGTCTTGGTATCCGAATGCGTAGTTCCGCGGTGCTGTAATGACCAGGAGGGCTGAAGCCTGACAGGTGGCAGGCCTTTTCCCCTGGCGGAACGCCTCGTTCATGGCCAGCAGCCCTGGCGCTTCGCGGTAGAGGTCCTTCAGGAAGGGCTGTAGCAAGAACTTTACCGGCGGGCAGAGCAGAATGCGGGCCAGCCGCATGAAGTATTTCATCACAGCCGCCTCCACTTCCTGCAGGGCATCGGGGTCGGTGACAAGATGAAGCCGTACGCGCCGGCTATTCTCTGCCGTAGGTGCATATCGTGCGGCCTCCATTATCATCTGCAGACATTCATCAGGTATCGGGCAATCTGTAATCGTCCGGTTGCTGCGACGGCTGCGCATCAGTTCCATCAGGCTCTCGGGCGACGGTAGTAAGTCTGTGTTTACCTCGTGAACGAGTTCGGCCGGGAACGCGCTGTGGCAGATGGCGTCCTTGGGGCACACATCCACACAGTGCCCGCAGCGGATACATCCATTCTGGGTCGATACGATGACCTGATTGCTGCTTTCTTCCTGTCTGAGTACGGAAGAGGGGCAGACTCGGACGCAATGCCCGCAATGGATGCACAGCTCTTGGTTGATGGTTATCGTCGGTTTAGCCATAGCCCGTTGCTCTTACTGATAAGCTGAATAATGTTCCTTCGATGAGGGAGTTTCGGATTAAAGTATAAAATGAATGGAGCTGGCTTCCGTCTTGGGATGCCGGCTCCAAATTCTTACCCTCTGCAAGTCCTATTTCTATTTAAACTTAGCGGTCTGGGGTTCCGGATGGCATTGGAGTAGGTGTCCATCCGAATGGCGTGCTGCCACCTACACTTTTTACAGAGCCACTCTGAGCCAGCATGCCGCAGGCTTGAAGTTTAACAACCCTCATCAAGGGCTTCTCGTAGATTTTCTTCTGGTCTCTCATAATTATATTGTCTTTTGCGATTTCTGTGTGCAAAGTTACAAATAAGTATTGAATTTGCAAGGAAATGACGAAATAATCTTTCTGAAAAGAATAAAATTGGCAAAAAATGTATTAAAACACCCTCGTAATGTTTCAGCATTAAACCTTTGCCCATATTTGGCTCCGTCGATTTGTTCGTCCTTATGTCATATAATGGTTGTTTGTTACGCTTCTATTCCATGTCTTATATGGCTATTACGCCACAAAAGCGGCTTAATAATCTGAGATGGGCAAGACGAACGGGAAAAAACTTGCAGATTATCAATTATTGTGTATCTTTGTGGCCGGAATCGTCAAACAAAGGGGCGTTCTGAATAGATCAGCTTGTAGTCCAGGGCCAGGAATTGATGGGCAAGGAGAAGGCTCGACGCCATCCCCGTCTTGATCTGTTCGGCGAAGAGCGCCGCACATCCCGTTTGCTCGGTTTGCCCTCCGACCATAAGGCCTTTGCCGTTATGGGCCTGGGCATTCCCGCCTTCCGCAACCCAAAATACACTGAGCGGTAATGGCGGAAGTATATGAATCAAGGGGAAGATTGGTCTGCTTCAAAATAGCGTCACGACGAGTTCGTGAAATCGTCACGTCGATTTAGTTGAATCGTCGTGACGTTATTTTATGCCCATGCCAAGGGCCTTTTCGGAGGGATACAAAAAAGGGAAAACTCCATTGCGGAACTTTCCCCCTGATTGCATGTTATGGATATTTCCTGTTTACTCAGCCAGTATCTTTTCGAAAGCTTGAATGAGGACGTTGGCCATAATTTGGAAACCGTCATCATTGGGGTGAAGGGCTACGTCGTAGCTGAGGTTGCCGAGCTGGCGCTGCCCGCCGCATTCGGCAAAGAAGTCGGCAACTGGGAAAGACTCATAGGCTGCTATCTGGCGTACGATATCGGCATACTCTTGCAGGTAGATGCCGTTCTTGGCATCGTACCAGTGGTCAGGCAGATAACCGTTGAAACCGTATGCCTTTCGCGGGGTGCAGAGGACGACTCGAGCTTTGGGGTTACGGGCGAAGATGCGGTCGATGACCTGTCGGTAGTAGGCTGCGAAGGTGCCGTTCTTCGTGTTGTTGATGTAGTCCTGGATTGTGCCGACGGGCGTGGAGTGGCCCCAATCGTTGATACCGTGCTCGATGGTGTAGTAGTCGGCATTGATTACCGCATTGATGGCCGATGAGATGGTACCGCCGTTGACGGCCTGGTTACTGAACTTCGAAAAGGCGAGCCGTTCCATGACGCGCGTCTGATAGCCTTTCGTAATGGGATAGCTGGCCGTATTCTCGTTGAGCCATGAGATGGAGGTGCCCAGTGAGCACCAACGGCCCTTCACCTGCCTGGGCTCCTGGGTGGATGTCTGAGCCCTGTTGGCACTGAAGACTATGCTGTCCACGTCTTCGTCGTTGAAACCATGGCTCTTACCGTTCTCATAAACGGTAAAGCTCTGTGCCATAGCCGCAGAGGCCATGGCACAGAGAATAGCGGATAGGAATGATTTTGTTCTCATCTCAATCTTTACTTAACTGATATTTTCTTGCGGTTGATAATGTAGATGCCCTTCTGGGAAATCTTCTCCAGCTTGCGGCCCTGCAGGTCATAGATGTCATTGCTGGAAGTCTTCTCCTCAGCAACCTTCTCGATGGCATTATAGTAGTTGCCGTCAGCGAAATCCACGTAGGCGCCGGGGAAGGGCATAGGATAGGCTTCCTCGCCAATTGTCTGGAACCACTGAGGATCACTCTGGTCTCCGTTCAACTTGTAGCATACCTCGCCGCTTTGGAACTGTTCCTCTGTCATTTTGGTGCCTTGAGCTACACCAACCTGGTTGAGGTAGTAGCAGTTGTTCATTCTCACGGTTCCGTTCGTGCGGCAGAAGGTGTAGCAGTAGTCGAGACCGGTTCCTTCAGTGAGGGTGCAGGCCGTGTAGCAATTGTTGAGGGTTGTGGTAGTGCCACCGTTATCCCATGCCACGAATCCACAGTACATAGAGCTGCCCTCGTAGCCCATTGTGCCAAATGTAGCACAATTGTTGAATGTGATGTTGGCATAGTTTGCTCCAAGCATACCGCCGTCGCCCGTCACTTGATTCATAGCTCCTGTGATGTCCACGTCCGTAACGACATTCTCCACGAGTACGGTGCCGTACGCCCGTCCGATGAGGGCGCCATAGTGTATCTGTGTGACATAGACACTGCCTTCGACGCGAAGATTGCGGATCGTAGCTCCATTGACGAAGGCGAAGAGGCCGCGCCACTTTTCGGAAACGTTCTCGTAATGATAGGTGATGGTATGGCCGCATCCGTCGAAGATACCGGCGTACTCGGCAGTTTCCGTACCAATCATGAGGTCTGGGTATGCCGTTTTGCTCAGGTCAACGTCGGTGAGGAGTTTGGCATTGATTTTGGTGTTGCCGCCATTCACCATGTTGGCAAAGACGATGAAGTCTGTCTCGTTGCGGAGCAGGAAGTATCCGTCCTCCTCATCGGGGTAGAAGCTGATTTGCGACTTGAGGTCGATGGAAAGCGCTTCCTCGGCAGACATTGTGCCGTCCATGTAGGCATTGGTGAGCATCTGATAGAGGTTCTCCAGCTGCATGAAGTCTTCTTCGCTGAGTAAATCAGAGAAGGCGCTCTGCAGGTCGTTCACTTCTTCGGCCTTGTCCATAAGGGTGATGTAGGCCTTTTTGCACTCGTAGATCTTTAGGAAGAGTTCGGAGAATTTCTCAACAAGCTGGTACTTGGCGGCTGCATCGGTTGTACCGGCAATGGCCTTGAGTGTCTGACTCAGCTCGTCCTTCAGTGCCTGGCTGAAGTTGGGGTAGGTGGCGTAGTCCAAACCGGAGGAGTATTCGTAGGTCTCTAGAATGGTATGTGCGCGAGCCGACTGAGATGCTAGAACGCGGTCCAGGCTTTCTGTGGCTTCGTCCATCTGCCCCCAGTAGATTACCTTGATGTTGCCGAATCCGAGCCAGTCGGGCTGCTGTCCGCTGCCAGGCTGACGGATGCCGATGGTCAGTGTGCCGTCTGTTACGTTGCAGAGCACGCTGTTGGGATAGCGCCCGGCCTTGAAGGCGTTGCAGCAACCGATGATGCCCTGCATCGTGTAGCCCACGATATCGCCGTCCGGATCGGGTACGGAGAAGTCTGCGATGGAACCTGTCAGATGACAGTTCTCTCCGTCGATGGCATCATCCACGCTTATCATGTCCTCTATATTCGTCTGGAAGTAGTTGTGAATGCCGTTAGCATAGAGCGTTGCAGCATAGTTCGTGTTGTAATAGTCGTTGTAGGGGTAGGGACGGAAAGCACCGTTCACCTGCAACTCATAGATGCCGTTCTGCAGCCCAGAGAGTGTCTGGTACATGTCCATCGTGTTGTTGAAGCATTCGGCAGCGCGTATGGGGCTCGTCTCAGAGCTTCCTGACGAAGTGGCCGGCTTGCCTTCCCAACCGTTGAACTGGTCGCTGAAGTCTGTGTTAGTGAAGAGCATGGTGATGTCGGTCCCTGCAGTCGGTGAGTAGGCGATGGCTTCCGTCAGCCTCGTCTCGATGAAAGCCGTCTCGGCGATTATTTCCTCTTCGTTGAGCTCACAGTCTTCAATGATTACAGGTGCAGAGCCGTTGGGGTAGTCCTCGCTGGGTTCGTTGTATTCGTTCAGGTAGTTCTTCAGAGCCTCGCTCTTCTCGTTGCTCAGCTCGGGGTGTTCTTCCAGATAGAGCTTCGTCTCTTCCACCTTGGCGATATAGTTGCTGTATGCCTTGGCGCAGTTCTCAATGCTCTGGCGTTGTCCTCCAAGATCATTATAGGCAGCCAGGAACGTCCCGATATCGGGTGATTCGCTTAAGCCCTCAAGGGCTTCGAGGTAGGCTTCCACCAGACTCTTCTGTACCACCATTTCCTGATAGCGCTCCGTCTCTTCGCTGATAACGTCTGATACGAACGAGCGGAAGCCGGCTTCGTCAATGATGTTCACGTAGGTCTCGCCTGCGCCGTAAACTTTGGCATGACTGTCATCGGGCACTGGCATAGCGTCCCGGCCCAAGTCCTGATACCAGCTGATTCGGCTCTGGTCGCCGTTCAGTTTGTAGCATAGCTCACCACTCTCCAGCTGGTCTTCGGTGATGGGTATACCCTGTGCTTCGCCTATCGCATTAATGTAGTAGCAGTTGTTAGCCGTGTATGTGCCGCGGCAGAAGGTGAAGCAGTAGTCGGTTCCTGTGCCTTCTTTGAGCACCGAGGCCGTATAACAGTTGTTCAGCGTGGATGATCCGCTGCCTGCGAAGGCCACAAAGCCGCAGTACATCGAACTGCCCGGGTTGCCCATTGCGCCCAGTGTAGCGCAGTTGTTGAAGGTTACATCTCCTTCCAGACGTCCGAACATGCCGCCGTCGCCCGTCACACCGGTGTGTTCTCCGGTAATATCGACATCTGTAATGACATTCTCAATGAGTACTGTGTTGCTGGCCCAGCCTACAAGTGCGCCGAAGTGGATGGTTCTCACCGTGGCGTCACCCTTCACGTTCAGGTTGCGGATGGTGGCTCCGTCTACATATCTGAAGAGGCCACAGTAGTTCTCGTTCACCTCGTAGCTGTATGTCACAGTATGCCCCTGACCGTCGAAGATACCGCTGAACTGCGCTCCGCTTGTGCCAATCATCAGATCGGGGTAGTCACTCTGTGTCAGGTCGATGTCTTCGATAAGTAGCACCTTGGGAGCCGTATCTCCGCCGTTTATCTTCTGATTGAGCCAGTTGAGCTGCTTGGCCGAAGCAATCAGGTAGTAGCCGTCCTCGTTCTGCTTTACTGCGTCTGGGTCAGCCTGTCCGCAGACGGTGCAGAGCCCGTCGGGCCCGAACTTGTGGTCAGGCCGTGTGGGCTGGCCCGGCGTATTGCTGTAGGTCAGAGGTTTGTTGGGATATTCTGCTCCGTCGCAACGCAGCTCACCCAAGGCATAGACCTGCTTGCTTCCCGTGCCTACTTGCGGTACGGGATCCGTGCCGATGGTCTGGGTCCAGTGGATCTCACTCTGGTCGCCGTTCAGCTTGTAGCAGAGCGAACCGTTGCTGAGCTGCTCGTTGGTTATCTGTGTACCTCCCCGTGCCTCACCGATCATGTTCAGGTAGTAAGAGTTGTTGATTGAAACCGAACCGTTCGGGTGCGTCAGGGTGAAGCAGTTGCCTTCGCCCGTTCCTTCTTTCAGTGAACCGGCAGAGTAGCAGTTGATCAGCGTAGTTGAGGAGGAACCGTCGGACCATCCCGAGAAGTAGCTGTACATCGAACTGCCCTCGTAGCCCATAGCACCGAGTACGGCACAGTTCAGGAAGGTTATCTGTGCGTAGTTCGCACCGATCATGCCGGCATCGCCCGTCACCTGGTTCATGGCTCCTGTAATGTCCACGTTCGTCACGACATTCTCCACGAGCACGGTGCCGTCGGCTCGTCCGATGAGGGCTCCGTAGTGAATCTGCGTCACATAGACACTCCCTTCTACACGGAGGTTCCGGATAGTGGCATTCTTGATGAAGGCGAACAGACCGCGCCACTTCACAGGCACATTTTCATAATGATAGGTGATAGTATGGCCTGCGCCGTCGAATATGCCGATGAAGGGAGTGGACTCCATGCCGATCATCAGGTCGGGATAATCACTCGTGCTCAGGTCGATGTCGGCGGTCAGTTGTACCTTCAGGTCTGTTGCTCCCTCGCTTATCTTCCGGTTGAGCCAGTTGAGCTGTTCTGCATTGGCTATCAAGTAGTAGCCGTCTGCATTCTGCTGCATGTTGCCGCAGACGGTGCAGATTCCGTCGCTGCCAAACTGGTGATCTGGTTTCGTGGGCTGGCCTGGGGTGTTGCTGTAGGCCAGAGGCTTGTCGGGGAACTCAGCACCGTCGCAGCGCAGTTCGCCCGATGCATATACCTGCTTGCTTCCCGTGCCGAACTGCGGCTGGGTGTCAGTGCCTATGGTCTGTGTCCATCTTATCTCGCTCTGGTCGCCGTTCAGCTTGTAGCAGAGGGCACCGCTCGTGACATCCTCTTCCGTGATGGCTTTTGCATCGCTGCCGCCCAGGGTATAGCAGTTCGTAATCGTCACCTCATTCATGTTGTCGAAGAGCTTTGTCTCTCCGTTGCCGCTGTTCACCTTAGAGGTGGACCAGCAGTTCTTGACTGTGCCGCGGTAGATGTGTCCGCATATCTGGGCCACGTCGATACCGCCTGTCACCTCGCCTGTGGACCAGCAGTCCTGGATGATGTAGGTTGCGCTGTAGCCGTAGTTGATGGCAGCGATGGAACCCACATACTGACCTGACGACTCCACCTTTCCCTCGTTGCCAAGGCCGATGAGGGTGATGACCTCGTTGGCGCTGTTGCTGTTGGAAGCCACCATGGCACAGGCGTTGCTGCCGTTTATGATGGCGCACGTCTTGTCCATGATCAGATTCTTGATGACGCAGCCGTTGCCCACCATCCGGAAGAGGCCGGCAAAGAATTCGCCCTTCCCGTCGATGGTCAGGTTCTTGATGCGGTGGCCCTGGCCGTCGAACATGCCCAGATAAGGTACACCGTTCAGAGCGATACCTGTAAATTCGCCTTCGAAGCCGGCGAAGTCCAGGTCTTGTGTCACTACTGCATTCAGCGATGTGTTGCCTTCGTTCACGGCCAATGCGAAGTTGGCCAAGTCTTGCGCAGTGCCAATTTGGCACACTCCGTCCTGAATGGTCAATTGTTCCAATGCACCTTCCTGTGCATAGGCCCGTCCTGCCGTCATCAGCCAGATGGCTGCGAGCAGAAAGATTGGAAGTGTGTTTTTTCTCATCATATTATTATTTGTTCGTTAAAAGTTTGTTTACGTGTTTTAAAGGCAGGGGGCAATTCTTGATTGTTGAATTTTGAATTTGAACCCTTTTTCGCCACAAAAATAGCTTAATAATCTGAAATGAGCAAAAAAAAAGGGGAAGAACTTGCCGATTGTCAATTATTATATAACTTTGTAGCCAGAATCGCCCAATGAGAGGTTTTTCTGAATGCAAGAAATCATTTACAGCATATAAGATATGAAAGCTGTTTCAAATTACAACACGATGAAGGGGTCGCTCGCCGCGCTTGCCCTTCTGCTGATTGGCGTGACGGCTCCGGCCCAGTCGCCGGCCTCGCCCGGGAACTCGACCGTTGTGAAGGCCGGAGCAGAGAGAATTGAGTACAACCGTATGCTCTTCGGCCAGTTCATCGAGCATTTCGACAACCAGATCTACGGCGGCATCTTCTGTCCCGGTAATCCGCTCTCCGACGAGGACGGCTTCCGAACCGATGTGATACAGGCCATGAAAGAGCTCCGGGTGCCGCTCGTGCGTTGGCCGGGAGGATGTTTCGCCTCCACTTACCACTGGCGCGACGGTGTGGGACCCGACCGCCAGCCCGTTCTCGACAAGACTTGGGGCGTAGAGGAGCCCAATACGTTCGGCACAGACGAGTTCGTGAAGTGGTGCCGTAAGGTGGGCTGCGAACCCTATATCGTCACGAATGCGGGCACGGGCAGCATAGAGGCGATGAGCGACTGGGTGGAATACTGCAATGTAAACATCGGTAAGAATGGTCGGATGCGGATGGCCAATGGATATCCCGAACCGCACAATGTCCGCTACTGGTGCATCGGCAACGAGAACCTGGCCCCCTGGGAGATGCAATACAAGACGCCCCAGGAGTGGGCGCCGCTGGTGCGCGAGGCATCCAAGATGATGCTGGTGGTGGATAAGGACCTGAAGCTTGGTGCCTCGTCTTTGACGACCCGCGACGCGATGCTGCCGCTACTGAAGCAGGCAGGCCGCTATCTGGACTTCATGGCTTTCCACAGCGGATGGGACGGCACGGGCAAGTCGTTCCGGGAAATCATGATGATGACCGGCCTGCCCGAACAGCAAATCAGCAGCACCATCGCTATTCTCAACGAAGCAGGCTATGGCGGAGGCAAGATCAAACTGTCCATTGACGAGTGGCAGTTGCGCGGATGGATTCATCCCGGAATAGGAGATCCGCGGACGGGGTTCGACTTCGAGGCGCGCCGGCAGAACGACATCGCCTCCACCTATACGCTGTCCGATGCCGTCTATGCCGCTTGTTTCCTCAATGCGTGCCTGCGCCATTCCGATATCGTGGATATCGCCTGCTTCTCGACGATTGTAAACACCCGGGGCGCCCTGTTCGTATATCCCGAGGGGCTGGTGAAGCGTGTCATCTACTATGCGCTTTCCATGTACTCCAATCACCTGCTTCCCTATGTGGTGCCCACGGAAGAAACGGTTCAGCAGATGACGGATGGGGAGAAAAGCATAGGTGTGCTGGATGTTGTCCTGACCTCCGACAAGGATGGCGAGCGGTTTGTATATGCCATTGCCAACAAAGACCCCGAAAAGGAGCAACAGCTGACGCTCGATTTCAAGGGGCTGGGTAAGAAGGTGCCCCGCAAAGTGCGTGCGATGATTCTCAGCGGCAATTCGCCGGACGACTATAACGATATCGGGCAGGAGCGGGTGAAACCGTACGAAACGTCGCTGCTGGTAAGGGACGGAGCGGTGTCCGTTCCGGCCCATTCGGTTACGTTCATCTCAATTGACTGAATCAATTTTGCCGGCCGTTCAATATGCGCAACCAGGGTCTTGAACTTGCGCAACCCGGGTCTGATTTTTGCGCGACCCGGGTTTTGAACTTGCGCGACCCGGGTTTTGCAAAAAAAAGACCCGGGTCTTGGACTTTCGTCCCCCGGGTCTTGTATTCCCTGAACATTGGCAGCTCCTGCGTTCTACCAGATATCCTCCGGCGTTTCGGGGTTGTCATAGACCTCCTTCGGGCAGAGCTCGATCGTATCGAGGAAGAATTCTTTTTTGTCAGAGTCGAGCACCGACTTGAATTTCAGGTAGTAGGTCTTATCGGGATCCATTGTCTGGCGGGTAACCAAGTGGCGTACGATGTGCTTATAGCCGTATTCGCGACAGCCTGTACTGCCGTTCCAGATGCCGAGCTCGCCCTTCATGAATCCGTGATTGCGCATGCGCTTGTCGATTTCGGCATCATAGTCGTCGTCGCCCGAGTCGTCCTCGTAGCCGCATTGAGCTACGCCCGATACGCCGCAACGTGCCGGATCTCCGCATACGACAAGGTCCACGGGAATGCCCGTAACGGCCAGTTTGTCCGGGTTGTCGCCGAAATAGAGCTGGGCAACGCCGCGGTTCGTGGTGGCCAGCACGCGATAGCGCACCTCGTATGTGCCTCGTCTCGGCACGGGAGGGAGCTTTAGCAGCAGCTCGTATCTTCCCACGGCTTTTATCTCATCGCCCTGATAGTCGCCCCATCCCAGGGAGTAGGCGTTGTAATAGACGAAGGTCGTCCCCTCATTGATGCTCAGGTTTTCCAGATATCTGTATTGTGTGTCGTCGTGGAACCATACGTTCTGGAAACGTGCCGAGGAGAAGGGCTGGCGGCGGATGTCGTTGTTCATGGCTTCGGGGAATAGGCTCATGCCCTCGAAGCGGAGGCGTACCCGGGCCAGGTTATTGCGCACACTGTCGTTATAGGAGAGGGGGGCATCGATGGAATAGATGATGCCGTTCTCCATATTGTATTCCTGTACGATATCGGCGTCCTTGTCCACCCGGCACCCCACACGGGAAGGCAGGCAGGAGTCTTCGTGCCCGTCGTCCTTCCGGCCCGTCCTCAGTGTCGGGAAACGGTTCAGATAGACACCTTCGCTCTCCTTGCTCTCATAGATGCGGAGGAGGCGTCGCGGACCCATCGTAGTGTAGTGTTCCATCACGGGAATGGTGTACGAAGGTGGGCGCGTAGGCTGGTAGTAGCCGCGCTCGTTGTAGTGAATCACCAGCCGGTCGGCGGCCAGCCGGTAGGGCAAGATGTGATACGACACCCACTGGTTCAGGACGTTCTCCTCCGACTCGTAATCCTGTGTGGCCTGGGCTTCGGGATAGCAGTTTTGATCTACCACCCATCCCTGCACATCGGCGGGGGTGATGTCCTTGGCCGGCTTTCCCAACTGCTCCTCCCACCAGCTGTCGGGCTCGGCGAAGATGGTGAAGCCGTATTTGCGGTGCTCGGGCGCGTATGCATATCCGTCTGTAAGCGATGCCAGGCCTGCCGACTGGGCATAGGTGCGTGAGGGAATGGCACCGGTCTGGTAAAGGCGTTCATAGGTCTCGTCGCGCGATACCCCGAGCGTGTCTAGGTAGCCGCACTGCAGAATGCAGCGGGCCATCACCAGGTACGGACTTTCCTGCCGCTCCAGCACCTCGCGCAACCTGCCGCCAAGCGTCACTATGCTGGGGGCAATCACCTTCTCCATCTGATGCACGACTCCGTTGGTGACAGGGATGTCGCGATTGTGTATGTTGATGGCGCAGTTGCCGTCCAGATAGATGCTGTCGGGAGCGCCGTCCACATAGCGCACCGTCATTTTGCGCCCGTTTATGTTGCCCAGGGGCAGTTCGGCGTTATTGTTTGAAGGGAAGTCGTATGTGCTATAGGCAACCTCGTCGCCGCCGTCTATTATTGAGTTGTAGGCAATGACGCGCCTCACGGAGTCCAGTTTCAGGCTGTCGGTGAACGCATCCCACGATGGTTCGGGCAGAATGTCCTGGGCGACGAGGTCGGCAAGATAGTTCTCGAGGGCCTTGTTGGTCGGGGCAAAGACCGTATAGTGGCCTCGGGCTGAAAGGAGTTGGCCGAGGGTCGTCTCGCTCACCATACTGGCCTTGACCCGGTAGAGGATATCCACGTAGGTGCTATAGCTTTCCGGGTGCTTCTGCAGGTAGCTCATCGCGGTGGGCTGGTCGAAAACGTAGCGCACCGAGGTGTCTATGTTTTCGGTACATGCCGAGATGGCCAGTACCAGGCAACTGCTCAAAATCAGGGTCTTGAAAAGTCCTCTTATCTGTCTCATTGTTATCGGTATTGAATAGCTTAGCTGCGTTAACACTGCAAAGTTACATATTTTTTTCCTTTTTCAAAAGCAATTATATAGAAAAAAGTTGTGATTTTGCATAAAGAAAGTTATAATCTCGGCGGAACTACGAAGTAGGAGCGCTATCGTTTTAGGGCATAGGTGTTGATGTTCAGGCCATCCTTCATTTGATACAGCACCCAGCTGTTCCCGTCAGGCTGGGCTTCAAGCCTCCAGTCGTAATCAGGATTCATCAGCAGTTTCCTGAGCGGGCGTGGGAAGGCGTTTGCGTGCCGGGCGTCTTCCCAGGTTCGTATCGTCGAGAATATGCGCTCTTTCTGGGGACATTTCTCGACATCCTTCTGGTTGATGGACAAGAAATAGGTCGCTCCATACCCAGCTGCAAGAGCCTCTATGTGTTCGTATTGCTCTACAAAGGAGGTGTCTTTTATGGCGAAGTTGTTCCCAAAGGAAACGGGGAAATAGTTAGAGTAAGTGACGTCGCGCAGGTCCTTTCCCTCGCTGGTGGTGCTGCCCCATTCCCTGGTATCCAAATCATACATATTGCGTCCGCCCCCTACGTTCCAGACGCTTTGATAGTGCCAGGAGGCTTCCGACAGGGTCGCGCCCGAGAAGCGGATATAGGGTACACCCAATTCGCGGGCATGTTCGAACAGAACCCTGAAGAAACGTTTGGCTGCATAATAGCCGTGTCCGCTGTTGAAGAGAAATTCCTGTCCGTCGAAGTCGTACATGGTTACCCCGCTATGCTTGGCCGTTTCGGCATAGTATTTGGCTATCTCGTCCTGAAGTGCCATGTTCGGGATCAGGCCTTCGTAGCCCCAGGGCAGTGTAACTTGCAGTTTGTAAACGGTGTCCGGTGCATGATGAGATACAGCTTTCGTGCCCCAATAGCCCCTCTGCACATTCTTCAGCCGATAGGGGTATGAGTCCGTAACGCCAAGATAATGAATCAGCTCATGCCCTATCTTAACCATGTTCAGCTCCCTGCTATGGCCCTGCCAACTGGCAATCTCTTCCATGTAGGTAGGGTCATCGATAATGATGATAGTGTCTTCGGGCGAAAGGTCTTTCATCAGCACTCTCTTCTGCTGATAGCACAGGCTGTCGCTGGGTTCGGGGCTGGCATCCATCGTGCCGGGAGCAAGGGAGTTGGTGATACAGACACGTCCCAGCATCAGGCCCTCAGCTTCAGCCAAGTCGGCATATTCGCGATGAGACTTGTTGTTGCCGCTGCTGAAACGGAAGGGTTTTGCCGACTGATCCTGCCCGTCCAGATAACCGCCGTTTCCGCGGTTCGGGCGCAGGAATCCCTGATCGTAGGCGTGTATGGCGGGGAAGCCCAATTGCTTCGTGTAGGATATGATGCTGTCGTAGAGGCAGCCGGAAGTAATCACATCGGGAGAGTATGCAGAAGGGTCTTTTATCCATTTGCCGCGGATGGTGGGGTAGGGTAAATGTTCCGACTGCACGATATCCTGGATCACATCCAATAGAGCCGTGCTGTCCGGGCTCCCCCACAAGGCGATGGAAGAACCGATGAAGCCGATGCCGGGCAAAGGCTCCACTTCGATATGATTCGGCTTGTTGACCGGCATGTGTGGGATGAGTGAATACAATACTTGGCGAGGCCGGGAACGGTCGCGCGAATAATAGCTCAGGGAGATGCGTCCCGTACTGTCCACCATGGCGGCATTGCCATACATGATTCGGTAGTAGGGCGCTTTGTTGGCATAGAAGGCCACGTCGCTGATGCCGTCGCCGCCCAGGGCGAAAACCTGGCCTTCATGCAAATCGTCCGGCAAGGGGAAACGCCTGGTATCGGGCGTATGGATGATGTACTGGAACGGAGCCGCGTCGCCCTCTAAATCCGAAGTGCCGCCTAATGTGTTGTCATCCAGCGCCAATACACCGATACTATAGTTCACCACCTCGCTTGTGTCCCTTGCCACTCCGATTATTTCTCCCATAAGGTTGGTGATGTTGGTATGGTAGGAACCCCACTGAACGGCGTTGATGCCGTTTCGCGGCTCAATGCTTACAAGCGAAAGTTTCAGGTATTTGTCATGCGGTTGTAATTGCACCTTGGCTACCGATCCGTTTGGATAGCTGAGGGTCATCAACTTCTTTCGCTTGTCAAACTGCGCCTTCTCGGGGTAGTAGTATTCTTTCTTCTCGCTGTCGTACAGGGACATCAGCGGCGAAGGCTTGTCCGCAGGACTGAACTCCCGGTTGGGCTTCCTGGTGATATTCTTCATGCTGTGGATGTACCCCCTTCGGTTCACGTCAATACTGAAATACTTGGTCTTGAAAGTCCAGGAACGGTCCTCTTTGCTTCCTTTGTACGTCCTCAGCGCATCCCCGTATTCCTTTAGGCAGGCTGTATCGGGATACTTGGCGAAGTAAACAGAGTCCATATAGACGGCAAAGGTGGTGATGTTGTGGATGCCCAGTTCGGCATACGTCGCCAAGTCAGCCCTGAAGACATCGCCGTGCCAGGGCAGTTCTACGGCAGGCTTTTTCCATCCGCTGGCCATCGATACGTCGAGCCAGTAGTCCAGCACGACGGCCGTTTCGGCAGGGAAAACCTCCAGGTTCTCCTTCAGATAAGTAAGGTTGCGCGCGTTGCAGCCTATGCCGGCAACCTCTGCAATGCTGTCGGTGAGAGGTCTGTCCAGACGGCGCTGGAAGGGTGCGAACTCCAGGAAGATGCCCTCGCTGGGCTTCACCTTCCGGGGTGCCTGCAGCGAGGAGTAGTAGGCCAGGTGAGCCAGCATGGCCTGCGGGTCGAATGTCCGGATGGCCTCCAGCATACGGTTCTCGATAATCAGGGCCTGCTCGCTGGCCGATAGTTCCCTGCACTGAGGGCAGTGGCAGACGGGTGCGCCGTCGTCGAGCCAGAAGTAGTAGCGGTGGTTCGTTGGGGTCAGGTGGCGGGCATAGAAGAGGGCGCGGCTGGCTATCGTGTCGAGTGCCCGGGACGAACTGGCGCAGCAGTTGAAATCTGCCGTCCGACGTCCGTTTTCGTCCATTCGGAACATGGTTGAGTCTTCGGTAAACCGTTCGCGGGGCAACAGGGCGCTCATAGCGTGCAGTTCGTGTTCCACCAGAATGCCATATCTGCGGCAGTCTTCCTCGAACTTCTTTCCCTTCTCGGATTCCCAGAAACGGAGCACCTGGTCGGGGGTGATGTGGGTGCCCAGGGTGTTGATGCCGTTTTCGTGAGCGATGCGAGGCCAGTCGGCTGTCTCAAGGTCCTCGACGGACAATACGGCACCGCGCATCCTGAAGAAGTCTTCCCGATGGCTACAGGCTGAGAGAAATACAGCTGTAAAGAGGGAGAAAACTATGATAGTTCTGATGTGTTTTTTCATTTTTCTGTAATGCTTAGCTGCGTTAACTCTGCAAAGTTACATTTTTTTTTACAATTCTTAAGCAATTATATGGAAAAAAGTTGTATTTTTGCACAAAGAAAGTAATATCTATATACGATTATGAAACGAATACCATTCCTTTCTCTATTGGTTGTCCTCGTTTTTTCCTCTTGTTCAACGGGAAATGGCGAGAGTGAAAATCTGAATGCCGTCTTCACCATGGCCCGTCAGACCGCCGAGCCGGATACGGGCTTCATCATCGCGGCTCCGGTATGGGAAAAAGTACCCGTTCTGAAGTCTTTCTCCGCTCCGTGGACCGATAACAGGCAGGACGAGACAGCGTTCCAGTGTTACCTCTCACCTCACTATTTCTATTTCAGGTTCCAGGTGCCCGACCAGACACTCACCATGCACGAACCTTTCTTGACTAAACTGGATGTCTGCTACGAAGACCGTGCCGAGATATTCCTTTCAGCCACTTCGGGCATGGAGACTTACTACAGCATGGAAATCGATCCCAGGGGCAGGGCACTGGACTATGTGACCAACTACTACCGCCAGTTCGACTACGACTGGAGTTTCAGCACCCTGCAGATAGAGACGCAGGTAGAGGACTGGGGTTATATCGTGGCAGGACGTCTTTCTACGGCCGAGATGCTGCAGCTGGGCATCCCCCTGGACGGCTTCTATATGGGTGTGTTCCGAGCCGATTTCGATGGGCCCAAGAACGTCGTGTGGTATTCCCTGCTCAGGGTGGAGCGCGAGAAGGCAGACTTCCATATCCCTGAAATGCTCTATCGGGTCAGCGTAGAGGCGCCCAGGACGACGCAACCATGAATACCAGATATTCTCACATTCGAATCGTGCCTGTCTTCAGCCTTGAACCTCTGAACTATGGACTCTGAACTCTGAACTATAAGAAGAGGGCGCACCCTGATGGGCGCGCCCTCTCCTGTTTCAGGGACATCCTGATTGTTCTATATCCGACCTAGATCAATTAGACGGTCTGAAGGATATGACGGGGCGTAGTAGCTTTTCTTTATTCTTGCTGTCGGTGCCCAGTGTGAAGCCGTTTTCTGAAATATCGCAGTACCATGCCTTTTCCCAGTTGTTCTCGACGGTCATCTGCGTTGTCAGCCAATACTGACCCCTCGGCAACTTCGTCTTGCCGTCGGTACCTAAGCGAAGGAACATTTCGCCCAGCAACTCATTATAGAATTCGGATTTCAGGGTTACGCCATTGTTGTCGATGAATGTGCTGCGCTCATCATAGTAATCGCTGTTGGCCTCTTTTCGAACCGTCTGGTGCAGAAAAAGGCAATGTTTACTTGCCGGCCTGCTCCTTTGAGAGGGCAGCCCACTCAATGCCGCGCTTCATGATCTCCAGTGCCTCGGGAACCTCGAAGTCGCTGGCGTCGTGGCAGAGCGAGGAGTAGAAGACACGTCCCTTGCCATAATACTTCTTCCATACTACGGGCATCACCACACCCTTGATCCAGGGCGTATCGCCTTCGCCGCTGAAGGTGGTGGTGGCCAGCACCTTGACAGACGGATCTACATGCATGTAGTACTGCTCAGACTTCATGTGGAAGGTCTTCAGCCCCTTCATGACGGGGTCCTTCTTGTCGGCGATGTCCACGTCGTAGTCCACCTTGCCGCCGGGATGGGCCACCCACTGGCCGCCTATCATGAACTGATAGTCCGTGTTGTTGCGGAACGAGTCGCCCAGGCCTCCGTGCCATCCGGCTATTCCCACACCGTTGCGCACGGCTTCGGTGAGTCCCCTCTCCTGTTCACCGGTGATGCTTCCCATCGTCCAGGTCTGGATCACCAGGTCGATGGTAGCCATCAGCTCCTTGTCGGCGTACGCATCCAGGTCGTTGCGCAGTTCGACAATGGCTCCCTGGCTTTCCAGCCAAGGCTTCAGCACCTCCATCGTCTCTTTGGGTTGATGACCGTCCCATCCGCCATATACGAACAGAACCTTCTTGCCCTTCAGGGCACTCTCTTGCGTCGTAGCCTGGCAGGACATGCATGCCATTGCCGCAACAGCCAGCAGTGAAATGAATACTTTCTTCATAGTAAAAACGTTAATATCGGTGCAAAGATATGAAAAAAATGGTTAAGCAAAAGCAAAAACGGCGTTTTTATTCTGCTGAACGCAACTTTTTAGGGCTGAGAGGTGAGTAAGCGGCCCCGCGGTCAGGGCTTTTGTTCCCCTGGGCATGAAAACTGGCCCGCATAGATGGTTTCGGAGGTCTGGCCCTTCTCGCTCTTCATAAAGGCATAGAGGTGCAGGTCGTGACCCCTCCACGCCTCAAGGACCGAGGCCGCAACAAAACCGGCATCGCGGGCCACGGGTTCCATGAAAAGGCCTTCCCCCAGGTCGGGACAAAAGACGTAGAGGTAGAACTGGTCCGACCGCCTCCCTGAATAGGCATGCCCGTCGAACGCCACGCTGACCACCCCCTGCGCATCGACCCCGACAGAGGTGATGACGGCACCAGCCAGCATGCCGAGACTGATACGGACGCGGGCATAGTCAATGCCGTCGGCATCATAGCAGTCCTTGTTGAGCTTCTTGAAGAGACCGTAGGTGTCGAGCTTCTGCCGCAGGGCCTGCCGGTGAAGGCCCACCTTGTGCGCCACCTTCATGGCCGACGACAGACGGGAAATCTCGGCAAAGGCATTCCGGTGCGCCTGCTGTTTCTCGGTGCGCGGGTTTGCCACCGTCTCAGGGCGACGCCGTGTGTATGGACGCCCGTTCCAGGAACTGTAAATCAAGTCTCCCAGCTTTCCGCTCTTCGTTTCTCCTTCGTATCTTGCCATATTCGTATTGTTTGCGTTATTCCTAAATTCCGCACACTTTAATTTAACTTTCTTTATAAGTACCTGAGCAACAAAAAGTTGCTCAGGATTTGGCCATGTCAGATTTTTCACTTACCTTAGTGCTGCAAATCAAGACAAGCAAAATCATCAATGACATGGCAAAGGTACAACAAACATCTGAAATAATTAGCGCTTTTGGCGGAATATTTTTCGATTTGGACATATTTGACCTTATTTTGTCCTCTGTAATCGACTCCCACCTAGGACTTCGCAGTAGGCTGATAGGCTATCAGTACAGCGAGATAAGCAAATTTTCGACGTTAAAAATGTATAATAATTTCACAGAGCCGGAAACTTTCGTTTCAGGTAACTACTCAGTCCCTGAGCATGGTTGTTTAGGAGAGGCAGAAAATTTCTCTCCTAAACAATATACTTGTCGATGAATGTAGCGTCAGGCGCTTCCTCTGTTATCAACAGATATAGAGTATTGAACTTTGACTTGCCATTTTTCTTTGCAGTATCCGTTATAGAATGGAACACCGCATATTCGTCC
>JAILKU010000173.1 GCA_024693505.1 Bacteroidaceae bacterium | reverse complement strand
CCGGCCTTGAGCTTCAGCGCCAAGCCCACCACGATAGCCCAGAAGAGAATGCCGATGTAGTTGGCCGAGCTGACAGACAGCAGGGGGTTGGAAACCATATTGGTGAGCAGGTTGGTAAAGACGTCCGAGAGTGCGCCGGGTGCCTCGCCAGCCACGGCCTCCTTCAGGTTAACCGTTACGGGGAAGAGGAAACTGCCCACCACAGCTATGACGGCTGCCAGGAAGGTGGTAAGCATATAGAGCAGGATGACGGTCCGGAAACGAGGGCCCATGCCGCCCCCGGCCTTGGCAATGGACGCAGCCACCAGGACTGCCACCAGAACGGGCGCTATGGCCTTGAGGGCACTGACGAAGATCTTGCCCAGGATGCCTATTGCGGTAAGACTCGGACAGAACAGGCCCAACAAGACGCCTATCACAAGTCCGATGAAGATTCGCCACACCAGACTCAAGCCTGTCCAATATTTAAGAATTCGGTTCAAGGTTCAAAGTTCAAGGTTCAAGGTTCAAAAGTTCAAGGGTTCAAGGTTCAAGGGTTCAAGGGTTCAAGGGTTGAGCTACGCTCTGCTCCTGTCGCGACTCGGCATAACTGGAACAAGTGCCGTTCTGCACTCGCTGCTCCAGGAGTTCAACAGGGCTCCATCCGTATCCATTTTAGAACTGCTCCAAGTAGGCAATGCGACTTGCGGTACTGGGATGCGTGCTGAACAGATTATCCATAAGGCCGGTCAGGCCCGAGGTGAGCGACTGGGGATGAATGATGAAGAGCTGGGCTACATCCTCGCGCTCTGTTCCGCCCAGGGCCGGGTCGTTGCTTATCTTACGGAGTGCCGAGGCGAGAGCCAGCGGATTGCCGCACAGTTCAGCCCCGCCGGCATCGGCCATATACTCGCGCTTACGGCTGATGGCGAAGCGTGTGAGCAGGGTGAAGACATAGCCGATGGAAGCCAAAACGGCAGCCACAAGCAATACCACGATGATTGAAACACCATTTCCCTTCCCCTCGCGGCTCGAACTGCGCCGTCCGCCTCCGCCATACAGGATGTTGTTCCACATAAAGCGCAGGGCCAGGTTGGCCAGGGTGCTCATGATGCCCACGAAGATGATGCTGATGATGAGCAGTCGTGTATCGCGGTTGCGGATGTGTGTAAGCTCATGCCCGATGACACCAGCCAACTCCTCGTCGTTGAGGCGGTCGCAGATGCCTGTGGTAACCGTAACGGTATAGCTGCTGTTATCTACTCCGCTGGCAAAGGCATTAAGCTGCGGGTCATCGATGACATTTATCTTGGGCATAGGCATGCCGCAGGTCATCGTAAGGTTCTCCACAATATTATATACGCGCGGATTCTCGCGGCGCTCAAGGGGACGAGCTCCTGTGGCGCGACGTATCATGGCCGTGTTGGTGAAATAGGAAATAAGAAACCAAACGCCCACACACAGGACAACCCAGGGCAGAATCTGCATTGCCTCGTAGTTGACGTAGCTCCAGTCCACCTTCTCCGTCATACCATACTCGGGATCATAGACGCCCAGATAGTTGACGATGACCAGGAAAGCGTAGATGACCCCCAGCATGATACAGGGGAAGAGAGCCAGCAGGAACAGACTCTTTATGTTGTTCCGCACCTGCTGGGTATAGATTCCTACATACTTCATCCCGCCGCCAATCAGAACTTAATCTCGGGTGCCTTGTCGTACTGAGCCCTTTCGGTGGCCGGTACCTCGAACATCGGTTCGGTATGGAAGCCGAACATATTGGCGAAGAGCACAGCCGGGAAGCGCTGAACACCATTGTTAAGCTCCTTTGTGGCGCTGTTGAAGAAGCGGCGTGCAGCAGCCAGCTTGTTCTCGATGTCGGCTATCTCGCTCTGCAGCTGCATGAAGTTCTGGTTGGCCTTCAGGTCGGGATAAGCCTCGACCGATACGCGCAGGCCGGCCAGGGCATTGCTGAGCGCATTGTCGGCAGCAATCTTCTCGTTGATGGTCGTAGCATTCATGGCAGCGGCACGGGCCTGGGTGATGCTCTCGAGCAATCCCTTCTCATGCTCGGCATACCCCTTGACGGTAGCCACCAACTGAGGAATCAGATCGTAGCGCTGCTTCAACTGCACATCGATATTGGCAAACGCATTCTCACGATTGTTGCGCAGGGACACCAGCCCGTTGTAGATTCCAACACACCACAGGACCAAAACACCCACGACAACCAGTACAATAATTAATCCGGTACTCATAGTAATTCTTTGTTTAATTGGTTTATAATTTTGAATTTTCGGCGTAAAGATACACCTTTTTTTGATTTTAGCTTACTTTTTTTACCTTTTATTGTAAATTTTTTATTCTCTTTTACTATCTTTGCACCGATTTTGCACTTTTTTGGACGCTAAAATTGAATATTTCGAAAAAAAGTTCTATTTTTGCGGCCCAAAATTAGTTATAGGTAGTATAATGAGACAGCTTAAGATCACAAAAAGTATCACCAGTAGAGACAGTGCCTCACTGGACAAGTACCTGCAGGAAATAGGCCGTGAGGGCCTGCTTACCGTTGACGAAGAAGTAGAGCTTTCGCAGCGCATCCGAAAGGGAGACCGTCAGGCATTGGACAAATTGGTTCGCGCCAACCTGCGCTTTGTCGTCAGTGTGGCCAAGCAGTATCAGAACCAAGGTCTTTCATTGCCCGACCTGATTAACGAGGGAAATGTAGGCCTCATCAAGGCTGCAGAGAAATTTGATGAGACGCGCGGTTTCAAGTTCATCAGCTATGCCGTGTGGTGGATTCGCCAAACCATCCTTCAGGCCTTGGCCGAGCAGAGCCGCATTGTTCGCCTGCCGCTGAACCAGGTAAGCGCCGTGAACAAGATCAGCAAGGCCATGACCAAGTTCGAGCAGGAGAACGAGCGCAAGCCAAGTGCCGACGAACTGGCAGAACTGGTAAACGAGCTGCCCGAGAAGATTAACGACAGCCTGCGTGCCAGCGGCCGCCACGTCAGTGTAGATGCCCCCTTCGTAGAGGGCGAGGAGAACAGCCTGCTCGACGTGATGGTAAACACCGACTCGCCTATGGCCGACAAGGCGCTGGTCAAGGAAAGCCTGAACACCGAGATAGCACGGGCGCTGAGCATGCTGAACGAACGGGAAAGGGACATCGTGGAAATGAGCTTCGGCATCAACCACCAGGAGATGACCCTGGAGGAGATCGGCGAACGCTTCGGGCTGACCAGGGAACGTGTGCGTCAGATTCGCGAGAAAGCCATCCGCAAACTGCGTCAGGGTAGTCGCAACAGCCTGTTGCGCTACTATCTGGGATAGGGTATAAATCCTCCTAAACCCGCCTCCAGTATTTCCTAAACCCGCCTCCCGCATTTTCTAAACCCGCCTTATCATCTTTACCTGTTGAGAATATCAACTATGCACAAAAACCTATTAGCCAAATTTACTCTTTGGGGTGTACTAGTTGCTGTTACCCTGCCTTTATGGAGC
>JAILKU010000171.1 GCA_024693505.1 Bacteroidaceae bacterium | reverse complement strand
TGCAGAATGCATAGAGCAGTCCATTTTTGCCAACAGTGAATCGGATGTCCTGCGCATTAAACTTGAAATCTTTGTGTTGCTTGTTCAGGCCACCACCGGGGAGTTTCTTCAGCTTGCCCTTAATGAGCTCACCCTCGCCCATCAGCGGCCCAGTTATGATGAATGGAGGCTACTACGCCCTCGGTGGCGGGTCATTGCGCCAGTCAGACGGCAGCGGTCCGCTCAGCAGCTATCGCTGGTATCTCGAAATCACTGGCCGCGACGGAAAGACACACAATGTCAAGAGCATCCGTATCGTGGAAGACGGTGAGACCACAGGCATGACTGAATTGGAAACTCAACCCCAAGAGCAACAGGTCTATGACCTGAGCGGACGACAGGTGAGCACCCTGAAGAAAGGCATGTACATCATCAACGGTAAAAAAGTTCTGGTGAAATGAAAAAGATCTATATCCAACCCACTACCTGCGTGACGGAGATAAGACTCTCCAACGCGCTGCTCACCACCAGCACGATTAGCTTCAGCGATCAGCCTGGCACGTTCGACGTGAAGGAGGACAGATTCATCAACCACCACAGTTTATGGGACGACGACTGGTCGACTGATCAAAAAAAGGGGCGCTAAAGCGCTAACCAACAAATACGTGAGAAGCGCGGCTCCATACAAAGGGGGCCGCGCTTCATTTTGCCCTTCCGCAGCAGGCCGAGGGGGTCGGGAAGTGCAGCAGAAGTTTTCAATGGGCCGAACAGTTTAGATCCAAAAGTGTTCAACCTGCTGAACTGACAACCCTTGAAAAGGGCGATTTCATCTGAAATGTTCTACATGATGAACATATTTATGGTAAAAATGTTTCGCATGTTAAACATTTTATCTATATTTGCACTCGGAAAGTGTATTTTGCAAAGAACATATTGTAATGATAAATGTTTTGCCTAAAGAACAGATTTGCAAAGAAAGTGTATTCAGCAAAGAGCACATAGCGATATAAAAATTGTGATATGGAAAGACTTTTTGAACGTCATGATGCTTATCTCTCCATTGTTTCTATGGGGTATGTACGTAATATCATGCAGCAGATTAATTGGAATGCAAGGCTGATTGTAATCCGTGGTCCCAAAGGTGTCGGCAAATCGACTCTCATGAAACAATACATCAAAAGCAACTTTGAGGCTGGAGACCGTCATGTCCTTTATTGTTCTGCAGATACTAATTACTTTACCACTCATTCGCTGCTTGAGGTGGCAGAGCAGTTCGTGAAAATTGGAGGACAATGGCTTTTCATTGACGAGGTACACAAATATCCCAGGTGGAGCCAGGAAATAAAGGAAATCTATGACCTTTATGCAAATCTGCACATTGTACTTAGTGGCTCATCATTGATACAGTTGAATGACGGACAGGCGGATCTGTCCAGACGCGTAGTGATGTATGATATGCCAGGATTATCGTTGCGTGAATTCTTGCGTCTTGATTTGGGACTGATCTTAGAACCTATATCATTAGATATGTTGTTGGAAAAGTCCAGTCATTTCTGCGCTGAGATTTGTTCGCAGTGCCATCCGTTAGAACATTTCAGCCGTTATCTGAGATATGGCTACTATCCATTCTATTTTGAAGGTAAGCAGGAATATGAGGACAAATTGGAGAATGTGGTAAACTATATTGTGGATGTAGAACTTACCAAACATCGCAATATGGAAATAGGTAATACTCGGAAGGTAAAGGCATTGTTGCAGGTTATTTCTCAAATGACTCCATACGAGGTGGACATTGCAAAACTCTCGAAGGCAACTGGTATTATGCGTACTACAGTCCTAAAATATCTTAACTATATGGAGGAGGCCTCACTGATCAGACGTTTGTTTACTGACAGAAAGCGGGTGACAGACCTACAGAAGCCTGACAAGATTTATCTTGACAATTCCAACCTTCTTTATATGTTATGCATGGAGAAGCCTGAAATAGGGACTGTTCGCGAGGCATTCTTTGCCAACCAATTGGCTTCTTCAGGTCATACTTTGGAATATGCAGGTTATAAGAAGGGAGACTTTCGTATTGATGGAGAACTCGTAATTGAAGTGGGAGGGGCAGACAAAGGCTTTAGCCAAATTGCTGAAACGGAAAAATCGTTTGTTGCTGCGGATACCATAGAATCTGCAGCAGGAAGGAAAATCCCACTCTGGGCTTTTGGTTTCTTGTATTAGATTAATGAGAACTCACACACATGAACCAGACTTCATACACAGACGACAGCAACACATCGGGCTACCTGACCGAAGGCTACGAGGGGCTCAGCACAACGTTCACCGATATAGAACGGCAACCGTCGCGGGGTTACTGCGAACTCTACCGCGCAAAGCGCTACGGACGGTGGTTCCTGCTGAAATGTCTGACGCCTGAGCATCAGGATGACGAGACCTACCGGCAGATGCTGCGCAAAGAGGTGGAGGTGCTGATGCTCTCCGTGCCCAGTTCTGTGGTGGGTATCGGCGACCATTGCATGGACGACTGCCCGCGGCTGCAGACGGTCATCTTCGAGTCAATGTTGCCTGCCACCAACGATGGCGTAGTACCCCTTCAGAACTGTTCGCAGCTGTCGAACATCTTTGTCCCGAAATATGAAAAGAACGATGATTTCCCCAACCGTGTGGCATGGAAGACGCTGCGGCCCCTGATGAAGAGCGAGATAGCGTTTGCCGACCCAGAGGTTAAAGCTATCTGCCTGCGGCGATGGGACCGGAACCACAACGGCGAACTGTCTATCGACGAGGCGCAGGCCGTCACTTCGCTCGACGCTGAATTCTGCCGCAACCCGATCATTGAGTACTTCGACGAGCTGAGGTTCTTTACCAGACTGGAGGAGATTGGCATCAGCGACTTTGAATTTTGTCTCTCCCTGCGCAGCATCCAGCTGCCGCAGTCCATCCGCCACATCGGGGCATGGGCCTTCCACGATTGCAAGGGACTGCAACACATAGAACTGCCCGAAAGGCTGGAACGCATCGACCACGATGCGTTGGTAGGATGCGTATTCAGCTCCATCTATATTCCCGCTGCCACGACCAGCATCGCCACCACCGCCATCACGAGCAACCAAAAGCTGACGAAGGTAGTGGTGAGCCCGGAGAATCCCGTTTACGACAGTCGCGAGAATTGCAATGCCATTATCCACACAGCCACCAATTGCATGGTTTCGGCCAGCCACGTAGCCCGCATCCCACGCAGCGTTACGTCGCTCAGCGACGAGGCTTTCAACTGGTTCGATCCAGAGGAGGTGGTCATTCCCGATCAAATTACGTACATCGGCCCGTGGACGTTTGCCACCTTGATAGACCGCGTCTATCTGGAGTCACCCATACCTCCTTACTTTGATTCCAGGAACGGACAGCTGAACATCATCAATCCGGGCAGCGAGGGCTTCTCCGATCCGGAGATCTACGTGCCTATAGGTTCTCTTGAGGCCTATCAGCAGGCCGATGGTTGGCGACAGTTTGCCCATCGCATCCGCGAATATCCGGTAGCCCCACATAACAATTCCTGCAGCACTTTAGCAGCGCTGAAGCGTCATGCCCTCAAAAAAAGTGCATGGCCTTGGGAAAAAATTTATAAAGATTAATGTGCGAATGAAAATGCAAAGAGTTCCGAAGTATGGCCAAAGGTTTCGTGTCAATCATCCACTGCCAACATTGAGAGCTATTTCATTCTGAACACAGCAGAAGTCTTGAGTTGCGCGTTCTTAGGATAAGTGATGGCAAGTCCATCTTCGGTTGCCTTCCAATGGATTTTTCCCTTATAGCCTAACAACGTCACCTTCTTGACCTTTTCTCCTGCAAGCGACTTGATGATGATTGTCTGTCCAGGTGCTGGCACCTCC
>JAILKU010000151.1 GCA_024693505.1 Bacteroidaceae bacterium | reverse complement strand
GGCAGTTTCTGGCTTCCATAGGCTGGTGCCTTCATAATGATTTTCCAGATGGATTGGCGGGCATCCTTACCTGTCTGCTTCGTCTCTATCATGGCACCGAGCAATGTGGCCCGATACAAGGCATTGGCATTGTTGATGGCCTGCTTGAACTTGACCAACCCGGCGGCTGTGGACCACACGCCACGCGTCTCGGGCTGATAGTAGATCGTATGTATCAGCTCCCACAGCCGCTCTGCATCGTTGCACTTATCATCGGGTGCAATAGCAGCCAGCATACACCTCGACATGAGTTCCGCCAGACTGCCACTGGCCTCATCCTCGCTCAGCGTAGGCACCTCCGGAGTTACCGGGTCGATTGGAACGACGGGCACAACAGGCTCCGGTTCGTCGGGCGTGTCATTAGTACTGCTGCATGAACTCACCGTTCCATAAAGGCAAAAAGCCATCGCAGCGGCCCAAATAAATCCGAATTTCTTCATATCAATGATAGTTTTTGGTTATTACGTTGCAAATTTACAAAAAAAAGAGAAAAGACTAAGTCTTTTGTGCTATCTCCTATAAACTTTAACTTTTTTTAATACTTACGGGCCGGAAAGTTTCGCTTTTCCTGTCGGCAGAACGAAGTTGTGACAAAGGCTTGAGTATAAACATTCTCATATCAGTCTAAAGAACTTCTCTATAAGAACTCATATAAAGCTCTATAAGAGCTCAAATAAAACCAGCAAACAGCCCCAATGCAACAAAGATTCAGCAAAGAATCAGCTCATATATATGTTCGGTAGATGTCCGGTGTTTTACCGGACATCTACCGAACATATAGCGAAGACATAGCGGACAAGGAAATGAGGTACAACGGGGCAAGACTAGGGCTAAGGTATGGGAAGACATGAGGTTGACATGAGATGTTTATGAGAAGTATATGAGAGGGAGATGAGAGAGATGTGAGAGGTATATAAGAAGTATAGGAGAGGGAGATGACATGTTTTTCATAAAATGATTTAAGTTCAGAAACTTCAGTAAAAATAATGATAGGCAAGATATTACTCGCCATTTTTTGCATATCAGAAGAATTTCCGCACAAATAAGCAAATTTTATGGATAGCGGGCTATGAATTGTGAATTAATATTTGTACCTTTGCAGTTGATATGATATAAAGACGTCTCTCTTCTTGTATGAGAAAGCAAATACTCCTAACTTGTCTGATGCTTCTGCCTTATGTGCTCCAAGCCGAGGTAGTGGAGATAGACAGCATATATTATAACCTGATTCCGAAAGCCAAATCTGCTGCAGTAGCGCAACACCCTCAAAACGGATATATCGGAAATATTGTCATCCCTGGTTCAATTACCTATGAAGGGACAGATTACGACGTCACATCAATAGAGGACAATGCCTTTCTTGTCTGCAAAGACTTAAATTCACTGATTCTTCCAAACACTATTACGTCTATCGGCAAACATGCTTTTGCATCTTGCGACAGCCTGAAGTCCATCGAACTGCCCAACAGTATCACATCAATAGGCGAATATGCCTTCGACTGCTGCATAGGCCTAACAAAAATCACCATTCCAGAGAAAGTCACGACAATAGAGGGCGCTACGTTCTTTGGCTGTAGTGCACTTGATTCAATCGTCATTCCTGATAACATAAAGACAATTGGTGAATATGCATTTCAGCTATGTTCCGGGCTAAAGTCTGTGATCTTCGGCAAAGGACTGACCTCAATAGGCAAATGTGCTTTCTCGGATTGTATCGGCATAGAAACTCTGGTAGTTCCCGACAATGTTGTTTCTATAGAAGAACGCGCCTTCTTAACATGTACAGGCCTTTCATCCTTAACACTTGGCTACGGTTTGAAAAGCATTGGGAGACAAGCGTTCCGGAATTGTAAAGGATTAACAAAACTGACTATTCCCAGTAATGTCACCTCACTAGGAGACTATGCCTTCAATTCCTGTGCAGGCCTGAAGTCTGTAATTGTCGGGAACGGACTGACATCCATTAGCGCCAATGCGTTCAGCGACTGCACGAATCTGACTTCAGTCGTGCTGCCCAAGAGTGTAACGGCCATTGAGAACCACGCCTTTAGCGGCTGCCAAAAGCTACCCTCCATCATTATTCCTGGCAACGTCACATTCATCGGAATCGAGACCTTTGCGAGTTGTTGGGAACTCAAAGATGTGTATTGCTACGCCGAAAAAGCACCAACTACAAACCTTTCCGCATTCCAGGACTCTTATATGGAACACATCATATTACATGTGCCTGCAGTTTCTATAAACGATTATAAGAAGATTGAGCCGTGGAGTAACTTTAAGGATATTGTACCCATAGAGGGTGAAGCGCCGGAAATGCAACAATGTGACATGCCGACTATCAGCTACGAGGACGGAGAACTGAAGTTTAACTGCGCCACAGAAGGAGCCCAGTTCGTATATGAGATAACAAATGAGGATATAAAAGTCGGCAACGATAATAGTGTAAGACTGACATCAACTTATCACATTAGTGTCTATGCCACACTTTCCGGTTACCAGGACTCAGACAAAGCCACTGCCACTCTGTGCTGGATTGATGCAGAGCCAAAGACAGAAGGCACAACCAAAAACATTGCACAAATAAAGGCTCATCCTATATTTATTCAAAACAAGGACGGCGTACTGGACATCACTGGTGCAGAAGACGACACCGTCATCCAAGTATATACTACAGCAGGTATTTTTATAGGCTCCGACACTTCGAACCAGAGGCGGGCTATAATAAATACGCCCCTAAAGAAAGGCGAAACTGCCATTGTAAGAATAGGGGAAAAGGCCGTTAAGGTATTGATAAAATAAAAGAGACAATAAAAACAAGGATAAGATATATGAAGATAACCTTCTTTAAGACACCGACTGACAGCATTATTGCTACACAGAGCAATGAAATGCTGCGAACCGAGGACATTGAGAAACTGTGCTGGCTCTATGGCGGAGCACAGGTAGAGAATGCAGAACAGCTGCCGGGCTGGTTTATCGGTCCGCGCCGCGAGATGATAACGCCCTGGAGCACGAATGCCGTGGAGATTACACAGAACATGGCTATCCAGGGAATTATGCGCATAGAGGAATACTTCCCTGTGAGCGGACCCGATGCCGAGCACGACCCGATGCTGCAACGCCTGTATGAGGGGCTTGACCAGCACATCTTCACCGTTGACATCAAGCCGGCTCCCATCCTGCACATCGAAGACCTCGAGGCTTACAACGAGGAAGAGGGACTGGCCCTCTCGCCCGAGGAAGTCGAATATCTCCACAAGGTGGAAGGGCAGCTGGACCGCAAGCTGACCGACAGCGAGGTGTTCGGCTTCGCACAGATCAACAGCGAGCATTGCCGTCACAAGATATTCGGCGGCACGTTCATCATCGACGGAGAGGAGAAGGAGAGCAGCCTGTTCCAGATGATTAAGCGCACCACTCAGGAGAACCCGCACGGCATTATCTCGGCCTACAAGGACAACGTAGCCTTCGCGCAGGGCCCTGTAGTGGAGCAGTTCGCTCCGCAGGACCACTCGACGAGCGACTACTTCGTAATCCGCGACATAGAAAGCGTCATCAGCCTGAAGGCCGAGACGCACAACTTCCCCACTACGGTGGAGCCCTTCAACGGTGCCTCGACCGGAACGGGCGGCGAGATACGCGACCGAATGGGCGGCGGAACGGGCAGTTGGCCAATAGCCGGAACAGCCGTCTATATGACCAGCTATCCGCGCACAGAGGAAGACAGGGAGTGGGAGAAGATTCTGCCCGTCAGGGAATGGCTCTACCAGACACCCGAGCAGATCCTCATCAAGGCCTCGAACGGTGCCAGCGATTTCGGCAACAAGTTCGGTCAGCCGCTTATCTGCGGCTCTGTGCTCACCTTCGAGCACAAGGAAGCCGACGACCAGGCCGCCTACGCCTACGACAAGGTGATTATGCTGGCAGGCGGTGTGGGCTACGGCACCCGTCGCGACTGCCTGAAGGGCACACCTCAGAAGGGCAACAAGATAGTGGTTGTGGGTGGCGATAACTACCGCATCGGACTTGGCGGCGGCAGCGTCTCCAGCGTTGAGACGGGCCGTTACAGCAGCGGTATCGAGCTGAATGCCGTGCAGCGTGCCAACCCCGAGATGCAGAAGCGCGCCAACAATCTGGTGCGCGCCCTCTGCGAAGAGGAGGTAAATCCCGTTGTGAGCATTCACGACCACGGAAGTGCAGGCCATGTGAACTGCCTATCGGAACTGGTGGAGGAATGCGGCGGCCTTATCGACATGACCAAGCTGCCCATCGGCGACCCCACCCTCTCGGCCAAGGAAATCATAGCCAACGAGAGCCAGGAGCGCATGGGACTGCTCATCGACGAGCGCCACATAGACCATGTCCGCCAGATAGCCGAGCGCGAACGGGCCCCGCTCTACGTAGTGGGCGAAACCACAGGCGATGCACACTTCGCCTTCGAACAGGGCGACGGCGTCAGGCCTTTCGACCTGGAAGTGAGCCAAATGTTCGGTCACAGCCCAAAGACCATTATGCGCGACAAGACCGTAGAACGGCATTACGCCGACGCCACCTACGACCAGAAAGACCTGAATGAGAAGCTGGAACGCGTTCTGCGACTGGAAGCCGTAGCCTGCAAGGACTGGCTCACAAACAAGGTGGACCGCTCGGTGACGGGCAAGGTGGCACGCCAGCAATGTCAGGGCGAACTGCAGCTGCCGCTTTCCGACTGCGGCGTAGTGGCTCTGGATTATCGTGGTGTGAAAGGCATAGCCACCGCCCTGGGTCATGCACCTCAGGCTGCTCTGGCCAACCCTGCTGCGGGCAGTGTGCTCAGCGTAGCCGAGTCGCTGACGAACATCGTCTGGGCTCCGCTTGAAGAAGGACTGGACAGCATCAGCCTAAGCGCCAACTGGATGTGGCCCTGCCGCGCCCAGGAGGGCGAGGATGCCCGCCTCTACCAGGCAGTGGAAGCGCTGAGCCGTTTCTGCTGCGAGTTGCAAATCAATGTGCCGACGGGTAAGGACTCGCTGAGCATGACACAGAAATACCCCAACGGAGAGAAGGTCATTTCGCCGGGCACCGTCATCGTGACGAGCGGCGGACTGGTAAGCGACATCAGGCAGGTGGTAAGCCCCGTCCTGAAGGACTGTCCCTCTACGCTCTACCACATAGACTTCTCGTTCGACGAGCTCCGTCTGGGCGGTTCGGCCTTTGCACAGAGCCAGAACCGGGTGGGCGACGACGTGCCGAGTGTTCGCGACAGCGAATACTTCCGCGACGCATTCAACGCCGTGCAGGAACTGATTAAGAAGGGCCTCATCCTGGCCGGACACGACATCAGCGCCGGCGGACTCATCACCTGTCTGCTCGAGATGTGCTTCGCCAATACGAAGGGCGGCCTCTCCATCAACCTCGACAAGATAAAGTGCGAGGATATGGTGAAGATGCTTTTTGCCGAGAATCCCGGTGTGGTGATTCAGGTTGACAACAAGAACCGTACCGAGGTGAAGAAGTTATTGGAGGAGGCTGGTGTAGGATACGTTAATATAGGCAGTTCTCAGGCCGGTCGTAAGATAAGCATCGAGAAGAACGGCCAGGTCTGCGACTTCGATATCGACCGTCTGCGCGACGTATGGTATCGCAGCAGCTACCTGCTGGACCGTCGGCAGAGCTTCAACGGCAAGGCACTCGAGCGCAGCCAGAACTACAAGGTTCAGCCACTCCAGTGGAACTTCCTGCCCGCCTTCAAGGGCAAGCTCAGCCAGTACGGCCTCAACCCCGACCGCCGCGAGATGAGCGGCATCCGCGCTGCTATCATCCGCGAGAAGGGAACGAACGGCGAACGCGAGATGGCCTACATGCTCTATCTGGCCGGTTTCGACGTGAAGGACGTCATGATGACCGACCTCATCACCGGCCGCGAGACACTCGACGACATCAACTTCATCGTCTTCTGCGGCGGATTCTCAAACAGCGATGTACTGGGCTCTGCCAAAGGATGGGCCGGTGCCTTCCTCTATAATCCAAAGGCCAAGGAGACCCTGGATCGCTTCTATGCCAGAAAGGACACCCTTTCGCTGGGCGTCTGCAACGGTTGCCAGCTGATGGTTGAACTGGGCCTGATAGACAACAAGCGGTCTTCCGCCAACGAAGCACGCATGCTGCACAACGACTCGCACAAGTTCGAATCGGGCTTCGTGGGACTTGATGTGCAGCCCAACGAGAGCGTTCTCATGAAGAGTCTCAGCGGTAGCAAGCTGGGCATCTGGGTGGCTCACGGCGAAGGCAAGTTCAGTCTGCCGGGACGCGAGGAGGATTACAACATCGTCCTGAAGTATCACTATGCCGGCTATCCCGCCAATCCCAACGGTTCGGACTTCCAGACAGCCGGCATCTGCAGCAACGACGGGCGCCACCTGGCCATGATGCCTCATCTGGAGCGCGCCTTCTTCCCCTGGCAATGTGGATACTATCCTGCTGACAGGCTCGCCACCGATCAGGTGACGCCCTGGATTGAAGCCTTCGTGAATGCCCGCAAGTGGGTGGAAAGTCATACCAAGTGATAACGCCCGACTAACGGCAATTAACCAGCAAGCAATCGTGTTGTTCGAACTATTCCGCACCTTCTTCCACATCGGCCTCTTCACCATCGGCGGGGGCTATGCGATGATTCCACTCATCGAGGACAAGGTGGTCAGTGAAAAGCAATGGATAAGCAAGGAGGAACTGATGGACCTGATAGCCGTTGCGCAATCTTGCCCCGGCATCTTTGCCGTGAACATCAGCATCTTCATCGGCTATAAACTCCGCAAGACAAAGGGCGCTTTCTTCAGCGCGCTGGGTACGGTGATGCCTTCGTTCCTCATCATCCTGCTGATAGCCCTTGTCTTCCAGCAGTTCCGCGAGAACTGGGTGGTAGAGCGCATCTTCCGCGGCATCCGACCTGCCGTTGTGGCCCTGATAGCTGCTCCGGTATTCAGGATGGCCAAGAGTGCGAAGCTCAGCAAGTACAATTTCTGGATTCCGGTGGTAGCAGCAATTGCCATCTGGCTTTTGGGCGTCAGTCCTATCTACGTCATTCTGCTGGCAGGCATTGGCGGTTACGCTTACGGACAATTTTTCAAAGAAGAAGAGGAGACTGAGATATGATAATACTGTTTCTACGCCTGTTTTGGACCTTCTTCCTCATCGGTCTGTTCGGTTTCGGAGGAGGCTATGCCATGATATCCATGATTCAGGGCGAAGTGGTGAGCCACTACCACTGGCTGACCACGGGCGAGTTTACCGATATTGTGGCCATTAGCCAGAGTACGCCAGGTCCCATCGGTATCAATAGCGCAACTTACGTAGGCTATAGCAGCGTTGTAAATGCCGGCTACTCGCATGCCTGGGGCGTCCTGGGCAGCTTCATCGCCAGCTTTGCCGTTGTCTTGCCCAGTTTCGTGCTGATGCTTCTTATCAGCAAGTTTCTGATGAAATACCGCCATCACCCATCGGTAGAGCACGTCTTCCAGGGGCTTCGTCCCGCTGTGGTCGGTCTCTTGGCCGCAGCCGCCCTTTTGCTCATTAACCGCGAAAACTTCGGCAGCCTGCACGATTGTCCCTGGCAGTTCTGGATTAGCGTAGGCATCTTCTGCTTCGCTTTCGTCAGCCAGAGGGTCTATCACATCAACCCCATCCGCATAATCATTATGTGCGGAGTTGCCGGTTTCCTATTATTATAATAAGGTATAGAACAGAAAGAGAGCAAGGCTAAACCAACAAACACGGAACAGATTATGGAAAAAAGGAAAATCGTCGTTATCGGCAGCTGTAACACAGATATGGTTATCCGAGTGGATCATCTGCCTTTGCCCGGCGAAACCATTATCGGATACGACTTCATGACGAATCAGGGCGGCAAAGGCGCAAACCAAGCTGTTGCCGTAGCGCGTCTGGGAGGCGATACAGCCTTTGTGGCCAGAGTGGGCAAAGACGGTTTCGGCGAACAGTCCATCAGCCTGCTTCGGGCAGAAGGCATCGACACTTCGCACGTCACCCCTACCGAAGGCGTCGCTACAGGCGTAGCGCTGATCCCTGTTGACGAGAAAGGCGAGAACAGCATAATCGTAGCCAGCGGCGCAAATGCCAAGCTCAGCATAGAGGACATCAAGGCAGCTGAGCCGCTCATCCGCGAGGCCGGCATCGTCCTGATGCAACTCGAAACGCCCCTCGAGACGCTGATGTACGCTGCAGAGGTAGCCCGCAAGGCCGGAGCCCTGGTTGTGCTGAATCCTGCGCCGTTCCCCAAAGACCCCCTACCCGAGTCGTTCCTTTCCAATATAGACCTGATTACACCCAACGAAACGGAGGCCTCCCGAATGTCCGGCATCGAGGTCGCCGGCGAAGAGACTATCCATCAGGCCATTCGTGCCATCCAGCAATTGGGCGTCAGGAACGTCATCATTACGGCCGGCGGAAAGGGCGCGTATACCGACTCTGACGGCCAGCTAATCCATCTGCCGGCCAGCAAGACCGAGGTGGTGGACACTACCGCTGCAGGCGATACGTTCTGCGGCGCGCTTTGTGTTGCCCTTAGCGAAGGGTGCTCCCTGAGCGACGGCATCCGGTTTGCCAACCGGGCAGCAGCAATCAGCGTAACCCGAATGGGCGCCTGGCGCAGCATTCCCCGCCGGCAGGAACTTTTGCAATAGAATCCATTGAGAATTAATAATGCCTTTAAACCTTTTGCCTTATGTTCATCGTCAATAGTTATTTTCTGGCAGTCATCCTGTGCGTCGTCACAATGATATGCTGGGGTTCCTGGGGCAACACCCAGAAACTGGCCGCCAAGAACTGGCGCTACGAGTTATTCTACTGGGATTACGTCCTGGGCATCCTGTTGTTCTCCCTGCTCATAGGTTTCACTCTGGGCAGTCACGGCGAGCTTGGCCGCAGTTTCTGCACCGACCTGATGCAACTGTCCGGCGCAGCGTTCCTGAGTGCAATCATCGGCGGCATCATTTTCAATGCCTCCAACATCCTGCTTTCGGCAAGCGTTTCACTGGCCGGCATGTCTGTGGCATTCCCCGTCGGGGTGGGCATTGCGCTTGTTCTGGGTGTCATCCTCAACTATATCGGTCAGCCTAAGGGCGATGCTTTGCTCCTCTTCACCGGAGTAGCCCTCGTTGTGATAGCCATCATCTTGAACGGCTTAGCCTCAGGCCGTCAGCAGAAGGGCGGCGGATCGGGCCGGAAGGGCATTATCCTGGCTGTTGTGGCCGGCATCCTGATGTCCTGCTTCTACCGCTTCGTAGCCGCTGCGATGGACCTGGACAACTTCGAGTCGCCCATGCCCGGTAAGGCTACGCCCTACACCGCCTTCTTTATCTTCTCACTGGGAATTTTCCTGAGCAATTTCCTCTGGGGCACCCTGGCAATGAAGAAGCCCTTCCAGGGCGAGCCCGTCAGCTACAAGACATACTTCGGCGGTTCGAGGGGCACCCACTTGGTGGGCATCCTGGGCGGCTGTGTCTGGGGACTGGGTACCGTGCTGAGCTACATCGCAGCCGGCAAGGCCGGAGCAGCCATCTCATACGCACTCGGTCAGGGCGCACCGATGATTGCAGCCCTTTGGGGCGTATTTGTCTGGAAGGAGTTCCGCGGAGCCGATACCACGACAAAGAGTTTGCTCACTATGATGTTCGGGCTGTTCATCATCGGCCTGGCCCTGATTGTGAAAGCAGGCAACTGATTTTTTAACCCGGGTATAAATCTTGAAAAACCCGGGTATAAATCTTGCGAAACCCGGGTATAAATTTTACTAAACCCGCCTCGCGTAAAAAAAAGGCCGCCATTACGAGTAACGATCAAAAACTGCCGGCAACTATTATAATTCGTTAAAATAATTATAAAATAGCTGAAAGAATTTGTCTGTTCGAAATATTTTTCATACCTTTGCCGCCGAATTGGCTAAAAAGGCCCGTTCCCGTAACGGAAAATAAGCGTTAGATAATGGAAAGAACCTTGGTACTGCTCAAGCCCAGTACGGTGCAGAGAGCACTTATCGGCGAGATAATCAGCCGTTTTGAGAAAAAAGGACTGCGTATCGCCGGAATGAAAATGATGCAACTCACGGACGAGATTCTGGAGGAGCACTATTCCCACCTCGTAAAGAAACCGTTCTTCCCTAGTCTGAAAGCCTCAATGAAGAAGACGCCAGTCGTGGCAATGTGCCTGGAAGGCGTGGATGCCATCGCTGTGGTGCGCTATATTACGGGATACACAAACGGCCGGAAGGCTGATGCAGGCACCATCCGCGGCGACTATTGCATGAGCAACCAGCAGAACATCGTGCATGCCTCCGACTCCCCCGAGGCCGCCGCAATTGAGCTGAACCGCTTCTTCCGTCCGGAAGAGATATATGACTTGGGCGACCTGAACCTGGATCGTCTCTATGCCATAGACGAAGTATAATATAGACGAAGTATAATAATGTAAAAGAACAAAGACCGGTAAAATTAAACTAATGCATATACGACTGAAGAATATAGCCAGTTTCCTGCTAACCGCCGCTGCATTCGCAGTGACACAGCCCGGTACGGCACAGGACAAACTGGCCAGCGTAGCACCAGTAGATACAAAAATGCGCGCAATAGACAGCATTGCCATCAAGCGTCTGGTGCAGCACGAAGAAGAAATCATGTTTGAGTTCCCCGCAGAAGACCTCTATCCTGAGTGGAACAACACATATACCACAAACTTTGAAGTGCAGATTCCCTCGGAATACAAGATCGACCTGCGCAATTTCTGCATGCCCACCCCGAGCCGTCTGGTAAACAGCCACTATGGCTACCGCCGCAGTTTCCGTCGCCAGCACTACGGCACGGACATCAAGGTCTATCTGGGCGACACCATCTACGCCGCCTTCACGGGAAAAGTGCGCATCGTGGCATACAACGGCAGGGGATACGGAAAATACGTGCTCATCCGTCATCCGAACGGACTCGAAACGCTTTACGGCCACCTGAGCAAGCAGCTCGTCCACGAGGACGACATCGTCAAGGCAGGCCAGCCCATCGGTCTGGGCGGAAACACCGGACGTTCCTACGGTTCTCACCTGCATTTCGAGACACGCTTCCTCGGTCAGTTCATCGATCCCGAGAAGTTGTTCAACTTCGAGGCACAGGACGTTCTGGGCGATTTCTATGTCTATCGTTCCAATGGCAAAGGCCAGTTGCTGGCAGAGCACGAGGTGACAGATGTAGCTGACCCCCAGGGCACAGGCGAAGGAAAGGCCTCGCTGGCAGCAGCAAGCGCCGCAGAAAAGACCCAGGAAAGCCAGGCCTTCCAGGAAAAAAGACGTGCAGAGATGCAGGCCAAGCCGCGCAGTTCCGTCCACAAAGTACGTAGCGGCGAGAGTCTGTCGACGATTGCGAAGAAGTATCACACCACAGTTTCGAAGCTTTGCCGCCTGAACGGCATTACGGAAAAGACCATACTTCGCCCAGGGCAGATTCTTAAGTATAGTTGACAAGAAACGAGCCAGACATAAGCTTTAGGAGCCTTTTTGGGCTCCTTTTTTTGTCTTAGCAATAGTTTCCCCGCCTACTTTTTGCTTATTAAGCAAAATTTATGTAATTTTGCCACAGATTTGAAAAAGAAGCAATGGAGACCCGCGAACAATTTGAACAAATCATGGCAGAGTGCCGTACACTCTTTGCCAAGAAACTGCACGACTACGGCGCAGCATGGCGCATCATGAGGCCTGCATCCGTCACAGACCAGATATACATCAAGGCAAACCGCATCCGCAGCATAGAGACCAAGGGCGTTGCGCTCGTCAATGAAGGCATACGCCCAGAGTTCGTTGCCATCGTCAACTACGCCATCATCGGCCTCATCCAGTTAGAACTGGGACCGGCCGAAGTAGCAGACGGGATGACTAACGAGGAGGCGCTGGCGGCCTACGACCGCCACGCTCAGGCCTCGCTGGAACTGATGCTGCGCAAGAATCACGACTACGACGAGGCTTGGCGCGGCATGCGCGTTAGCAGCTATACCGACCTCATCCTGATGAAGATTTTCCGCACCAAGCAGATAGAGTCACTCAACGGCGACACTCTGGTTTCTGAGGGCGTGGATGCCAACTATATGGATATGATGAACTATGCAGTCTTCGGACTGATAAAACTTACTTTCGGTGAAGGATAAAACTCAGAAGACAATCCGCCTTTGGGCCGTGAACCTGTGCCGGATGCTGCTGGCTGCAGCCTTCCTGTTCTCCGGTACGGTTAAGCTGAACGACCCCTTAGGCACGCAGTACAAGATAGAGGACTACGGGCATGCCTTCGGTATGGCCAGCCTCATCCCCGCACCCATTCCCCTGGTAATGGCTGTGGCACTGGCTATGTTGGAGTTCTGCTTAGGGGTATTCATGTTCTTCGGCATTCACCGCTGGACCATCAGCCGCACCATGACGCTCCTGCTGCTCATCTTTACCCCCCTCACACTCTATCTGGCCCTGACAAATCCCGTTTCCGACTGCGGTTGCTTCGGCGATGCATGGATACTTACCAACTGGCAGACGTTCTGGAAAAACATCGTCCTGCTCAGCGCAGCCATTGCAGTTGCGTGGCATTACAAGTCCGTGGTGCGTTTCATCACCCGCCGCAACCAGTGGCTTATCACGCTCTACACCTGGGTCTTCGCCCTGGTCTTCGCCCTGGTCAATATTCACGGACTGCCCCTCATTGACTTCCGCCCATACCACATCGGCGCAGACATCCTGCAGAAAATGGGGATGAACGAAGAAGAGTCCGCGCAGTACGAGACCTACTTCATCATGGAGAAAGACGGTGTGCGCCAGGAATTTACCCTCGAAGACTATCCCGACAGCACTTGGAACTTCATCGACTCGCGCACCGAGGTCGTTGGCGGTTCACAATCACTGCCCGAGATTCACGATCTGGAAATCGTCCCCGTTGACGGTCCCGGCAAAGGCGAGGATATTACCACCGACCTGCTTTCCGACCCCGGCTATAAGTTTCTCCTCATTGCGCCCTATCTGGAAACAGCCGACGACGGCGTTATGGACCGCATAACAACCATCTACGACTACTGCCTGGAGCACAACTATCAGTTCCTCTGCCTGACATCCAGCGGCGAGGAATCCATTGCCAGGTGGAAGGACATCACCGCAGCCGAATACCCGTTCTGCCACGTAGATGCAGTGACCCTGAAGACAATGATACGATCCAATCCTGGACTAATGCTTCTGCAGGGCAGTAGTGTCATCAACAAATGGCCCTCTACCCGCCTACCGCAGAAAGAGGAACTTGTCCAGCCCCTTGAAGACCTGCCGCTGGCTCACCCGCAGGTCAGCAGCTTCGTACACCGCGTACTGCATATCCTGTTGTGGTATCTGGTGCCCATCCTGTTGTGGACGCTGGGCGACCGCCTCTGGGTTACATGGAAAATGAGAAATCTACATAAATACAAAGTTACAAACCATTTAAAAGAACAAGAAAAATGAGAAAAAAGATTGTAGCAGGCAACTGGAAGATGAACAAGACCCTGCAGGAAGGTGTAGCTCTGGCTACTGAGTTGAAAGACATCCTGGCCGCCGAAAAGCCCAATTGCGAAGTTATCATCGGCACGCCCTTCATCCATCTGGCTACCCTCAGCGAACTGCTGAAGGACAGCGTAATCGCCGTCAGCGCCGAGAACTGCGCCAACAAGGCAAGCGGTGCATACACTGGCGAAGTGAGTGCAGCTATGGTAAAGAGCACGGGCGCCGAGTACGTCATCCTGGGCCACAGCGAGCGTCGCGAGTACTATCACGAGACTCCCGAGATTCTGAAGGAGAAAGTTGACCTGGCTCTGGAGAACGGTCTGAAGGTGATCTTCTGCATCGGCGAGAGCGAGGCCGAGCGCGACAACAACCAGCAGGAAGCTGTGTGCAAGGCTGAGTTGGCCGGCAGCGTGTTCCACCTGACTCCCGAGCAGTGGAAGAACATCGTCATTGCCTATGAGCCCATCTGGGCCATCGGTACGGGCAAGACCGCAACAGCAGAGCAGGCCGAGGAAATCCATGCCTATATCCGCAAGTGCGTAGCCGAGGTTTATGGTGCCGAGATGGCCGATGAGACCAGCATCCTCTACGGTGGCAGCTGCAAGGCCAGCAATGCGCCCGAGCTGTTCTCGAAGCCCGACATCGACGGCGGCCTCATCGGCGGTGCATCGCTGAAGGCTCCCGACTTCAAGGGCATCATTGATGCCTGGAAATAATTCCGAAGGCACAGAAAACCATCATTCAAACAGAGTATGAGAGGCAGGGAGCCTCGCCACAAACGGGGCTCCTCCCTCATAACTATCTCAAACAGAATTATGCATAAACTCATTCTCATATTCCTGATGCTGGGCAGCGCAGTAGGGCTGTCCGCACAGACTAAGTTCACCGACCAGTTGCAGAAGTCAGCAGCCGGACAGGGAAAGGTGACATTACACCAGAGTCAGAAGATATCAGACCTGGTCAATGGTGATGCCAGTATCGGCTCAGCGGCCACAAAGGGCAAGTCGGCAGAAGGCACGGTCAAGAAACCACAAGACGGAGATCAGGTAGATGTCTCGGTCATGCAGCCCAACACAGGACAGAAGGTCAGAATGAACGGCTACCGCATCCAGGTCTATTCGGGCGGAAACTCGCGCAAGGCCAAGACCGAGGCAACCGCAATGGGACAGAGGGTGAGGAATATGTTCGGCGAACTGAGCATCTACACGAACTTCATCAGCCCTCACTGGATTTGCCGCGTGGGAGACTTCAAGTCATACGAGGAGGCCAACGAGGTATTCCGCGAGATGAAAGCGACGGGCAACTTTAGCGAAGCCGTCATTGTCAAGAGCAAAATCATAACCTACTATTAACCCACGAATCATGGAACTGACAGACAGATTTCTGAAGTATATTTCCTTCGACACCCAGTCTTCCGAGGAGAACGAGACTCAGCGCCCCAGTACCCAGAAGCAGTTTGAACTGGCCCGCTACCTAAAGGGCGAATTAGAGTCGCTTGGCCTGCAGGACGTCGTGATGGACGAGCACGCCTACGTCTATGCCACCCTGCCCGCCAATACCGAAAAGCCCATACCTACCATCGGCTTCATCGCTCACATGGACACAAGTCCCGATTGCAGCGGAGAGAATGTCAAGCCCCGTATCATAAAGGATTACGACGGTTCGGACATTACGCTGAATGCAGCCAAGGGAATATATACCAGGGTGGCTGAGTTTCCCGAACTGAAGCAGCACATCGGCGAGGACCTCATCGTAACCGACGGCAACACCCTGCTGGGAGCCGACGACAAAGCGGGTATAGCTGAAATCGTAACGGCTATGACCTACCTGCAGGCCCATCCGGAGATAAAGCACGGACGCATTCGCATCGCATTCAATCCCGATGAGGAAATAGGCGCCGGAGCTTCTATGTTCGATGTGGAGAAGTTCGGGTGCGAGTGGGCCTATACAATGGACGGAGGCGAAGTGGGCGAGCTGGAATATGAGAACTTCAATGCGGCCAGCGCCAAGATCATCATCAAGGGGCGCAACGTACATCCCGGCTATGCCAAGGGAAAGATGAAGAATGCATGTCTGATTGCTGGTGAGTTCATGGGCCTGATGCCCGAGAACGAAACCCCTGGCTCCACTGAGGGCTACGAGGGATTCTTCCATCTGTGTGGCATACAGGCCACCGTCGAGGAAGCCACGCTGAGCTACATCATACGCGACCATAACCAGGGCATCTTCAACATGCGCAAGCAAATCGTCCTGGACGAGGCCGAGAAGCTGAACGAGAAGTATGGGGCCGGCACAGTGACCCCCGTCATCAAGGACCAGTACTACAACATGCTCAGCCAGCTGCAAGGCAAGACTCACATCACCGACATAGCCAAGCGCGCCATCGAGGAGGCTTGCGGTTTCTGCACCGTAGTGCCCATCCGCGGCGGTACGGACGGAGCCCAGCTCTCTTTCAAGGGTCTCCCCTGCCCCAACATCTTTGCCGGCGGACTGAACTTTCATGGACGGAATGAGTTCGTGCCCATCCAAAGCATGGAGAAGGCCATGATGACCATAGTCAATATCTGCCGGCTGACAGCCGAGATGTAACGATGGCGAACAGCGAGGCAAGGATAGACAAATGGCTGTGGGCCGCACGCATCTTCAAGACGCGCACCATAGCTGCGGCCGCCTGCAAGAAGGGTCAGGTCAGCATGAAAGGCACTCCACTTAAGGCTAGCCGGATGGTGAAGGTGGGCGATGTCGTAGAAGTGCGCAAACCGCCCGTAACCTATAGCTTTCGCATTCTGCAAGCCATCGAGAAGCGAGTAGGTGCCAAGCTGATACCCGAGATACTCGAGAACGTCACGGCACCTGAGCAATACGAGTTGCTGGAGATGAGCCGCATCAGCGGTTTTGTCGGGCGTGCAAAGGGCACAGGACGTCCCACGAAGAAAGAACGTCGCAGTCTGGAAGAATTCACCAGCGACACCCCCGTCTTCTTCGGCGACTTTGATTTCGACTTGAACGACGAAGAGGAGGAGGAATGAACCTCTTAAACGTCGGGAACTGCGAGCACTGTCAGAGGCCTGACCGAAGAATTGTGAATTATGAATTAAACTATGATCGACCGGGTTACTGTTGATAAGATAATGGATGCAGCCAACATCGTAGATGTGGTTTCCGATTTCGTGACGCTGAAGCGAGCGGGAGCTAATCTGAAAGGACTGTGTCCGTTTCATGACGACCGCACCCCGTCGTTCATGGTCTCCCCGGCCAAGAACTACTGCAAGTGCTTTGCCTGCGGAAAGGGTGGCAACCCTGTGGGGTTCATCATGGAGCACGAACAACTCTCCTACCCCGATGCCCTGCGCTACCTGGCCCGCAAGTACGGCATTCCCATCGAGGAGAAAGAGGCTACGCCCGAGGAGATTCAGTCGCGCACGGACCGTGAGAGTATGTTCATCGTCAACGAATGGGCACGCGATTGGTTTCAGCACCAGCTCCACGACACGCAGGACGGACGCGCCATCGGACTGTCCTACTTCCACGGACGAGGCTTTCGCGACGACATCATACAGCGCTTTCAGTTGGGGTTCTGTCCCAATACGAAGACGTCACAGCTTGCCGAGGACGCCTTGAAGGCAGGATACCAGGAGAAATACCTCACGAATACCATCGACGAGATGGAACCCCGCAACAGCATCGGCACAGGCCTGTGCCTGAAGAACGATGCCGGACAGTTGCGCGACCGTTTCCGCGGACGCGTCATCTGGCCTATCTTCACCGTCAGCGGACGAGTGGCAGGTTTTGGAGGACGCGTACTCGATGCCGCCACAAAGGGAGTCAATGTCAAGTACCTGAACTCGCCCGAAAGTATCGTTTACAGCAAGCGCAAGGAACTATTCGGACTCTATCAGGCACGCGAGGCCATCCGCAAACAAGACCTCTGCTATCTGGTAGAAGGCTATACCGACGTGATGGCTATGCATCAGCAGGGCGTAGAGAACGTGGTTGCCTCGTCGGGTACCGCGCTGACCAACGACCAGATACGCCTCATCCACCGCATGACGAACAACATCACCGTAATCTTCGACGGCGATGAGGCAGGCATCCACGCCAGCGAACGCGGCATAGACATGTTGCTGGCCGAGGGGATGAACGTCAAGCTGCTCCTGCTACCCGACGGCGACGACCCAGACAGCTTCGCCCGTAAGCATAGCGCCACCGAGTACCAGGAATACCTCGCCTCGCACCAGGTGGACTTTATCAACTATAAGACTCATTCGTTAATGAATGAAGCAAACGGCGATCACGAGAAGTTGAATTCTTTAATCAACAACATAGTGGAAAGCATTGCATTCATTCCAGATTCGATAAGTCGCGATCTATATATCCACCAAGCCTCCCAAACGCTCCAAGCAAAAGAAGACCTGATTGGCGAAGCAGTTAAAAGACAAATTGCTAAGGTCCATGATGAGCAACGGAAAGAGCGAGAAAGAAAAGAGAAAATAGGTGTCCCACAAGCAGAAGGCCCAGTTCCTCGAACTGAAAGAGAAGAGCAGCCAGAACAACCAGTTCAGAATTTCTTTGGCCCTGGTATCGAGATCTACGAACGTCCCGTGGCTCAGATGCTCGTGCGTTATGGCGAGCAGCAGATGTGCATGGTCGAGGACGAGGAAGGCCGAGAGATTCCACTTACCGTGATGGAGTTCATCTTCTACAGCCTGCAAGAAGACGATGTGAAGTTCCGCAATCCATTCTACGCACAGATATTGGAGGAAGGCATGCAGCACGTTCACGACGAAGGATTCCAGGCCGAGCACTACTTCATCAACCATCCCGAACAGGCCCTCAGCAGCCTTGCCTTCGACCTAAGCATCGACAAGGAGCAGCTGAGCCGCTACCACGGTGATACCGATGCAGAGTGCCTCGCCGATGTAGTACCGTCGCTCATCGCCAGCATGAAGCTTCACCTGGCCCGCACCCGCATGAACCAACTCATCGAGCAGACAAAGAAGCCAGAGGTAATGAAGGACCGCCAGACCCTGCACCAACTCATGCAACAATACTTTGAAGTAAAGAAGAAAGCCGAGGAACTGGCTCGGCAAGCCAGCGACCGGGTCGTAATCAGATAACCCCCAAGCTTTTTGAAAGCCTAGAGCAGCGAGCGCAACTCATCTATTGATCCCTTGAGCTCTTGAACCCTTGAACTTTTGAACTCAATTATGCATTATGAATTATAAAACTTTTATGTTGCTTTCCCTTTTGCTGGTGGCCTGCAACAACACAGAGGAACAGTTGCGCCAGCGCGCAACAGAGCTCTGCCAGTACATTCCCGACCACGTACTGTTGGAACGCTCGAAAGACTATATGACCACCGACTTCTACGCCGTCTTAGACACAATGTTCAACCTGCCCGAACACGAGGCGATGGACCACGAATGGCTATACTACTTCGTGACAGGCAACGGCGGCACAATAGCCGACTTTGAGGTGGTGAAGGTGGAGCGTACCGACCCCACTCATGCCACGGCCACCGTCAATGTGCGGCAACAATGGGAAGACGGGTCGTTCGACGAGGAGAGCGACATAGAGCAGCACACCCTCTTGATGGAGAAAGTGGATGGGCAGTGGCTGATGTCGGACTTCGACGGGCACAAGGCTGACTGCATCCGTCACATCGACCTCAACCGCAAGGAGCAGGCGCGGCGCGATGCCATAAGCGACTATCTCATCAGGAAGATTGCGCCCCAATACCTGCAGGGCGAGCTCTGCATCCCCTCGCTCATGATTGTCTCAACCGAACTGCCGGAAGATACTGAGGCACCAGCCGCAGAGAACGACACAGCTTTGGCACGCGTATGGTTGGACTGCTGGGTGTTTTGGTACAACGTGGCTGGCGATACGCTCAAGACCGTTTCCGGCGGCAACCACTCGGGCCTGATGACCCTTCAGCAGACCAATGGCAACCCCGCCGTATACTCCTTCGATCAGACCACCGACGGAGCAGGCTTTACGCCCAGTGCCGAGAAGATCTTCGGCCCTCACTACGATATATTCCAGAGCATGCACGCCAATAAGGACGTGCGCGAAACCGTACGCCAGGAACAACTCCGCCAATACATCCGACGCCACAACCTCCCCATCCGCTACCTCCAGGACTACGGCTGGGATGCCGTTGAACTTTGGGACGCCGCTGAACTGGAGCCGTAGCCAATTCTGTGTTTAGGCATAAAGCCGACAAATTTACAGGACATATCCTCCTTTCTATCCGATAGAAACAGGAGAAACAGACGCTTGCCTACCAGGGCACTGTGATAGTTTGCTGAACGAAACGGGCGTTTCGTTGAAAAGATTTGGCGCTTTGACAGCAAAAGCCGTATCTTTGTGGCAAATTTAGGATTCACTATAAAAACAAATCAGCTTTATGAAGAAAACCATTTTAATACTGATAACCCTGGTAGGAGCATTGACGGCGCAGGCCGCAGACTATAACTACCTGACCTTTGAGACGACGGACGGGGCAAAGGTCTCAGTACCCGTATCATCGCTGAGCATCAGCATCAACGGCACTACACTGACGGCTGGTTCGCAGTCGTTTACCCTCTCAAACCTGAACAAGATGTACTTCTCGACAACAGGCGAATCGACAACAGGCATTGAGGAAATCACCAGAGCCGACATCGATGAAGCCACCGACATTTTCAACCTGCAGGGACATAAAGTCACCAAGGAGCAGATGAGAAGGGGCGTGTACATCGTTAAGACGAAGAACAGAACTTATAAAATAGTGGTAAAATGAGACGTACATTATTATATATAATAGCCCTTGTGCTGACGATAGCAGCCTCGGGCCAGACACTGAACGTCAAGGTGGGCAGCGTCACTTATCAGTTTCCTGCCACAGAGACGGGTGAGATGACCTACGCCAACGGGCAGACAGTGACCATTATGGGCAAGACCTTTACGTTGGCCGACATCGATGAGATGACTGTGGACAATAGTGAAGTGACCAACAATCTCGTCAGCGTGGAATACACCACCTCGTCGGCTACTGTCTATGTGGCAGGCAACGTAGCGCAGTATGTGGATGCCACTGCCAGCGGCGCTCACGTCACCATCACGCAGGGCAATACCGATGCCATCGACGGCGACGAGATCACCTACGTACTCATCGGCTCGACCGCCGACGGCTCATTCAATTTGGGCGGCTCCTACAAATGCACTGTATCGCTGGCCGGACTGACAATGACGAACCCCTCAGGTGCCGCCATCAACATCACTAACGGCAAACGCATCCAGGTCAGTGCCAAGAGCGGCACGGAGAACACCCTGACCGACGGTGCCAATGGCTCGCAGAAGGCCTGCCTCTACAGCAAGGGCCAGATTCAGTTTCAGGGCAAGGGCACACTCAACGTCGCGGGTAACACCAAACACGCCATCAAGAGCGGCGACTATATCACCGTGAAAAACCTGACGCTGAACATCACCAAGGCCGTGGGAGACGGCATCAACTGCGAGGAGGACTTCCTGATGACGAGCGGCACCGTCACCATCAGCGGTGTGGGAGACAACGGCATTCAGTGCGACCTGGGCGGCACAACATCCACTGGCGAGACCACAAACCACGAGGATGAAGACTCTGGCAACATCTATCTCGAGGGTGGCACACTGAACATCACCGTCACCGCCGAAGCGGCAAAAGGCATCAAGAGCGAGGGAGACCTCAGAATCAGCGATGGCGAGATCACCGTGAAGACCACCGGCAACGGAACCTACGACAGCGACGACCGCGATGCCAAGGGCTGTGCCGGACTGAAGAGCGACGGGAACATGACCATCAGCGGCGGGACCATTACGCTGAACTCTACCGGTACGGGCGGCAAGTGCATCAAGGCCGACGGTACACTGACCATCACTGGCGGAACAATCGAGGCGACCACTTCGGGCAATACCTACTCCTATAGCAGTAGCAAGGCTCAGCCCAAGGCCATCAAGGCCGACGGCAACATGACCGTCAGCGGCGGCAGCGTCAAGGCCACGTCGTCCAGGCACGAAGCCATCGAGACCAAGGGAACGCTGACCATCACCGATGGTACGGTTTATGCTTTCAGCTCATCTGACGACGCCATCAACTCAGCTAGTCACATGTACCTTAAAGGCGGCGCCACGACAGGTGTCAGCAACGGAAACGACGGCATCGACAGCAACGGGAACATGTATATCTCCGGCGGAACGGTCATCGCCTGTGGTGCCGGTGGCGCTGAGTGCGGACTGGACGCAGCAGAGCGTTACTACCTCTATATCACAGGCGGCACGGTGCTCGGCATCGGTGCAGGGAATAACGCCGTCACCACGACTACAGGTTCGCAGTGTGTACTCAGCACCAGCAGTTCCACCTATTCGTCAGGAACGGCCGTCGCCATCAAGAACGGCTCGACCGAGCTGGCTTCGTTCACCATACCCGCAGGCTACTCACCCTCTTCTGGCGGCGGTTTCCGTGCACCAGGCGGACCTGGTGGCGGAGGCCAGGGCGGCCAGGGCGGTTCCGGATTCAGTTTCCTGCTCAGCTGCGCAGGCCTGAACTCGGGCAGTAGTTATACCGTAACCATCGGTTCATCATCAGCATCATGCAAGGCCGCTACAAGTTATTCGGGAAGATAAGGCAGTCCACCAACGGGGCAGGACGGCTACCCTGACAGCAGCAAAGAAGGACCAGTCTGGAGCTAAGACAATATTTTTCTGATTCTTGCGTTATTATATATGATAAGAATACACCCGATGAAGCAGTCGCGTCAGGAGAATATCATCTACTTGATTGTGTGGAGCTTGCTTTTTGTGGCCCCACTGCTGAGCCTGTATGTGCGCTCCGTCAGCGACCCGAGCATCACTTTCGAGTGGACAAAGGCCTTTGTCGTTTGGCCTAAGTTTGCCATCTATCTCGTACTGTTCCTCGTCCATAACTTCCTGCTGGCGCCGCTGTTGATACATCGGCACAGGCGCGCAGCGTATTTCTCCATCGTGGCCGTTATCATTGCCGCGTTCTCGCTTTACCAGTGCAATAGCCGTCCGCCTGTCGAAAAGCCGATGGGCGATAGGCCGCCTATGGAACGAGCAGAAAGACTCAGGGTTGACGACGGCACGCCGGGAATGATGCCCCGACCACCCCATGACGAACGACTCATGCCTCCTCCCTTTATCGGCGAGCGCGACATCATGGCCATCGTCCTGATTATTTTGATACTTGGTGCCAACCTTGGCATCAAATACTACTTCAAGACGCGCGACGACCGCAAGCGGTTGGCCGAACTGGAGCGGCAAAACCTGGAGCAGCAGCTGGAGTACCTGCGCTACCAGATCAACCCGCACTTCTTCATGAACACGCTCAACAACATCCATGCCCTCGTCGATATCGACCCCGAGAAGGCAAAGTACACCATCCTGGAACTGTCAAAGATGATGCGCTTCGTGCTCTACGAGGGCAACAAGCAGGGTGTGCCGCTCTCTCGCGAGATGGACTTCATCCGCCACTACGTCACACTGATGCAGTTGCGTTATACCGACAAGGTGCGCATCACCCTCGACCTGCCCTCAGAAGTGCCCGACCGACAGATTCCCCCGCTGATTCTCATCACCTTCATCGAGAATGCCTTCAAGCACGGCGTCTCTTATCAGCACGATTCGTTCATCGAGGCAAAAGTCGTGGTAGAGGGCGACAAACTTCGGTTCTTGTGCCGGAACTCCAAATCAGAGAAATCCAACGAGGAACGTCTGCAGGTCGGCGGCGGCTCGGCGGGAACGAAAGGCGGAGTGGGGCTCGACAACGTCCGCAAGCGTCTCAATCTGCTTTACGACAACCGCTATTCGCTCAATATCAAGGACGAAGCAAATACTTATTGTGTCCAACTCAACATACCATTATGATGATACGCTGTCTCGCCATCGATGATGAGCCGCTGGCTCTGCAACAAATCGTTGCCTATATCAGCAAAGTGCCGTTCCTCCAGCTCGCCGCCCAGTGCCAGAGTGCCTTGGAGGCCCGTGCTTTCCTGGAACACGACACGGCCGATGCCATTTTCTGCGACATCAACATGCCCGACCTCAACGGTATGGACTTCGTGAAGTCGCTTGCCGTGCCGCCCCTCGTCGTCTTTACCACCGCCTACTCGGAATATGCCGTCGAGGGCTTCCGCGTCAATGCCGTGGACTACCTGCTGAAACCCTTCGGCCTGCAGGATTTCCAGCGGGCAGCAAATCGTCTGAAGGAGCGTTTGGAGAACAACGCACTTGCGGTCAGCAGCCCTTCTGTCGCCGGTTTTCCCGCCGATAACACGCTCTTCCTGAAGACCGACTATCGCATCGTCAAAGTCAGCATCCCCGACATCCGCTATGTTGAGGGCATGAGTGAGTATCTGAAGGTGTGGGTCGAGGGCGAGGCAAAACCCATCATCAGCCTCCTGTCGATGAAGAAGATGGAAGAGCGGCTTCCGGGGAATTTCATGCGCATCCACCGCTCCTACATCATCAACCTCGACAAGATCCGAGAGGTGAACAAGAACCGCGTCATCATGGATGCCGACACCTATCTCCCCGTCGGCGACATGTACAAGGAAGCCTTCCAGGACTATTTGGACACCAAATTCCTGGGAAAATAATAAAACTGTTGCACTGCCCCACCCCGGCAACTATTTATTATGGATTATTCCATAATATAAGCCTCGCTTCTATCTTTCTTTTTTTCCTAACAGATTTTTTTTCTTCTCTGATATGGTTGTTTCGGGAAAAAGGTATATATTTGCGCTCAGAGAGACAAAAAACAAGCATAACCAAACCTTAAACAACGTAATTATGAGAAAAATTACTTCCCTCCTGGCAGCACTATTCTGCCTGATTGGAACGGGTGCCCTGGCTCAGGACAGCGAGCGCCTGACGTTTGGCGTTATCTCCGACATCCATTTTGACAACGGAATTGGAGAGGGCGCTATGGTTAAGGTGCCGCAGGCACTGAAGAACCTCACTTCCCAAGGCAAGCTCGATGCTTTGGCCATTGCCGGCGACCTGGCCGATGCCGGGCGCGCCGACCAGTACGAGATGCTGGTGAGCGTCTTCAACGACAAGTCGAACTACACGAATCCCGTGGGCGACCTGCTCTTCATGATGGGCAACCACGACCACGGCAATGCCAGCGGCATGTCCAACTACCAGAACGGGCTGAGCGTCTTCAACGGCGGCGAGCCCTACCCCCTTCACCAGTACAAGGTCATCAAGGGCTATCCCTTCATCACCATCAGCATGATGACCTCCGGCTCGAATGCCTATCCTGCCGACCTCAGGAAGCAGCTGGATACCTGGCTGACCCAGGCCGCAAGCGAATGTCCGGGCAAGCCCATCTTCGTCTTCACCCATGTACCGCCCCAGTGGACGGTCTATGGCTCATGGCCCGAGTTCGAGAACGGCAGCACCTGGGGAATGGCCGACCTGAACAGCGTGCTGAACAAGTATCCCCAGGCCGTGGTCTTTGCCGGGCACAGCCACTACCCCCTGGGCGACCCGCGCAGCATCCATCAGGGCACAAACCCCGATTCGCCCCACAAGAACTACTATACCGCCATCAACACAGCCAGTACCACCTACGGCGAGATTCATCCGGGAGCTGTGGCAGCCGGCATTCATCCCGAGAACTTTGCATACGCCACCGAGGGCATGATCGTCAGCGAGATGGAGGACGGCAATATCGAGATCAGGCGCTTTGATACCTACCGCAATACGGAGATCAATCCCGAGAAGCGCTGGGTGCTGAAGGCTCCCTTCGACGGTTCCATGTTCGAGTATGCCGACATTCGCGATGCTGCGGACAACCCCGACAATGTGCCTCTGCGCAACGGACTGCCCGCACCGGCCTTTACCAAGAGTGCGGAAATCGGCGTGGAGTTTGTCGATGGAAAGGCAGTTGTCTCCTTCCCGCAGGCTACCGACGACGAGTGCGTGTTCCGCTACAGGTTGCGGATCTTCAAGGACGGACTGGGCGTTTCCGAGCGCTTCATCTTCTCCCAGTTCTACTTGTATTCCGGCATGCCCTCCGAGCTGAGCTACACCATCACCGGCTTGACCAAGGATTCGGAATACAGAGTGGAAGTGGTGGCTTACGACTCCTACGACAACATGTCCGACCCGCTCATGAAGACCTTCAAGGCCTCTTCCGATGTCGTCTCCAGCGGACCTGATGCCCAGTGGAAGTTCGACGACCCCAATAACCTGCTGAAGGGCGAGAGCGACAAATTTGTGATGCAGCCGCTTACCGTAGGCAATCATTCCGTTACCCTGCTGGAGAGCCTCGAAGAAGCCGGCATAACCGCAGTAGAGGGGCCCGAGGCAGGTGACGGAGCCATCTTCATGCCCAAGAACAGCGGACTGTTGATGCAGCGTCCCGAGGGCTCACCTGCCACATCCGACTATACCATCATGTTCTATGTCAAAATGCCCGATGCCGTCTCCTACAACGGCCTCTTCCAGACCAACAAGAACAACAACAACGACGGCGAGCTGTTCATCTACAGGAACAAGATCGGCATGAACGCCATGGGCGGATACTTCAGCGAGATCAAGGACGACACCTGGTACCGCATCTTCATGGTATACCGCAACGGAGTGGTGAATGTATATGTCAACGACGAGAGAGTCCTCGAGCATTCTGGCGATATCCGCTGGGAGATCGACCCCTGGGGCTTCTATTTCCTGACCGACGAGGATGGCGAGATGAGCGATACCCACGTAGCCGAACTGGCCTTCTGGGAGAGAAGCATCTCCGACAACGAGATCAGGGAGGCATGCAAGCTGCCCCCAGTCGAGCCTACTCCCTTTATCGCGCTGAAGACCAGCAACGTCAAGGTGGTGGACAACTTGGAATTCAAGGTGACCATCGAGTCCAACACCGCCTTCACCTTCGATTTGCCCGACTGGATCGAGGGCGTTGACATCACACCATTCATGGGAACCCACGACTACACCTTCCGCGCACAGCCAATGGAATACGACGGTCGTCGCGAAGGCGTCATCACCGTGAAGGCCGAGGGCGTCGAGCCACAGGAGATTAAGATCGAGCAGCTCTATGTGGGCGACGAGACACCCGAGCCCCTGGGCTGGTGGACCTTCGACAACCCCAACAGCCTCATGTATGAGGAGATAGGCTTCGGAGGCGCAACCATGTCGCCTGCATTCAAGGGAGCCGACGGACCCGAAAAGACCTACGATGCCGAGAAGGCCGGAATAACCTTCGTACCCGGACCGACCGAAGGAAACGGCGCTGTCCGCGTGCCCAGCAACAGCTACCTCTGGGTGAACACCGCCACCGGCCTGGCCGACATGAGCAGCTACACCATCCTGTACGACGTGATGCTCAACGACCTGAACGGCTACAAGTCGATGCTGCAGACCAATGTCAAGAACACATCCGATGCCAGCTTCTTCTTCAAGAACAACCAGTTGGGCCGAGGCGGCAACCTGGGCTACTACGGCGATTTCCAGACCGATGTGTGGTATCGCATTCTCTTCGTGGTGAAGGACGGCTGCCCCACTGCCTATGTGAACGGCGTGAAGCTGAGCGAGAGCAACAGCTTTGTCGACTACGACGTCATCCACAACGACGAGTTCCTCCTCTTTGCCGACGAGGACGGCGAGGAAGGCACAGTCAACGTGGCCTCCATCCGTTTCTGGGACGTACCCCTCAGCGAAGACATGGCCAAGAAGCTCGGCGACCCGTATAGCGATGTAGAGCAGCTCTTCGTCGTGCAGACGCAAAACGTACGCCTCTTCGACAATCCCGAGTTCTCAATCAACATCAACAGCAACGTGCCCTTCACGTTCCAGCTGCCCGACTGGATTGAAGCACTCGACATCGAACCCGTCCAGGGCGAGAAGGACTACATCTTCCGCGCACAGCCCCTGGAGCAGGAAGGACGGCGCGAGGGCGTCATCACCATCGAGGCCGAGGACTTCGACCCCATTGAAGTACCCATAATACAGATTAAGCTGGGCAATGAAATGCCCGAGCCTGCCAGTGTATGGACCTTCGACGATGCCAACGACCTGCTGGCCGGCACAGGTATCGCAATCCTGAAGCCCGCATACAAGAACGAGAACGGGGAGACAGAGATCACCGATCTGGAGACGGCCGAGATCCAGCCAACCGAGGGACCGCTGGATGGCAACGGAGCCATTGGCATGAATGCAGGTTCTTACCTCTGCCTCATAAACAATACCGGGTTTGCCGAGCTGAAGGACTTTGCCATCCAGTTCGACATCAGACCCCGTACCCTGCAGGCACCCGATGCACTCTACCAGGCCAATTTCAAGAACAATATGGATGCCGGCCTGTTCATCAACAAGGGCATGGTGGGCCGCAATACAAACGGACTGGGCTTCCACGGAGAACTCACCTACATGAAGTGGCACCGTATCTTCTTCGTCGTACGCCAGGGCAATGCCAGCGTTTACATCGACGGAGACAAGGTGGGACAGAGCACCAGCCCCAACACCATGTGGAGCATGTACCCCGAAGTCCTGCTCTTTGCCGACGAGAGCGGCGAGGAGTCCTACAACGAACTGTGCGAGCTCCGTTTCTGGGACGTACCGCTCTCCGACGAGCAGGTGAAGAGCCTGGGCGGCGTGGAACAAGACTGGGAGGATGATCCCTTCGACGATCCCACCGGCGTATGGACCTTCGACGATCCCAATAACCTGCTGGCCGGAACCGGCACCGCAACCCTGAAGGGCGCCAAGAGAGGCGCAGAAGGACCGGAAGTAGTGGACGACCTCGCCGCAATCGGCATCGTGCCCATCGAGGGCCCATCGGCCGGCAACGGAGCAGTCACCGTGCCCCTCGACAGCTATCTGCAGATGGCACACAACGAGCCGGATCCCTCACAGACCTCCTTCACCTTCCTGATGGACATCAGGCCCAAGCTGCTCAAGGGATTCAACGTACTGCTACAGACCGACCCCACCAACCGCCGCGACGGCGTACTCTTCACCAAAGACACCCAGATCGGCATCAACGTGGCCGGACTGGGATATGCCGAGGGACTGATCCAGGACAAGTGGCAGCGCATCGTCTTCGTCGTGAACGATTGCGCCATGACGGGCGTCTATATCGACGGACAGAAGGTTAACGGCACCCAGACGCCGCAGACCGACTACTGGTCGCTGCGCGATGTATGCTACATCTTCGCCGACGAGAACGGAGAGGAAGGACCCGTCGACATCGCCGAGCTGCAGTTCTGGAACGTGGCCATCTCAAGCGCACAGGTCAAGGCAATGGGCGCAGCAGGCACCAAGACCGGCATGCAGCAGATACCCATCTCACGGAAGCTCCCGAAGGGAATCTACGACCTGACAGGCCGCAAGATCTCCACGCCTAAGAGCAAGCTTACGAAGGGCGTCTACATTATCGACGGAAAAGCCGTGTTGGTGGAATAACACCGCGCAGCAGAAAACAGCCTGATAACCAGTGAACAGAAAAGGCGAGGCCGCGAAAGCCCCGCCTTTTCATTTCACACGACAATACGAGAACGAAAAGCAACCCGTTGGGAAATTATGCATTATGCATTATGAATTGTGAATTATGAATTGGACTGACAGGAGGCTAGGAGCAGGAGAAAAGGGCACCAGGAGTAAGAAGCAGGGGCGCCAGCATTCCCCTCCCTTCTGAGGGGCAATCGCCCGATAGAAACGGAGCGATTGGCGACCATAGGGAGGTTTATAAGGGGTGGGGTAAACACCCTGCCAAATATCAATTATTGATGCCTACAGAAATGTTTAGGCCGTCGGACTCAGGAAATTCATATAATCGTTAAGAGAATCTCCGTACCCCGCTGAGATGCCTTCTTTATGCGTTCATACAAGCGGTCAAAGTGCAGTTGGCTGTGTATGATCACCCCTGGCACTAAGGTCTCGCCCAACAGAATGTGTCCATTCTTCAGGGTATGCACTCCGTTGCCCACGCGGAATGGCATTTGCCGCAGCGAGATGCGGTAAGTTCCGTATGGCAGGCAGTTCTTCACGTTTTCTGCGGTCTCACAAATGCGATGTCCGTTGATGGTAATGAATCCGTCCACGGCATAGCGGCTTCTTTTTGTTCTTGCCAGAATAATGTTCATAAAAGTTTCATTAAGAGGTTATAAGGTTATAGTTTATTGGTTAGAGGTTAGAGAGGGGCGGCATTCATATCGTCTTAATCTCGCCTTTACTCGCGCGCTCATCTTGTTTGCGGGTACAAAAGTATGAGGAACCTGCCCTGTATAAAACCATTTCATTTTTTACTCCTCACTCTTCACTTTTTTCAGCCATTTCCTCTGCTCCCGGTTTAAGGTGTAATTCTGCATACCAGTATAGTAACGGTTCCGCCGGGTGCAGTGTTCCATTATCAGATGCAGGTCCTGTGCAGATATATCAGGGCGATATATATTCATTTCCCTCATCCAGCATACAATCACCGTCACCATGTAACGATTGAATCTCCCCTGCCCTCGGCCCTTCTTTATCACCAGGTCATTGCAAAACACAGGGTGGTTGATAAGCTCCCTCCAAATTCTTTTTATGCGGGACTGGTATTCTGGCATAACATACTTGTCAATGGCACTCACGTATGCTATAATGGTAGCCTCCCTCTCCCTGCTCTCCTCTTCCTCATTAATTATGCGTGCGCGCATGAAGAGCCGCCCCTCCCTAGCCGCCATTTTTAAGGTCGGTATATGGAAATCCCCTATGCCGACCTGTATGAGTGGTTCTGTTCCTGACATAAAAAAAGCGCCTCACGGCGCGTCGAAAATATTTTACAATATAGCGATTTTAGAATAATTCCCCTATACACGCCCTGGGCAGAGAGATTTTTCTCCCTGCCCAGAAAAAAAATTTTCTCTGCCCAGAAAAAAATATTTCTCCAGGCAGGGCGTCTCTCTGGCTTATTATGAATCGTTTTTATAATCGGTCATAAATCTTGACTTTTTTGATTGGAGAGGAATATCTCTAGATAGAAGTCCCCCAACTCTATCCTCCTCGTCCTTTGGATGGAGAGGCATTGGGGTGAAGCTGGGGGACTGGGAAATATATAAAAACTACTTACGTCGAATTTCAGTGTTCTATACTAACTTAACCAGCGCTCGGCTATGCCGCTTATACTACTTGCCAACTTTGCTTATATTCCTATCACCCCACGGTTGCATCTCTTGCACAGGTACTTGGTTGCCTGCCACAGGGAACCATGTTGTATAAGATGTGCCCGTATATCCAGCGCTTGCGAAGTCGCAGAGCACGAGATGGTTTCCGTTAGCATCGGAGGCATCTATCAGCAGATAAGGGCGCGGCTGGCTATCGGTATTGTCCTTCGCGGGCGACAACCTGAGAGTTGAGAGGTCAAGAGTTGGCGTGGAGGAATAGCCCTGACTGTCGAAACGCTGGTCGAGAGTGAGCAATATCGGACCACAATATATCGACGATTTACCCTTTAGCTCTCTGTCGCCATGCCAGTAGTGAGCACTCATATCGAAGATGAGGGTAATTTCATCGCCATTCCTCAGACCCTCTATCTCAAGGTACTCACCGCACTTCACGTTTTCGATTTTCTTATTGTCACGCATCACCTGAGTGTTTTGCGACCAGAACGGGATGCGCAGAAGCAGGTTGCCTTTGTAACCTTTTGCGACAGAGAACTTCAAATTAATCCTGTCACCGAAGGGATAGTTGCCTGTCTGAGCAATGGCGATGCGTTTTCTCGACGGTGTGAAGAGAGTGATGTCGGACTCACCATAATAATTCACAGTCACACCCTCATCGGTTGCCCGCGCTCCCCATTGCCCTATCATGCCAAAGCCACGCGGAGCGTTGACGGAACAGCAGTTCAGGTCGGGACTAAGGTCTGTTCTCTGGAAGGCGATGGAGGTAGTGCTGGGTAACTTTTCGCCTATCATCGGGGTATTATATGTGAACACCTTGTCGTTAAACAGTTGTGCTCCGAGAAAAGCGTTCCACTCCGACAGTTCCAGCTCGTCGGCCACGCGACTGTCGCGTTCCATCCACACAAAATCGGTGCTGAGAGCCATCCATGCAATCGTGCAGCAGGTCTCGATGCCCCGTAAGTCGTAAGGATTTCCGCACGCTGACTCACCCGACGAGAAGGCGCCAGTGTTATGACGATCGCCAAGGGCGATGCTACGCCAGATGTTGGCAAAGGAAAGCAGATATTGCCTGTCGTGGGTTATGGCATACATTCCGGCAATAGTTTCCAAGGCATGCAGACACTCCCAACGTTGGCGCTTCATCTTGTAGAAAGGAACCGAGCGGAGACCGTCGTTGAAATAATCACCACCGCCATCGGAAGCGAATGTCTTAAAGGCGAGTTCCACCATGTCGAGGTAACGTTTCTCGCCTGTCAGCTCATATAGGAGAGCAAAGGCATGACCTATCGCGGCGTCGGTACCGTCCTTCGCCTCATCGAGCAGACGGTTGTTAAGATAGAAATAGTCGTATATACTGTTGGCTGCACGTAGCATTATCTTTCGTGCTTTCTTGCTGCCCGATACCTTATACCAGAAATAGAGACCGAGAATGTTATGATAATGCGACCACACATCCCACGTTTTCGTATTTCCCTGACTCATGCCTGAGAACTTTTGCGCGTCGGGCCAAACGCCGAGATATCCATCGCTGTCTTGTACCTCAGCAAGTTTGTCAACCACATATTCTATCGACCTTGCAAGGCGTTCGTCGGGCATCATCGTATAGGCAAGGGCGGCGCTCGTGAGATATTTACCGGAGAATTCGCCATACCACGGCACTATGTTCACACGATCACTGTTGCGCATGCGGTACATCTCAAGCATGCCTGGGTTGGCGTATGGAGCCGTGAGAAGCCACTCTTCAAGGCATTTCTCATATCTCTCACCCATCGCACCCTTCAACTTGAACTGGGCAGAAGGCTTAGCAGCAATAAACGACGGCCATGCAAATACAGTCAACAGAAGAAAGCATTTCAAAACCCGGGCAGGGTATAAGGGAACTAAAACGTTATGCATAACTCGAAAATATAGAAAATTAATGAAAATAAAGAGACACTATTCAATTTAAATATATAATGGGACAATCTGAACGGGAATTAGGATTCTTCCCTTCCTTATCCACAGCATTACGATAGAAGAGGGTGTGTCAAAAGTCAAACACACTGACATATTGATAGTATCAATTTCGCCATATCGATTTTTGATACACCCTCTTTGTTTATGGGTTCTTGCTTTTTTAGCCTTCCTGTGTAAGCATCAACATCTGATTTAACTTATGGCTGGGCAAAGAACTTCTCGGCAGCCTTGGCTAAGTCATCGCCCCAAGGCTGGCCTCCACCTGCGCACTGGATAACCCATAGTTTCAGCTGTTTCTTATGCCAGTTGACGAAGCAGTAAGTACCCCACGCACCTCCGTGGCCGAACCATTCATCTTCACTGTCTTTGACGGGAGCATTCAGACCCAGCGAATAGCCAAGCATGTTCTCAGGACGGGTGGTAACGGCCAGCATACTCTTCACGGTCTCCTCCTTCAGGATGCGTACACCATTCTCGCCCATGCCAAGGTTCATCAGCATCTTATAGAATTTCAACTGGTCACTTGCTGTTGACCAAAGACCTGCTCCGGCCGAGGCAAAGACGTGTGAATCGTTATAGGGCCGTTGCTGCATTTCCATCTCCTCGCGCCACTCAGCGGGCGCATTCTCCTTGGTCTCGTATAGCTCTATCTTATTCTTGATTTGCTTGTCGGTAGGCCAGAACCATGTGGATTTCATGCCCAGGGGATCCAGGACCTCTTGCTTAAGGTAGTTCTCCCACTTCATGCCAGTGACGACTTCGACGACTGCTGCCCCGATATCAATACCCGTGTTTGAGTATATGTCGCGTGTGCCAGGCTCAAAGAGGATGGGAGATGCTGCGGCAATAGAAGCCGTCTGACGGATTGGAGCTCCACCAGACCATCCGCCACCCCTGACATCGCCACGCTTGGCACTGATTTCAAAGGGGAAACCGCCTGTGTGGTTAAGTACCATTCGGACGGTGAGCACGTTCTCGGCTTTGTGGAGTGTCTTCACACCGTCTTGTTCGCTGTCCTGCACCCACAGTTCCTTAAACTCAGGCAGATACTTGGAAACGGGGTCGTCTAATGAAATACGGCCCTCTTCTACCAACTTGGCTATCGTCACACCACAAAACCCCTTTGTCTGCGAGCACTGCATGAAGATGTTGTCCATGCGAATGGGACGCTTCTTGGCCACATCGGCATAGCCTATGCAGCAGGTTTCCTGCACACCATCCTTGTAGAATACACTGATGGCTCCGGCCAGCCTGCCACTGTCCACGTATGGTTGTAACATTTCTTTTGCATAATTTGTTCCCGACTCTTTAGGTCTGGTCTTAGCTGTCGTCGTCAGGCAGAACGATGCAAACAGCAGGATGATTATTTTTCTCATATTTATTAGTTGAAATTTGTTTTTTTAAACTCGGTGTGGAATGCTATATAGAACTACTTACGCCGGGTCCGTTGGCTCATGGTTCTCATTTAACCAGGACCTTGTTTCCGTTGATGATGTAGAGACCCTTCGGGAGCTTGCTCTTCGGCATGGAAATCTTTCTTCCCATCAGGTCATAGATACCGGCCGGCATCTTCAGGGATGTGGGAATCTGCTGGATGTCGGTCTTGGTCCCGGCAGCACCCAGTGCCTTGGCCTGTACGCCTGTGATGGGCACGTCCCAGAACTGCAACTCTGCAATGTCTATGGGGCGTTCCTCGCCATTCTCGTCGGCAAAGAGGTAGCACAGCTGCTGTAGGGCCCACTTTTCTGCGGTTCCATAGGTGCCGTTTACCTTCAGTCCGTCAAGATAGATTCCGGTCATGGCGTTGTTGTTCACCACCACGATGAGGCGCTGCCACTTACCTTCCTCCAGTCCATTGGCATAGCCCAGGCCGCCGGTATTGATACCGATCTGCTTGTCTTTAGTGAAGAGGCAGGCGTCTACGCTGTTACTCATATCGGTCTGGAATATCACATTGTAACCCTGGAGGGTTTCCTGACGGATATCCATCATGAAGGTGAACGAGTTCAGTACGCTCTGTTCTTGATTATGGGCCAACTGGAGATAGCTGTTGAAGGGTACGTTGATGGCGCCGTTGCCAGCCGAAGGCCCTTCGATGGGCACGATGCCAATTGAGGCGAGGTCTTCCACTTCTACAGGCCTGCCTTCAGGTCCTCTGGCGGCTCCCTTCAGTGTGGCGGTGCCGGTGCCGGCCATCAGGTCGTTGGGGTCATCGAATGTCCAGATGCCGATGGGATCGTCGAATGGGTCATCCTCCCATTCCTGCTCAACGCCGCCGAGGCTCATCACCTGCTCGTCCGAGAGGGGCACATCCCAGTAGCGTATCTCAGCTACCTCGTTGTAGGTCTCCTCACCGTTCTCGTCGGCAAAGAGCAATACTTCGGGGTACATGCTCCAAATGGTGCTCGCACTGGTACTCTGACCCACTTTCTCGCCGTCCAGATATACGCTGGCATAGCCGTCCCTTACCACAAAGAATACGCGGTGCCACTTCATGTATATGAGTTCTCCGTGGTAGTCCAGTCCGTTGCTGCCTCGGCCAATCATGCCCTTGTTGATGAACAGGCCTGCATCCCTGTTGTTCTGAACGTCGGCCTGGTAAAGGGCGTTGGGATTCTGCAGGGTGCGAGGCCGGATATCGAACTGGATAGAGAAGTCCTTCAGTTCGGCACTGCCGGAATTGTTGATCAGCCAGAGGTATGAGCCGTCATAGATGCTGATGGCTCCGTTTCCGTCCAATGGGCCGTCAACTGGCGTGATGTCGGCTGTCAACAGGTCGGTTATCTCGGGCTCGCCATTATCGCCTGCGTGGGCGGCTTGTAGGGTGGCAACACCGGTGCCGACCAGCAGGTCGTTAGGATTGTCGAAGGTCCATACGCCAGTGGGGTCGGGCATGCCCTCGCCCAGCTTGATCTGGATGACGGGGATCTCGACAGGGTCGAAGTCCTCGGCCTCAACAATGATGACACCTTCGCGGCGGCCTTCCTGCTCCAGCGGCTGTGCACAGAACTCGTACTCCTTCTCGCCCTCGACAGGTTCTACGTCGAGCGGTTCTATCCACTCGGGCACTTCGAAAGTGAAAGGTACGTTGGCATTGACGTTGATGGAGAAGAGGGTCTTGTCAATGAGGCGGACATTGGATGTCTGCACGACAAAGAGCTTCTCTACGTCGCTGTAGCTGTCGCCCAGCTTCTTGGCCATATCGGCACTGAGGGGTATGTCCCAGAAACGGATGGAGGCCACGTTTATGATACCTTCCTCGCCGTCTTCGTCTGCAAAGAGCAGGGCCTCGTCGTTCAGAATAAAGTCATAGTCAACAGGTCTATTGTACTCACTCAGTTTTTCGCCGTTTACGTAGAGGGCGGGGCAGCCGTCCTTCATCACAAAGAGGATGCGGTACCATACCCCAGTCTGGAAGTCGCCTGCATATTCCAGGTTGCCACCTCGGCCCAACTGGTTGTTCTTGAAGAAGAAGCCTGCATCATGGGTGTTCGCGATGTCGCCCTGGAACATCGACTTGTAACCGCTGACGTCGTTGAGCATCACGTCGTAGAGAATGGTGAAGTTCTGCATTTGGGGGAGACCTGTGGTTGTGGTGAGCCAGAGATAGGAATCCTTGGGCACTTTGATGGCACCGTTATCCTTGGTCGGTCCGGGCACGATGCTTATCCCTGCCGTGGAGATGTCGCTGGTCCTTTCCGGTCCGTTGCTACCCTTGAATGCGGGAGTTAGGGTGGCAGAGCCATAGCCTGTCTCCTCTCTCATGAGGTCGTCGGGATTGTCGAAGGTCCACCAGCCAAAGGGCTCGGGCAAATCGTCGCCTGTTAATATCTGTTCCACATTTATCTCCTGAGGCTCCACGCCTTGGGCACTGACGATAATGACATCGTTGCGACGTCCACTATCCTCCATAGGCTGGGCACGGAAGATATAGTCGTGCTTGCCGGAGAAGGGAGCGATATCCACGCCTTCAATCCAGTCGGGCAGCTCGAAGGATACGGGTACATTGGCGTTGATGGTGACGGAGAATTCCAGTTTTTCCATTACCTTGATGTTCTGGTTTGCTATGGTGACAAAAGGTTCTTCCACTAATGGCCCCAAACCGCAGACTTCCCTGATTTCGTTCTCCGAGAGGCTTCTCTCCCAATAGGAAAGCTCTGCCACATAGGTGTCGGTCATCTCAACGTCTTCATCTGTGAAGAAGTATATGCCCCACGGAGCTATCTCCCAGCGCGACTCACTGGGGCAGTTAACGACTTGCGTGCCGTCAATATAGACATGCACGTCCCCGTTACGGTTTGTCATGAAGATGCGGTACCAGGTGTTATCATTGATTTCCCCAAAATAGCCGCCCATGGCGTTCATGCCAACTTTATTATGGTAAACGAAAAAATCACCGTCATCGGCATTGTTCTCGTTGGCCTGCCATAAACTGTTGTAGTTGAAGGCATCAGGCATCTTGATGTACCACATGATGGTATAATCTATAGTGGGTGTGGCCCCCCCGGGTCGCAGCATTTTCAATCCGCTGAATCTGGGCACGAAGATGGCACCGTTGCCCTCGGCAGGTCCCTCGGCCACGGTAATGCCGGCTTCTTCGAGGCTTTCCGCAATAGTTACGTTGCTCATCCCATCTAGGGTAATAGGCAACATCGTGAACTGGCCAGCTTCAGGTTTAAGCAAATCACTGGGATTCTCAAACTTCCACTGGGCATTAGGTGTCATGTCGCTGATTCCAGAAGGAGTCTTGAAGGTCTTGACAAGCGGCTCGGAAGTATTGTCGTAAGAGTCGTATGCAACCACCTCTATGGTATATTCCGTGTCGGAAGAGAGGTTGTTGATTGTCTGCGTCAAGATGGTTGGCATGTGGATATTCAGATAAAACTGTGAGGAGAAGAACTTCTCGCTTATACACATTCCGTTTCTGAAGACGCGGAACCTGTAGCGGAATACACAATCGTCATCGGTAGCCTGTGGAATAGAGACATTGGCCTTGTCCCCATCGAATTCAACATTGATTTCAGCGTTCTCCGTGAAGGCAGGTGCAGGCAGTCCGTTGCGCAGGGGAACATTATTGGGATTGTCATCGGCATCACGGATGTCGGCATACTCAAACATGGTGCCGTCAAAGGGAGCCTTCAGCAACCAACGTTTATCGGGGTTGATTTCCACGTTGCGAAAAGTGTCGTAGCGGCGGATCTCAATATCGCCGTTCTCCAGCTCGCTGATAATCATACCTTCGGTGACGAAGAAAATGCCGTTGGGATAGATGCCTTCGTCAATTGCTCCAGGATAAATCTCGCCGTATGTGGTGCTTCCCGTATTGATGGATGTGAAGTAGTTCTGATGGGCAGATTCGGGGTTCGCGCCCTGGTGGATGCTGCGCGGGTCGCCTATGGGATAGTGGCTGTGTCCGGCAAAGACTACGGCCTGTGGATACTTGTTCAGTACGCTGTTGAGGTCGGGCATGCCCCATGTGCTGCCGTTCTCGAATTCAGGCCATGACCCATAGACTGTCCACTGGGGCGGCACGTGGGTGAAGACGAAGATGGGCTTGCCCGGACACTCCTCGCTGGCTTGTTTCAGCCAGTCGTCCAACTGTTTCTTCACGTCTGCAGGATAGGCTCCCGAACCACCGGTACTCATCATGCTGATGGTGATGAAGGGATAGCCCTTGATAATCTTGTACTGATGCAGGGGATAAGGCTCGCCGCCGTTGAAGATGCTCAGTCCGTTCTGATAGTTCGACACGCCGTTGGCATCGCCGTGGTCGTGGTTGCCCATCATGAAGAGCAGGTCACCGACTGGATTCGTGTAGTTGGCTTCATCATTGAAGACGCTCACGAGCATCTCATACTGGTCGACCCGTCCGGCATCGGCCAGGTCGCCCGCGATGGCCAATGCATCGAGCTTAGCCTGCGAGGTCAGGTTCTTCAGTGCCTGGGGCACCTTTACCATTGCGCCCCCCATGTTTCCGTTGTCAAAGTGGACGTCGGAGATAACACCAAACGTCAACCGTTCACTATCCTGAGCTACTGCAGTTGTTCCTAACAGCAGTGCCAGAAACGAAAGAAAATAAGTAATCTTTTTCATAATTTTGTTAATTAAATTATAGGTTAATACTAAAGGGATTATTACCAGATGTCCTCGGGGGTTTCGGGGTTGTCATAGACCTCTTTGGCACAATATTCCATATAGTCCATGTAGAACTCCTTCATCTCGCTGTCGAGTACGGACTTCACGCGCATGTAGTAGGTCTCGTTGGGGTCCAGTGTCTGGCGTACGATGATGTATCGCAGGTTACTGGTCTGGTGCCGTTCATTGTTTGTCGGTGCGCCGCTGCCCGTCACGCTGAGCACGCCCTTCATCACGTTATTGTTCCGCAGCCGTTTGTCCACCTCTGCATTATAGTCGTCATCGTCGGTGTCAGGCTCGTGGCCTGCTTTCATGCTTTCGATGGAACGTGTCAGGTCAACAGGTATGCCTGCAGCTGGCAGACGGTTCAGGTCGGAGCCGAAATAGAACTGCTGTACGCCACGGTCTCCGTTGGGGAGCACATTGTATCGCAGTTCGTAGGTGGTGCGGCGAGGTACAGGCGGCATCTTGAAGGTCAGCTCGAAGCGTCCCTTTGCCTTCATCTCATCTGAATGCAGGTTGGGCCACGCATATTCGTAGGCATTGAGGTAGATGAAGATGGTTTGGTCGTTCATCTGCATGTTCTCAAAGTAGTTGTATATGCTGGTATTGGGAATATAGACGTCCTGGTTGGCAAAGTCAGAGGATTTTTTCAGACGTATCTCATTGTTCATGGCTTCGGGAAAGAGGGTCATACCGTCGAAGCGAAGTCTTTGTCTGGCCAGGTTCTTGCGCACTTCATCGTTATAGGAGAGCGGCGCGTCGATCGGATAGATGCAGCAGTTGATGATGTCGGTCAGGACAGCCTTTTTCGACTCCCGGTCGACGCGGCATCCCACTTTGTCGGGGTCGCATGAGAGTTCCTGGTAGGAACCTCTGCGTCCGTTGTCCAACTTTGGGAAACGGTTCAGGTAGACACCGTTCGATGCCTGGCTCTCATATATCTTCAATAGCCGGCGTTTCCCCATGGTGGTATAAATCTCATACATGGGAATGCCCAGGGAAGTGGGGTTCTTGGAAAAATACCCCGACTCGTTAACGTGGAAAACCAGCCTGTCGGCCGACATCCGGAAGGGCAGGATGTGGTAGGTTGTCCACTGGTAGAGCAGGTTCTCGGGCGAGTCGTAGTCATCTCCGGTCGTGAAGGTGTCGTACTCCTCGCTGTACTGTTTGTTGTCCAGGATCCACTGCATGAGCTTGGGCAGCAGGACGGAGGAGGGTTCCTGCGGGTCAATGCCCTGTGTGAGCCAGAAGTCATCTGTCTCGGCAAAGATGGTGAAGCCGTATAGGCGGTGCCTGGGTGTGGTGTTTTTCTCAGACGTGTTGTGATGGTCAATATAGAGGCTCACGTATTCGGGTATCTCCCCCCTGAGGTAGCGGTCCTCATAGACCTCGTCGCGGATCTTGGACAGCGTGTCCATCAGTCCGCAGGCCTGGATGGCCTTTCCGATAAGGAGATAGCCCGGCCGGCTGTGTTCGATGATATCTTGCAGGTAACCGGCTGCGGTAATCTCCTCCGGTGCCAAGACGCGGTTCACCTGATGGATGGCGCCATTGGTGACCAGGATATCCCTTTGCTTCAGGTCCACCGGGCACTCTCCGTTCATTAAAATGGTGTCCGTACCCAGATAGTGGACAGACAGCTTTCGGTTGTTCATGTTGTTCAAGGGGATCTCGGCCCGGTTAGTGGTGGGGAAGTCCCATGTCATAAAGCAATCGTCCATGTCGCCCGAGTCAATGATGCTGTTCATGACCACCACCCTGCGTATGGAGTCTCGCTTCTCCTCAGAGTGGAACGCATCCCACGAAGGTGCACTTAGCAAGTCGGGTTTCTTACGGTGCAGTTCTACCAGGAAGGCATCGATGGCCTCGTTGGTGGGCGCAAAGACGGTATAGTGCCCGCGAGCCGTAAGTAACTGGCGCAGGGTAGTCTTGCTGACTACACTCACCGGAACCTTCGAGAGCAGTTGCATGTATTCGCTGTATTGCTCGTGTGTGTCCAGATAATCTACAATGGTCTTCTCTTGAAAGACGTATCGGGCCGAGGTATCGACGTTCTCCGTGCAGCCCGCCATGCATAACAAGGATACCGCCAACATTCTGACTGTGCTACTATACTTCATAACATATTCCGAACTATATATTATTTAACAATGTATTGCAGAAATTCGCCGATGCGGTCTAGAAACGTATAGCTGCCCGTCTCTGGAGAAGCCGTCCGCTGGAAGCAGTGGCTGCGTGTGGCCAGGGTATGCAGCTCGCTCTGTATTCCCACGCTGCGCATCTTTTCCCAGGCCTTTACCGTCAAAGACACCACAGAACGGTGCATTTTCGTTGCCTATTATAAGGCTTAGAAAATCACTTTGGGTGAGGTTGATGCCGGCTGTCAAGACAGCATTGGCTGTATTTTCACCACCGTTCACTAACTCGGCAAAAGTCATCAGGTCTTCTGCCGTACCAATCTGATAGACACCGTCTTTCTGATCCAGTGCCAATCTCTTTGTTCCTATCATGCTTATCATCACGAATAAGAAGAATCGTTTTCTTTTCATAGATGATTTTGTTTAAGGTTAAAAAAATAATAATGTTCACGCACGTATGGCGAACACTCAACATACAAACCAGAAAGAAACACGATTATACAAAAAACGTGGAGACTGGCTGCTGCCCGTTCCACGAACTGAGGCCCTGAGATTGCCCAACTTGTCAGAACGAGCAACTCTATAGACCCCACGCCGATATGTACGACACACCCCAGAGGGATGCGTAATAGACATACCCATGGGCATCTACCGTTGCTATGCTCTATGACAAGTTTGTGAAATTTCTCAGGTTTCAGTTCGTCAAGAACAAAGCGTCAAGTAAACGCCTTTCCATAAATGGATGCCCTCCGCAGTATGCATCCGCTGATACAAACTTGACTATTCAGTCGAATTCCCAATGGTCTTTTTTGACCATTTTCGGCGTTTAGGCATTGCAAAAATACTATACTTGTTTTATATGACCAAACATTTTGATAAAAAAATGCAAGTTTCTTTAACTATTTTGTTTAAAATATAAAATACAGACAGACATATTGCACTAAAGGGACGATAATTATGATTAAGAATGAACATTTCAGTTGGCAAAGTTTACCCTGAAAAGTGAACCGTTTGTTTCGATGGACTGCTATGGTTTTTTGTGGAATAACTGAAAATATTGCAGAAAGTTTGCGGGTTTCATAAATTATACATACCTTTGCATTCGAAATTATATATGGTAGAGTATGAAAAGTGTACGTCCCACCGTTTTCAATCCTGCTCAATTATACTTGCTGGATGTGTTTTCGGATATTAAAACCGATGATGAGTTGCTTGAAATAAAGAAACTCATAAGCGACTACTATGCGAAAAA
>JAILKU010000150.1 GCA_024693505.1 Bacteroidaceae bacterium | reverse complement strand
CCACGTTGAAGATCGAGGGCATGATGTGCGGGATGTGCGAAGCCCATATCTGTGAGGCTGTCCGCAAGGCGGTACCCTTCGCTAAGAAGGTCAGCGCCTCCCGGAGCAAGGGGGAGGCGACCTTCCTGACGGAGGAAGCCGTAGACACAGACGCCCTGAAAGCAGCCATCGACGCCACAGGCTACAGATGCCTCGGCATAGAGTATGCCCCCTGTGAGAAGAAAGGCTGGTTCGGTTGGAAATGAGCACGGTATTCTGGGGACTGCTGATCCCCTTCCTGGGCACGGGACTGGGCGCGGCCTGCGTGTTCTTCCTCATTGACAATGGACAATGAGGATGGTGCCTGGTATTCCCTCGACGGCAGGAAGCTGCCCGGCAAACCCACGAAGAAAGGTATATATATACACGGTGGAGTAAAGGTCGTACTTCCGTAATTCAAAATTTATAAATTCAAAATGACGGCCTTACCCCCCTTGGCGGCCTGAACCAAAGGTCGATGGCCGAAGGGAAAGTCAAGGGCCAATGAGCCCTTAGCGGACTGCAATAACAGGCCGGACTCAGGCGGACGGGACCGTCTGGAAAACAACACCGATGTTTTGCACAGACAACGCCGTTGTTTCGACGAAACAACGGCGTTGTTTTTGCTGTCCTGCACCGTACCTCTTTTCGCGTGAGCCAGGGCGCGAATCTTGTTCCCGGGGTTCTTGCCGGAACACGGATGGCCGGCATCTGGCGGATGGCGCTGCCGGAAGCAGGCGGGTTCAGAAGAGTTTCTTGTCCTTGGCCTGCTGCTGGTTGCCGAACCGGGGGGAGAGGAGAACGGCGCGGTCGCGGCCCTCGCGGCGTTTCTGTATCTCGCCCCTCAGCCAGTCCTCGGTGGAATGGTCGATGGCCGACTCGCGCGGCTTGCCGACACCGAGGTGCGTGGGCCAGAGCAGGGCCTCGTCCACGTATCGCTCTGCCGCGTCGTACTGGCCCTTGTCTGCCGCCTCGGCAGCCAGCTTCAGCTTCAGGTTGCGGTATTTGTCGTGACTGCTGCGCATGCCCTCGAAGGGCAGGATAGTGAGGGTGTCCATGAGCTGGTTGGCGGCCTCGTACTCGCCGGCGGCGATGTAGGCATCGATGAGGTTGTCGCCGATGCGGGCGTTCGACGGATGGGCGGCGTAGTATTCCTTCAGTAGGGCGAGGGCCTGGTCGGGCTTCCCCTGGCGGGTGTAGCTGGTTGCCACGTCGCGCACATAGCGCCACTCGTCCGGCTTCAGGGAGTGAGCCATCAGTATGTCGTTTGCGTCGCCCGACTTCTGGTAGCGGTAGGCGTAGTAGGGTGCGAAGTCGGCCTCGTTGCCCTCAGTCAGGCGGGCAGCAGAGGGGCCGTCGCCCAGGAAGTCGGAGAGCAGGGCAAGCAGGTAGCGCGACTGCCAGTGTCCGCCGTTCTCCACCGCCCAGCGGAGGGGCAGGCCCGATTCGGGACGGAAGGGGAAGGTGAAGTCTATCCTCTGCGCCTCGGCCTGTGGGATGGCCGACGCGTCCTGCCTGAGGTAGGCTGCCCATAGGGCGGTCAGGGCGTTGGGTTCGGGCAGGGCCTCGAGTACCTGCAGGGCTTCCTTGTCGAGGCTGAGGCTGTGGTAGAAGATGGCGGCCTCCAGGTAGTCTTCCCATGGCAGTTCCTCCTGGAAGGCAGCGGCCAGACGGCGCGCGTCGGTCTTGCCGGCCAGCAGGCTCTCGAAGTCGGAGAAGTGGCTCAGGGGGTCCAGGGCGGTGATGCTGCTCATTCCTTCGCCCGCTGCCTTGTGCAGGATCTGCAGGGCGGTCATGTTGTTGGCCTGATGGGTGAGCGCCTTGCGGGCATAGTCGGCGGCCAGGTCGCGTTCGCCGCGGCGGAAGTGCAGGCGTGCCAGCTCGGTGTGGCAGGCCGAGCGGAGTGCGCTGGGTCCGATGGAGGCTATCTCGAAGCGGTCCAGGGCGTCGTACTCCATGCCCAGTGCTGCGGCGGCCAGTCCGGCCACGTATCCCGCCTCGGCATTGTACTGGTCGATGGCCAGGGCGCGGTCGGCATAGTCGAGGGCTTCCCGGAAGCTGCATGCATGATAGCGTAGGACGGCCTTCAGGCTCAGGGCCTCGGCCGAAGCGGGCTCGGCGGCCAGGGCGTTGTCGGCCGTCGCCTCGGCCTGGCGGTAGAGGCGCATGCCCAGGTAGTCGCGTGCCAGCAGGCAGAGGCTCTGGCATCCCTCGGGACGGAAGGCTTCGTTGCGGGTGAGGGGGCGCTGCAAGGCCTCGTCGTCGGACCGCCAGAGGGTGCGCCCGTCAAGGATAACGCGTGCGGGCTTACCGTTCACCTTGGCCGTCCATGGCTTTGCGGTCTGGAGCGACACGTTTTGGGCGAGGCAGGACTGGCCCTGGCTGTCGAGGATGGAGAGGCTGCCCTTCAGGGCGCGGAGGGGATAGAGGCTGACGTCCGTCCCGCCGTCCGCGGCCTTTAGGCTGACGATGGCGTCGAGCGTCACCTCGTCCGGCTGCCCGATGTCGTTGTAGGGAATCCAGTACTCCGACCACTGCTCGGTCATGTGGGGCGTCATCAGGGTCTGCCTGAAGGGCGTGTTCTCGGACGAGCTGGTCATGTTCTGGTTGAAGAGCCTGCCGCCTTGCATCTCCACGTACTGCTTACCGCAGTCGGTGAGCAGGTCAATCCAGATGTCGCCGTCGCCGCTCTGTCCCCAGGAGAAGTACTTGCGTCCCAGCTTCTCGTCGCGCAGGGCGTAGTGCATCAGGCCCCAGTCGTCGTTGCTGTAGTAGGCGCCGAAGAAAGGCTTGTGGCTGCCCACCACATGGAGCGAGAGGGCTCCCTCGTGCGCCTGGTCGCTGTAGAGGCGCAGGTCGTGGGCCGACGCGTCAACGGGGTAGGCGAAGCGCTGCCCGTCGTGGCCGATGTATGCCGTGCCGGGATAGACCAGCACGAGGTCCTCTGCGGCGGGGAAGGCAGCGTTGGTCCAGGTGTAGTAGGGCTGGTACTCGCTGCTCTGGTTGTACCATACGAAGGATGTGCGCACGTATGCCGCGTCGCGGGGCAGGCTGATCTCGGTCGTCCACCGGCTGCGGCACGTCATCTCGTTCACGCCGATGTAGCAGCTCACCGAGCCGTCGGCCTTCTTCTCGACCCGCCAGTCCACGGGACAGGAGCAGGAGGGCGCATGGCCTATCACGCCGAAGTTGAACTCGATGCCGCCGCTGGTCCACGGACCTCGCAGGGCTATCTCGCGGAACTTCACCACGTCGTTGCGGTAGAGCAGCTCGCGGCCCGTCTTCTTGTCGCGGATGGACCATATCTTGCCGCCTATCTCGGGGCAGATCTCCACGCGCAGCCACTCGTTCTCGAGCACGACCATCTTCCAGGGCCGCTGCTCGGGCGTGGTGGCGTACTGCTGGAAACTCCAGTAGGGATAGATCTTTCCGACTTCGGGTGTCGGGGTTGGGTCGCTGAACGGGTACGTTGTCATTACCGTGTCCACGACGCGTACACTCTGCTCTTTCCGGCACGATGCCATGAGCAGGAGGGGGATTAACAAGAGAATGTTGCGTTTCATGTATAAAGGTTCAAGAGGTTTAAGGTTCAATTCTTGTGCCGGTTTGCGCGCCTCTGCCTTATCTCGGCCTTCTTCTTGGCCGATGCCGAGCCGTGGGCGCCGGTAATGTACTGCTTCTTCTTTGCCTTGGTCTTTACCTTGGCCTCCTGCCTGGCCGGACCCTTCTTCGCCCCGCCGCGGAAAGTGATGCCATTGATAATAACCTCGGCAATGTTGTCAGACCCACCCCCAGCCCCTCCCGTAGGGGAGGGGAGTGGCTGGCGCGTATCAGAATCATTCTTCATATAGGTTCTTTTTAATGGTTTCTATAACGTTGTCTATTTGATTGAGAACTTGGTCGTTCGTGAAGCGAAGAACTTTAAATCCTAAAGATTCGAGCCGGGCAGTACGTCCGTTGTCGTATTGCTGTTGCTCCTGCTCGGTATGGTAGGGCCCATCCACTTCGATGATGAGGTTAAACTCCAGCGAAACGAAGTCCACGATATAGTCGGCGATGACGTACTGCCTAAAGAATTTGGTCTTCAGGGCCTTACCTCTTATATATTGCCATAAGACTTGTTCTGCATCAGTCGGGTTTATACGGTTCAGGCGTGCCGACTCCTTCAAAAGAGCATATCTGTCGTTCGCCGCCCATTTGAGTTCGTCAATCATACCAGCAATCTTCCTTCTTATTGATTGTTCTTATTAATGGTTCTTATTGATTGTTCTTATTAATGGACTGTCTATGGCGTATGCCCCACTCCCCTCCCTTACGGGAGGGGCTGGGGGTGGGTCTTAATGGTGGAACAATCTTACGCCTGTGAAGGCCATGGTGATGCCGTACTTGTCGCAGGTCTCGATGACGTGGTCGTCGCGTACCGAGCCGCCGGCCTGGGCGATGTAGCGCACACCGCTCTTGTGGGCACGCTCCACATTGTCGCCGAAGGGGAAGAAGGCATCGGAACCCAACGAGACATCCGTGTTCTGCGCAATCCACTCGCGCTTCTGCTCACGGGTGAGGGGTTCGGGCTGATGCGTGAAGAACTTCTGCCACTCGCCGTCCTGGAGCACGTCCATGTAGTCGTCGCTGATGTAGATGTCTATGGTGTTGTCGCGGTCGGCACGTCGTATGCCGGGCACCCAGGGCAGGGCCATTACCTGCGGATGCTGGCGGAGCCACCAGATATCGGCCTTCGAGCCGGCCAGGCGTGTGCAGTGGATGCGGCTCTGCTGCCCGGCGCCGATGCCGATGGCCTGCCCGTCCTTCACGTAGCATACGCTGTTGCTCTGCGTGTACTTCAGGGTGATGAGGGCTATCATCAGGTCGCGCAGGGCCTCCTGCGGAAACTCCTTGTTCTGGGTTGGGATGTTTTGGAACAGGGCGGGGTCGGAGAGGCATACCTCGTTGCGTCCCTGCTCGAAGGTGATGCCGAAGCATTGTTTGTGCTCGATGGGCGCGGGGCGGTACTGGGTGTCCATATGAATGACGTTGTAAGTACCCTTGCGTTTCTCGCGAAGAATCTGCAGGGCCTCGTCGGTGTAGCCGGGAGCGATGACGCCGTCGCTCACCTCGCGCTTGATGATGAGGGCGGTGGGCAGGTCGCACGTGTCGCTCAGGGCGATGAAGTCGCCGTAGGAACTCATGCGGTCGGCGCCGCGGGCACGGGCGTAGGCACAGGCGATGGGGGAGAGAGGCACGGGGATGTCATCCACGAAGTAGATGCGGCTGAGCGTCTCGCTGAGGGGCAGACCCACGGCTGCTCCGGCGGGCGATACGTGCTTGAACGACGCGGCGGCGGGCAGACTGGTGGCGGCCTTCAGCTCGGCCACGAGTTGCCAGCTGTTCAGTGCGTCGAGGAAATTGATGTAGCCCGGGCGTCCGTTCAAGACGGTAATGGGCAGTTCGCCCTCTTCCATGTAGATGCGCGAGGGCTTCTGGTTCGGGTTGCACCCGTACTTTAACTGTAGTTCTTTCATACTGTATATTATTTGTTTGTTCTAATCAGAGTGTATTCGTCTTTCACTTCGTCGTGTCATTCATTCTTTGCAGGGCAGGGTAATGGTCACAGTCTGTCCCGAAGGAACTTCCACCCGCTTCCATGTCCGGAAGGCGTTCCATCCCATCGGCTTCCGGCGAGCCTCTTTGCAACTTTCGGCCATGACGGCTACGGAGGCATCCCGGTAGGTGGGGTTCTCGATTTCCAATGTAAGTCCATTCTCATCGCGGGCCGTCACTTTGGCCTTCACATGGTCAAAGACCCATATCTCTCCCGTATCAGTGCTCACATAGATGCCTGGTGTCTCGATGATGTGGAACAGGGTGACGTTCTCCCAGGCGTGGTTTGAATCACGGTCCATCACACCTCCTATATTCCCTTTTCCTTCCCAGTCTCCGATGTTCACGCGCTCGGTCACATATCCGTTGTCGCCATGAGGCTGAATGGGATTCCCCTCGGTGTGCACATACTGCACCACATTGTGGGCAATATCCTTGAGGAGCTCGACGTAGCGCCGGTCTCCGGTTGCACGATACAACTTGAGCAGGCAGTCGCCCGAAAGCACATAGATGCCGGGGGTACTGTGCTCGTTCTGTATGCTAGCCCACACGGAGCCTGCTGCCTTCGTCCCCATCTGACGCATGCGGCTGGCGTCGGGGAAACGGTAGTCGTAGGATACCACCCAAGTAGAAAGGTAGGCGGCCGCATCGCAGGCATAGCGAAGCCATTTCTCGTCGCCTGTCAGCTCATACAGTGCGGTGTAGGATTCGCACAGCTCTGCCGACGACTCGCTGTCTGGTGCTTGCAGAATCTCAGCAGGACCGCCTCCCACATAGCCCTGCGAGAGATGCTTCTCGTAGTAGTATTGCCCGGCTTTCTCGGCCAGTTCCATATACCGGGGCTCGCCGAAGTATTTTGAGGCATAAGCCAAAGCGGCCATGCAGAGTGCACTTTGAGTGGAGTTCGGCGTATAGATCTCGCCCGTCTCCGCCTTAATCATCTGACCGAATTCGCCATACCGTCCGAAGAGATTCACAAGTCCGTCGGCAGCCTTCCGGCACATCTCCTCCCAGGAGGGATCGATGGCTATACCCTCCTCCTTCATGAAGTCCAGGCACTGCAGCGTGTAATAAATAGCCATTCCGGTGCGTCGTATCATCGCTACGTCGCGCTCCTGAAAGGCCTCCCCGAAGTTATCGCCGATGAGTTCTCCTCTCCTCATGATGCCATAGAAGAGCCCCGACTTGCCCTGCATATACTTGATGGACTCGAAGGTGCGTGCAATGCGACGGAGGTTCTCTTCGCACCGGTCGGGATTGCGGTCCATGAGCTGCATCAGGCTGTAGGCGGGCACGCCGTTCCATCCTAACTGCAGATGCCCGTAATGGACATCGCCATTGGGTTTGTTGCACACATAGCCGAATTCCTCGTTCTCGAACCAGTTGTCGCGGAAGTGGTGCTCAAAGAGTATATTGGCCACGCTGCTGAAGGGCTCCAGGTTGCGGTACTCGTTCTCTCCAGAGAGCGCCTTGCGGATACTCAGGAACTTGTCGAAGTAAGCCATCAGGCTGGAGCAGGGAAAATCATATATGCGGAACGACATCTTTATCTGCTGCCCACCTTCCATCGGTATTCCCTTGTCGTTGCTCGGCCTGTCGGCATTGCACATTGTATAGTGATGCTCGCGCACACCGGGGGAGCGCATCGCTATGGTGAGTTGCCTGCGTTCCGGCATCTCGTGGATGGTGAAGCTGCTGTTCCCCAAGATTGTATCCTGCTGCGTCAGGAGGAAGAAGCCACGCTTCGCGCTCTTGTCGTAGTAGCCCACAAGCGGTGTGGCGCAACTGTTTGTCATGAGTTCTATCTTTCCTTCTGTCCCGTCCTGGTTCAGGTGAGGCACATTGGTCGTCGTGACGGGCATATCCAGAGGCCGGTCCTTGGGGTTGTAGATGAAGGGCGGATAGCCGACGGGCAGTATCCTGAAACGGTTTCCGTTGTACATGGCAGCCGGGGCAAAGAGATAGTTTTCCGTGCTCCACTCCGGGATGCTGAATTCAACGGCCACACCTCCGGAGGGAATCTTACCCTCTTTCATCGTAAAGGTCAGCGTGTAGTCCGTGGCATGGTCTTTCTGCTTTGCCTTTTCTATCTTCACGTTCCATGTTCCGGCTGAATCAGAACATAATTCGTTGCCCTGGAAAGCATACGTGGCAACGGCTCGGTTCCCCTCGTAGATGAGCACTTCGGGCTGGAAAGGCAGTTGCCGGGTGCAGGCAGTTAATACGGAAAATGAAAGCAACAACAGTAGGTTTGCACTATATTTCACGTCTTATTATTTAGGTCTTGATTACTAATTAAGCTTGAATTTTGGTGCAAAGTTACGATTATGCGGGTGGAATACAAAATAAATGCCGAATTTCTTTGCCGTTTCTTCGCATTTTTCATTTTAGCGTTTAGTCGGACAGGCTCGGCGTTTTCCCTTGTCCGGCCGAAAGTAGTCTGCGGCACAGGGCGGGTCATAAAAAAGGGCAGGGCCCCGGCTATTTGTGCCGAAACCCTGCTTCAAAATGAGAGAATAGAGTAATTTTTATTGTCCGTGGATTATCATAAGGTCATCAGGCGCGGAAGTCATGCCCTCCATGGCATGTACCTGAATGCGGGCAGCATGGTTCTCGCGCAAGCACCATAGGCTCATGTCGGGGAGGAATTCCAAATCTTCCGGATTTTCCTCGCGCCAGGGACAGTAGGATACCATGATGTACTTGCCGTCCTTGTAGAAGTAGGAGACGCTGATATCATCCGTGCTACCGCCATTGTCGGCATCAAAGAATTTAACAGGGGTGCCCAGGGCTTTCTGTGCCTGTTCCTTGAAGGCTTTGTAATTATTGTAATTGAGGTTATTGTCATAGTACCAGAGCAGTACGCCGGTGCCGTAGAGCGGGCACTCGGTTATCTGCAGGGCCGACGTGGGCTTTACGGCATCAATCCATGGTGTGAAGCTGGGGAAGAAGGACTCCTTCTTCGTTACGGGCTTGATATTCTTGCCCTTGCCCAACAAAGGAGCTGTGAATTCGCCCGTGACGGTACCTACTGTTACATAGGTCGGGGTGCCGTCTACCCAGTTTTCACCCTGAACAGCACCGCTTACCTTGAACGTGTAGTTGCCATACTCGTTCTTTGTCAAGGTGATGTTGGCTACTTTGCCATAGAAACCGGCATCGTATCCATTGCAATTGATGTAGGCATTGTTGTACGTCGATTTGCCTTCGGCGTAATCCTCGATGCTCAGGCTCAAGTTATTCGAACTGAGGTTCATGTGATTGTCAACAATCTCCACACCCATGAAGTCACTGACAAATATCGGCGCTATGACGATGCTCTTGGCTGTGCCGCCGGTGGGCGTATAGGTGATTACGCCGCCTGTGGCCTTGTCGGTCTTGATGTTGACCGTGTAGGCGTGGTCCTTGCCGTCCAGGGTGATGTCGAACTTTTGCGTGCTTCCGTCACTGGCCAGCAGGACAAGCTTTGCTGCGCCCTTGTAGTCAAACGGTGCATTGATGATGAACTGTCCCTCGGCATCGGTGTGTACGGCCTTGGTGGCATTGCTGCTTCCGTACTCAATCCAGAGGGAACTCAGGTTGTTGCCCTTGCCGGAGTTCACTACCTTGCCGCTGATGTGTGCCACGGTCGGCAGGGTGATATCTACGGTCTTCGTGGTTCCAACGCTCAGTTTCTCTACGTTTACCTTCACCTCGGGGCTGTAGTTGCTGTAGTCGCGCGAGCGCACGGTAACATAGAACTCGGTGTTGATGGGCACGAAGAATTCTGCCATACCGTTTACATCCGTTGAGTTAAACCTCTGTCCGTCCACGTCAATCATCAGGTTGGGTATGGGATTGCCTGCCTCGTCCTTTACGTTGACTTTCAGTGTGGTGCGCGACTCCGGGTAGTCGAGGTTCACCCACGAGAAGTGGGTTACCTGTCCTTTATAGACATTCTGCTGGCTGTCATACTTGGCTACGCCCTCCTCTTCCCAGAGGCCGGTGTCCTCGTTGAAGCTCCACAGGGGAATCTCCTCGGGTGTGTCGTTCTTGAACTTCTCGGGTACAGGGAAGGTCACTGTGGCGGGTTTGCCTTCGGCGAGCTGTACTTTCAGGCCGTTTGCCGTCAGGTTTACGTTCGACATGCCATAGGAAACGAGCTGTACTTCGCTCTTGTCGTTGCGCACTGCGGCCAGGTCGCCGCCGGGCATCATGCTTGCAAAGTCCTTATCGTCGGGGCTGAGGTACAACATCTGGGCGGTTACCCATTCATACGTGCCTACAGGTTCTCCCGTATCAGCGTATTTCAGTCCGTTGGCCTGCAGGTCTACGGTCATGCCGGCCACGGTCACGCTGATGTCTTCCGTTACCTTCTTGGTGTCGGATGCAATATTGTTATTGCCCCAGGTTGGGTTCATGGTGACTTCCCATACGTCGCCGGCTACGGTCTTCATGGAGCGTGTCAGGTCGATATAGCCGTCGCTGGTGAACGTCACCACTGTGCGTCCGTTCACACTGTTCACTCTCTCCAGAGAGAAGCCGCCGTCGGGACCGGTGATGCAGGCCGCGTTACCGGACGTTACCTGTACGTTCTGCAGGGGTGTGCCTTCAGAGGTATAGACATAACCGGAGAGGGCAGACATCTTCATGTCGCCGGGATTTACTTTCTTTCCATCCGTGATGCCGCCCGAAGGTGTCGGCGTGGGCCCCGGCGTCGGCGTGGGCGCCGGTTCGTCGTTCTCACTGCTGCATGCTGCCATTGTGATAACTCCTGCGATCATGCAGGCTAATAGCCAAAGATTCTTCTTCATAATTTTTCAGACTTAGGTTTGTGATTGGTTATTATTAAACTAATTCGTTTTATAGATTCCTTATTTAAACTCTATCTGTACATAGAATCCGTTGTTATCGTTATCCCGATAGAAGTAGGTGTCTTTAGCATCTTGATATGACCAGAAAGAAGGTTTCACGCCACCCTTGAAGTCAACTACATATTTTGTGCTCCAATAGTAGCGGGAAGTTACTTCCAGGTTGTCGAAATGGAATTCCAGATTTTCTTTACCTTCTTCTATCCATGTATCGCCTTTTCCGCTTCTGTATTTGGTGTGAACTCCCTTGAAGTCAAGGCTTATGATCTTGCCCAGCATGTTGGTTTTGCTCTTTTGGGTCTCGTCATATTCCACTTCGAGTCCAATGGTTCCTTCATGAAGGGTGTATTCGGAAATACCACCAGGAGAACTTCTATATGATGAAGTAGCCTCTATCTTGAGCCTCTTTCCCAGTTTGGTGATTTTGGAATTATGAAGGGTATAGTGGTTCCACCAGCTATCATAGTCGGGATCAAACATCCAGGCCGCAGCTCCGCTGTTTGCGTATGAACCCCCGACGTGAGAGACGTAGTTGTCAGACAAGTAGACCGTTCCTCCCATCGTGACAAGCTTGACGTTCATTTGGGGCTTCTCCTCCTTGAGGTTAAATATCTTCAGTGTCCCTTCGTCGCTCTTCCACCACATGTAGATGGACTCGGTACCATTCCCGCTGATGCTCTGGGCCATGTAGGGGATGATGATGATGCCGGCTTCTGGTATTCCGGCCTTGGGCAGCAGGTCGCAATTGTCTGCCACATAGTCTACATTTAGGGCAATGCGCTCGGGGTTGATGGCACATTTACCATCCATGAGGATGTTTCCGTAGCGATCCTCGTAGTAGAAGGTGTAGGCCTTGCCTTCCTCCTGCTCGAAGGAGATTACGCTGGAGTCGTTCGCATTGACAAATTCCAGTCCCACGAAGTCCACCTTCCAGCCTATGTTCATGATTTCCTTGACTTTGCTCACGAAGAAATCCACGTCCGAAGCCGAGAGGGTAGTATTGCCGGCTTCCGTCAGTACGCGGTTGATCTCCTCGTTGAGCTTCTTGATTTGCTCAGTGGTAGCGTCGGACATCAGCTCGAAGAGGTCTTGCTGGTCGGTGAAGATCTCTTCCATTCCCTTCGAGAGCAGTTTCAGGTTTGTGTTACATGCTGTGGCCAGTGCTTCGCCCGTCAGGTTGCCCTGGCAGGCTTCCAGCAGAAACTTGCCGTTGTCGTTTATGAAGTCATAGGCCGTCTTGCCGTTCTGTATGAGGTCATCGCCAAAGGCAAACACAATGTTGGCTCCCGCCTCGATGAGCGGGCCTGCCACCTGGAGCGTCAGGTCGATGGGTCGCTTCTTGCTGTCCACCAGATAGTCGGCTAAGTCGGCTGTGGCAGAGGCTTCGCTGGTCGTCAGCTCGTCCAGGATGTCCTTGTAGATTTCCTTGGCGTAGAAATCAAGCTCGCCGCTGGAGTATTTCTTCCAGAACTCGTCGCAGCTGAGATTCTGAACGCTTTTGGGCAGAGGACTTGCCTTGGAAGCCTGAGCCTTCATGATGTCATCGTAGATTTTCTGTCGCGACTCCTTGTCGGTCATTCCCTTTTTGGCCATGGAACCGATAATGACTACACGGTGCAGGGTATTGGCGTCCTTCATGACCTTAATGAAGTCGTGAGCGGCTTTAGCTTTGGACCAGATGCCACGCGTGGTACGCGAAGCCTCGTTGGAGAGCGTCTCCAACAGACTATATATTTTGTCGGCATCGTTACATTGTGCATCGGGATTGCAGGCTGCCAGCAGGCAGCGTGCCGTCAGTTCGGCCAAGCATTCGTCGGCCTCTTCCTCGGTCAGGGGCTTCCCGGGTTGGGGCTTGTCGGGCCCTTCGGGATTCTCTGGATTGTCGGGGTCCACTGGATCGTCATTGTCGCTACTGCATGCTGCCAGACAGAGCCAGATGGCGAGGAAGCCTGTCAGCAACGTTCCTGAAAGAATAAGATTCCTTCTTATCAAGAAATGTTTCATAATTTGTTATGCTTATTTAATTGTTAATGCCTTTTTTTGTCGTTCAGTCCTTGCGCGGCATGTAGGCCGGCTGGTCTGTAGGCGTGTCGTGGGTGTTGTCCATGTCGGCACCGCTGGAGGCATTGTAAGCAGCCTGACGCACGGTGAGCACCAGGGTATCGCGCCCTGCGTAGAAGGTGACGTCCTGCTGCCGGGCTTCGGACGCCATGTTCTCCGTTGCCGTCAGCTGCACGCTGGGCGTTCCAGAGGTGTAGGCCTGCCGTATGACGGTAAGCCATTTGTCGGGCTGTGAGTACCGGTCGATGGCCGTGGTCAGCCCGTACAGGCTGACTACGGTCTCCGATGTCTCGGCGGGCATGTTGCACGTCTGCGTGAGGAACTTGCCCTTCTCCGTGGGAGTGGGTGTTGGCTGGGGATCGGGTTCGGGCTCATCGCCGCCTCCGCAGGATATCAGGGTCAGGGCCGTGATGGCCATGAGGATATACTTCATTGTCTTCATAGTGTACCGTTTTTATTATTTGATGAATACTTTCTTGTTGTTGCGTATGTAGAGTCCCTTCTTCGGGTTGCTGACGGGACGGCCCTGCATGTCGTAGAGCTGGACTTCAGTGTCTTCGCTGTCTTCAACTGCGAAGCCTATGCCCGTCTCGTCATCGCCGATGAGGTAGCCTCTTGTGGCCCTTGTTTTGGGCACGGCCAGCCAGGCGCGGTGTGCATCGATGCGGAATGCTGCGCCGTTGGCAGCTCCCCAGAACCATCCGAAGAGGTTCTGCAGGGGTGTGCCCGACGGTCCGTAGGCCAGTTTGTAGTAGAGGCAGTCTCCCTGTGCCGTGGTCGTGGTGGCTGCGTCGCTGCCGTGCAGCATGTTGCTGCCGTTGTAGGAAGCGTCATCCTCCGTGGCCGTCAGGGTGTAGGTGGCAGCCTTCTTCTCGCGTGCCGAGAGGTAGACGGGCACGCCCTTCGGAATAATGCCTCCGTTGATGGCCTGCGACTTCAGGGTGCTTCCAGCCTCGGTCACTACGTATGCCGAGAGTCCGCTTGGCAGCTTGTAGTTGTCCTGCGAGTCGTAGAAAGTGGCATAGCCCTCAGCCGACACGTTGACGTCTGTGGTCTTCTCGTTCGGCCCCGGTGCTTCGCCCGAGGTGGTGATTTCCATCTCTGCCTTCAGGTCCTTGGCCTCGTCCCAGCCCACGTTGTCGGTGGCAATGGCACAGAGAACGTAGTGTGTGCCTGGCTCGCACGGCACGGTCACCTGGGTTGTGGTGACGTTCGAGGCCAGGGCTTCAGCTTCCTCGCTTCCGTTCTTGAAGGCGTAGATGGTGTAGTGGCTGATTCCCGATGTAGCATCGCTGCCCTGCACGGAAATCACCAGGTTGCCGTCGCTCTCTTTGACGCCGGTTACCTTTGAGGTGGGATAGTCCGTGTCGAAGGTGTTCACGTAGGTGTTCGTCACTATCGGATCGTTGGCATCGAAGACGATGGTGGCCTTGTTGCTGACGGTTGAGCCATTGGCAGGATTTGCCTTGTGCTCTATGATGAAGTTGACGAATCCCTCGCCTACATGGTTGTCGTTGTTGGGCAGGAGGAAGCCCAGGTCGGGATCGTCAATCTCGTCGCCGTTCTTCTTCAGGGAGATGAAGCTCCATTTGGCAATGCCGGTCTGCGGGTCGAACTGTCCGCTGACGCGCACGAGGATGTCCTGATCCTTTACCTTATATGCGATGTCGCGTGTGAACTCCTTCGTGTAGCTTCCGCCCACGACGAGTGCCGTGTCAGCCCAGCCGAAAGAACTGAAGCTGAAGGTCTCGGCGTCGTACTTCGTCAGGTCGAGCGTGTCGGTGACGAACACCTCATGTGCGGGTGCTGTGGCGCTGGCCTTGTTCTCGAAGGTAATGGTGTACGCCATATCGTGGATGGGCTTGATGTAGTGTCGCTGGTCGTCGTAGCCCCAGGGGCCTATCATCTCGTTGGGGTCGTAGCTGCCCACGCCGCGGTTGCGGATGTCGTTGGGGTCTCCGTTCAGACAGTTCCTCATGTCCTTAAGGCTCTTGTATTTGCTATAGAGATCCCAGGCTTTGCTTCCCAAGTTATAAAGTCCCTTGACAAGCGAGGATCCGGGTATGACTTCAGAGCCACAGTTGAAGAACACGTCGGCTGCATTTAAGAACAGAGTCGACCATTTGCCTTCTGCACCAGTAGCTGTACTGTAGCCTGCCTTGGCTATGCTGCTGATACAGCTGGCACCGGGAATAAAGCTAATGGCCGTGTCGAAGACAGCCGAAGCCCACTCCTTGGCGAAGCACTCACCCTGTTCCAAAGTGAAGGGCGCGCGAGTCTCTGCACTGTCGTTCGGTCCCCACGGTGCCTCAATCCAGAAACCTATCTTTATCTCGCTCGACGGCTCGTTGATGCCCGGTGCCATCTTGATGAGGAGGGAACGCTGCATCGTGCTGTTCGGGGCGATGTAGGGAATCATGAACGAATAGACACGGACACTGTCCTTAGTCTGCTCGTCGTAAATCTTTATGTGGTCGCCCATTTGCTGTGCCCACTCCTGGGCCTTGTCGTCGAGTGCCGGATCGCAAAGATAGAAGTCAAAGTCGAACGCTACATCGACAGTACCATGCCGTTCGGGGACGATAATGATGATGGGCGTATTGTAGGCAGCCACGTTGGAGCGGTTACCGAAGTCGATGGTATAGCGCTGGTACGAGTTCCAGAGGCTGCGGCCGAATCCGTTCACCTGCATCCATACCTCAGGTACTCCGTTTTCTTCGGCCGTAAGCGTGAAGGCCTGCTTGAGCGTGTCGGAGCCAATGATGACATCGTACTTGCCCAGGGGTGCTGCGCTCATGTCGAAGAGGGCCTCGGGCAGGTGGTCGGCATTCTGTACGACCTTCCTCATGTCATAGCCGTACTCGATAAGCCATTTACCCTCGACCTCCTTTGTGTCTTGCTTCAGCACGACCTTGGGCTGGTTGCTGTAGGTCAGGTTATATCCGCCCTGGATGCGCAGGCGCACGCCTTTGCTTTGGGCAGCCTCTTCGGGGAATACCTTACTCAGTCCGCCAACTACAATGCTTTGCGAGGTGGCAGCATAGGCGTTGCAGTCGCCTGTGCCCCTGGCTATGAGCCAATAGGTGTACAGGCCGGGATGGTCTCTTACGTCCTGTTGGTCGTGGCGTTTCTTGCTGGTGCTGTATTTGTCGAGCCGGCCCAGGTTGTATGGGTCTGGCTTAATCCACTGGTAGGCCTCGCCGTCCTGTGTCATGTCGGTCATGTATATGGTCTGCCCCATCAGGTCCTTTGTCAGGCTGAATTCGGGATGAGGCGGGCGTATGCCGTCGTGGGCCTTCAGGTAGTTCTCCATCAGGGGTACGGGGTCGTTGTGATACTGGCTCTGGTCCTGCAGCGAGCCGTCGAAGGTGAGCAGCAGGCGGCAGTCCTTGTCCTTGGGGTCGGGCCGGTTGTAGATGTGCTGCATGATTTCCTCCTCCGTGAGGGCGCGGCTGTAGAGGGCGAAGTTGTCGACGTAGGTCTCGTTAACATAATAATCGCCGAATGACTCGGGGCCGATGACGATGGGGTTGTTGCCCATGGCGATGGGGCCTTTCTCGGTGCCGGTGTTTATGAGCAGGCCGTCCATGTACAAGCGGATGTTGTCCTTCTCCACATGGGAGTCGTAGGTGAGGGCCACGTGGTGCCACATGCCTGTCTCCGTGGTGCGGTAGCGCCAGCCGTCTGACACCTCCTTGCCCGTACCGTTCAAGGACAACTCGGTGCTGACACCACCGTAGAAGGTATAGCCTTGATTGCCATCCTGATGTACCTTAATATACCATCCGCCCCAATAAGGGGAGCCGTAGTGATTGCCATTGGAATTGCTGAGGGCAGCGATGTCGAGTGACCCGTTGCCTCGTTTGTCGATGCGCACCCAGCATTCCACGGTCATGGCCTCGCGGGTCTCCATGATGCTGGGTGTCATGGGGATGGTGACCTTGTTGAGAGGATCATTTAAGATGCGGTCTTCGGGGACGGATATGTCGAGGGCCATCTCCTGTCCTGTGGTGGCAGGGGCCGGGTCGTTGCGCCGGTAGACGATGCTCCAGAAGTAGGGGTCGAAGGCCTTGTAGGGGGCCGAGTAGTTCATCACCCAGTGCTCGGTGCCCTCGCTGTCCACGCGGACGGTGAGGGAGTGGTTGTTCCAGTCCTTGTTGTCCCACGACTCATAGCCGACGGCAAAGTTGCGGTGGACGGTACGGAAGCCGTCCTTCGACTCCACCAGCAAGCCGCGGCAGGTGGTCAGATAGACGTGCTGGCCCGTAGGGTCGTCGGGGGCGAGGTAGAGGTCGAAGAAGTTGGCGAAACCTGAGTATGATGCATTCCAGAAGCATCGCTGCTGCGTCTCCCAGGTCTGGCCGCCGTCGTGCGAGTGGTACATCCGGGGACCGTTGGGCGTCGACAGCACGTAGATGTTCTGGCCCTTGGCGGCGATGGCGCAATACGTATCCTTTGACTCGGGCAGGTACATGGCCTTGGTCCACGTTTTGCCGAAGTCGGTGGAGCGGCGGAAGATAGTGTGGTTGCGGTCGTTGGTGGGATGAGGATCCCCCAAGTCCTCGGCACAGCCCTGGAAGATGACGTTGATGACGTCGCCCTCCAAGGTCATCTGGGCGTGATAGTTGAAGGAGGCGCCGTTGAACCCCTTCATATAGGTCAGTTGGCACCACGAGGTCTCCTCCCTGACCAGGGGCGCCACGTTCTGCGTGGTGATGGTTTCGCCGCCGTCGCTGGAGGTCGATATATAGACGTTGCCCCAATGCATGTTGTAGTACCAGTACATGTCGTTGCCCAGCACGGCCCATTGGCGGCCTGATACCTGCAGGTCAACAAGTTCCTGCGTGGTATCTATAGTCTTGTCGGTGAATGTGGTGCCGCCGTCGAAGGAGGTGAGCACGCGGGTCTTGTAACTTGTACCATTGAAGCGACTGCCTTGGAAGGCGATGACCAGTGTCTGCCCGTCGGCCTCTACATGGGGTCGTCCATACCAGTAGTGGCCGTCGCCCTCGCTACCGTCCGCTATCTTACGCGTCTGGAAAGTCTTTCCGCCGTCGTGTGAATAGGTGTAATAAACCTCGGCGTTCTCGTTACTCTCGGCGGAAAGCACGGTGACAAAGTGGACGTTCTGCCCTTCCACCTCCATCCATTTGGCATTGCAGCCGTAGCTGCCGCCCACATAGTTGATGTCGGTCATATTCATCGTTTTCGACTTGACGACGGCGCGGGGCTCTTCCCACGTGCGGCCGGCATCGGTGGAGCGCCGGTACCACAGGCAGAATTCGCCCTCGGCATTGGGCTTCCAGTCGGTCCATGCCACATGAATGGTCTGTCCGGAGACCTGCACGTCCATGGGTAACTGGGTCTTGGTGTAATACGTGATGTCGGTCGTGCCCAGCGACAGGTTCTTCCACCCGCCCCAGTTGGAGGGCACATACTGCTGTCCGTTCTGAGCCCAGACGGGGCTGCTGCTCAGTAGCAAAGCCAGAAAGGCAATTTGCCAGATACGCTTCTTCTTCATAATTCTCAAAGTTTTTATTATGTTTTGTTTCTTTTTCTTCTGCTCTATGTCTCTTTTCTTCCTTCTCTGCATCGCTTTGTGTCTTTGACCGTGTTCCTTAGCCTCATTCTATGAGTTGGAGACCGGACGGAAAACAACACCGATGTTTTGCCGTTTCAACGCCGTTGTTTTGTCAAAAGAACGCCGTTGTTTTTGCCTTCCTGTGCCGTTGTCCTGTCCTCGGCACTCGATGCAAATTGTTCACGAATATCATTTTTTGCCCGGGAAAAAAGCATTATTTTCACAAATTATCAGGCAAAAGTACGCAAAAAAACGCTAATATTACTAACAAAAAATAAAAAACGACTAACAAATGCAGAATCTGTTAGTCGTTTTTCTGAATCCACTCCTTTGGCGTCATGCCCGTGAGGAGTTTGAACGTTCTGTAGAATGATGTTTCGTTTGCAAAGCCGCTCTCGTAGAAGAGGTTCGTCATCTTTATGTCGGGTCTCTGCTGCATCAGCTTTTTTGCGTGCTCTACTCTGTATCCGTTGACGAACTGTGAGAAGGAGCATCCCTGGCTTCGTCGGATGCAGTCGGATATATTGCGGCTGCTCGTTCCCAAGCGGGCGGCTACGTCGTTGAGCCGCAGTTCGCTGCTCAGGTACATCTTCTCGCTTTCCATCAGTTCGCGTAGTTGCGCGGTCAGCTGTTCGCTCGAGGCGTCCACGGTGGAACTGAGCTCGGTGTCGGGCTGGAGCGGCTGGGGCAACGGAAGCTCTTCGGAGGGTTGTTCGCCAGGGGGGTCCTCGGGAGAATGGGAGGGATGGGAGGAATGGGAATCCTGGGAAGAATGGGAGTCCTGGGAGGGATGGGATTCTTCGGAGGGAGGGGGATCCTGGGAGGGCTCGGAGGAATGGGCGTTCTGCCTGCGCCTAAGGAGGTAGGCGGACAGGCCGGCAGCCAATGGCCACTGGGCAATGCAGGCGATTGCAAGCAGGCCCAGCAGGAGCCATAGCCAGGCGGGGAAGGTCTTCTGCGCCGCAGGCGTCTCGCCGTTCAAGCGCAGGAGCCATACGGTGGAGTAGGGCGCGAAGTTGTCGTCGGAGGAACCGCCTGCCATCAGCAGGTTGCCGTCGGCCGTCAGTATAAGCGGGGCAAAGCCCATCTGCGGCTGAGGGGCGGTGTAGTATAGCGTCAGGCGGGCGCTTCCGCCGTCGAGGGCCCGGCCGTAGTCGACGGCCAGAACGTAGAGCCTCTGGTCCTGGCTGTAGGCCGCCATGTAGGCCGTGCGTGTGCTGCGGTCGGCTATCAGGGGCATGCCGTAGATGATGCGGCCCCACGGTCCCGCGGTCGGTACGGGGCATGCGGTGGGCAGCAGGGAGAAGATCGTGTCCTGGACGTAAGCCAGGGCGACGTGGCCGATGCTGTCCTCCACGGGCATCAGGCTGGCGTAGAAGTCCCGTGTCTCATCGCCAATGAAGTAGTCTGCGCCCGAGAAGCCGACCTGCAGGTGGCGCAACGGATGCCACGTCTCGAGCAGCGGTACGCTGAACGCCTCGCCCTTCAGCCTGTCGACCATGGTGGAGCGGATGGTGTCGTCGCGCGTACCGACTCCGCTCAGGATGAGTACGTTGTCGGCGGCGGAGCGTATCATATAGGGCGCGGCCCGCTGCACGGAGACATCCTTCACGGGGCAGAAGAACTTGCGTCCGTCGAATATCTCGATGCTGTCGCCGCCATACCAGTTTCCGGAAATGACCACGCGGCCGCTGTCGATTTCCACGCCGTTGGCTATGGCGCGCTTATGGTCGAGACAGCCGAAGCCGCGGAAGCTGTGCGTCTCGGGCTCGTACATCTCCACGGGGAAGGTCTGCCCGATGCCCAGGTGCTTCTCGTGCCCGCCTGCCACGAGCACCTGCCCCGAACTGAGGCGCAAGGCCAGCGGATTGTCGTGCTCGTAGGTGGTGGGAATGGTCTGCCACTCGCTGCCGTCGAAGTGTTCTGCCGTAGCCGTCGGGATGAAGCCTGTGGTATGTCCGCCCACCACCAGGATCTCCTGCCCCAGGCAGAACGTGGCGTGTCCGCCGCGCGGAATGTTCATGTCGGGCAGGCGCTGGGGCTCAATGCGCACCAAGGGGCAGACCGAGTCGGCTTGCTGCTGTGGGACCTGTGTCTTCTTCTTAGGGGAAATTCCCAATCCGTCGCCTGAGCATGACGCCCATGCAAGGGTCAGCAGGAGTAGGACAAGCTGGAATGATCTTTTCATGTGTGGTGTGGGGGATTAGTACTGATGCTCTCCGCTCTCCAACTCCTCGCGTGTGATGGGCTTGCGGTCTATGGCACGCCAGCAATAGAAAATGTAGGCCAGCACGAAGGGTATGAGCAGCGAGACGACGCTCATCACCTGCAGGGTGGGGGCGCTGGCGCAGCTGTTGTAGAGGTAGAGCGAGCTGCGCAGGTCGGCCGTCGAGGGATAGAAGCACGTATTGTGCCATCCGGCCAGCAGGAACATGGCGGTTACCGTGAGTACGGTGCCCGCGCCGCTGAACCAGATGCCGCGGCGGAACGTCTTGGAGAATATGGAACGCAGCGTGCCGAAGAGGACGAGCAGGACGCCCGCGAGGAAGAGAACCAGCACGAAGGGTTGCTGCAGCAGGTTGTTCAGGTACTTCAGCGGCTCTTCCGTGACGTGTCCCCAATGCTCCACGGCCTGTCCGGTCATGGTGAAAAGGCGGCCCGCGAAGGCCAGGAAGAAGGCCAGGAAGAGAACCGTGTCGAACTTCAGGAGATGACGCGAACGTGCCTCAACCTCGTTGTCGCGTACATTATTAATAAAATACTGGAGTGCAAGCACACGCGCGAGATGGTAAACGGCCAGTCCCAGCGCCACGTTCCACAGGTTGGCCAGGGCCTCCAGGCCGTGCCAGGCACTGCCCCACGTGGAAACCACGGGATTCGTGACGTCGCCCAGACGCAGCTTGTTGACGGTGAAGTCAGCACCGGTAAAGAAGGTGGCTACGGCAACACCCAGCAGGAAGGGACCCATGAAACCGTTGGCTATCAGCAGGATGCGGTAGCCGCGACGGCCCAGCACGTTGCCCACCTTCGACTGGAACTCGTAGCTGACGGCCTGGAGCACGAAGCTCAGGAGGATGAGCATCCACAGCCAGTAGGCACCGCCGAAACTGGTGCTGTAGAAGAGGGGGAACGAGGCGAAGAAGGCTCCGCCGAAGGTGACGAGCGTGGTGAAGGTGAATTCCCACTTGCGGCCCGTGGAGTTGATGAGCATGCGGCGCGAAGCCTCATCGCGGCCCAGGATGGGATAGAGTGAGTTACCGCCCTGCACGAAGAGCAGGAAAACGAGCAGCCCGCCAAGCAGGGAGATGATGAACCACCAGTAGTTCTGTAGGAAGTTGTATGTAATCATTTCTTTAGTCTTTTTTAGATGTTCCGGTTTGAGCTGGTTGGACTAGGTGAACTAGTTAACTAGTTATTCTGTTTATCCTCTTCTTCAATCTGAGGTCCCTTCCTGACCACCTTGAACAGGATGCGCAGCTCGGCGATGAGCAGCAGGGTGAAGACGCACAGGAAGATAAAGAACGTGACGCGCACAGCCGGGGACTGCAAGGCAGACACGGCGGCATTGACGGGCAGGAGGTCCTGGATGGCCCAGGGCTGGCGGCCCACCTCGGCGCAGACCCATCCGGCCTGCGAGCAGATGTAAACCAGGGGGATGCACCACATGGTCACCTTGAGCAGCAGGGGCCAGCGGGTGAGCTGCTTCTTGTACTGCAGGAAGACGAGCAGGAAGAAGACCAGGCAGAACAGGCTGCCCAGGCCTACCATGACGCGGAAAGCCCAGAAGACGATGGGCACGGGGGGCACCAGGTCTTTCTTGTCCAGTATGTGGCCGTAGCCGAAATAGGGTAGGTTGGCCTCCAGCTTCTCGCGCATGACGGCTGCCTTCTCCGTACGTCCGGCTGACCGGGCCAGCCGATACTGCGTCAGGGCGTCAAGCGCCACTACGCCGCGACTCATCTTCTCCTCGGCAGAAAGGGCCTTGGTGCTGTCGGGCAGGGTGTAGCCGCCCTCCAGTATGTCGTTTATGCCGGGCACGAAGCCGCGCAGCTTATGTGTGGCCAGTACGGTAAGCATGCCCGGTATCTTCAGGTCGCCCACGATAGTAAAGGGGGCTTGGTCGCTTCCCTCGTAGAGTCCCTCGAAGGCGGCCAGCTTCATGGGCTGCGCCTTGCCTACCATAACGCCCGAACTGTCGCCCGTAAGCATGACAGCCCCGCACGCCACCAGGCCGAAGATGCTGCCCACGAGCATGCTGCTGCGGGCAAAGCGCTCCTCGCGACGGCGCAGCAAGTACCACGCGCTGATGCCCACTACCACTACGGCACCCGTGAGCCAGCCGGAAGAGACGGTGTGACAGAACTTTACGACGGCCATGGGAGAGAAGGCTACCTCGAGGAACGACCCGAAGGAGGCCATCTCGTTGCGCACCGTGTCGGGGTCGAACGTCGCACCGACGGGGTACTGCATCCAGGCGTTGGCCACCAGTATCCACCAGGCGGAGAACGTGGCGCCCAGCGTGGTAAGCCATGTGGAGGCCAGGTGGAAGCCGCGGCTCACCTTGTTCCAGCCGAAGTACATGACGGCGATGAACGTGCTCTCCATGAAGAACGCCACGATGCCCTCGATGGCCAGTGGTGCGCCAAAGATGTCACCCACAAACCACGAGTAGTTCGACCAGTTCGTGCCGAACTCGAATTCAAGGATGATGCCGGTGGCAACGCCCATGGCGAAATTGATGCCGAACAGACGCTGCCAGAACTGCGCCGTCTTGCGCCAGAAGGCATCGCCTGTGCGGTAGTACTTGGTTTCCATGATGGACATGATGAGTCCCAGTCCCAGCGTCAATGGGACAAAGAGCCAGTGGTAGATGGCTGTCAGCGCAAACTGGGCGCGTGCCCAGTCGATGGCAGAGAGGTCAAGGGTTTGGAAGTTCATGTTATTGGTTTATGGTTGAGGGTTTAGAGTCTGTTTAAGGAGTTTAAGGAATTTAAGGAGTTTAAGGAGTTTATGGTGTTAAGAAGTTAAGAGTTCAAGGGATCAATTGTCCCCCCTGGGGGACTACAGGGGGCTTTTCAACCCCTCTCTTACAGATCTCTCCTGCTACGAAGTCGGACTCGTGGCCTTTCTCGGCGTGTTGGCCGATGAAATCGGGAAAAAAGAAGAGTTTCAGGACGAGGAAGATGACGAATAGCTTGATGGCAATGATGAGCCAGAGCGTGCGCCCCAGCGTCATGTTGCGGAATCCATCGTAGTAGAGATGGAACGCCTTATGCCAGAAACTCTCGTGCGTCGTCATGGGGTTGGAGGGTGTTGGTATATTGTTGCAGCAGTTGGGTGATGCCTTTGCGGATGCTGAGGAGTCCGAAGTCCTCGGGGTGTATGTCCTCGGGGCGTAGCCAGAGGAGCTCGCCGGCATCGTCGGCAGCGCGGGCGCCCTCGCAGCTGTTGACGCGGCAGCGGTAGAACATATCCATCGTGTGTACCGTGAAGCCCGAATAGACATACTGGTTAGGGATGGAGAACAGGAACTCCACGGCAGCGACATCAAGCCCCGTCTCCTCCTTCACCTCGCGCATTACGCCCTCCTCGCTGGTCTCGTAGAGGTCCGAGAAGCCACCCGGCAAGTCCAGGGTGCCCTTGGCAGGCTCCTTGGCGCGACGCACACAGAGCCATTCGCCCCGTTCGTTCTCTATCAGGGCGACGGTGGCGGCGGCGGGGTTGATATAGTAGGTGAAGCCGCACGCCTCGCAGTGCTTCGACTTGCCGTTGTGCGGCACGAAGCGCTCAGAGCCGCACTTAGGACAGAAACGGAAGAGGGAAAGTGGATGAGGCCCCTCCCCCGACCCCTCCCCTGTTAGGGAGGGGAGTTGGGAGGTTGGCTTTGATATCAGATGTTCTTTTTCCATTGTTTCCAGAGGTTTTGAGCCCCCTCCTACGGGGAGGGGTTAGGGGTGGGCTACTACTTCATTCACGAGGTTGTAGGCACCGCCCCAGCGTTCCATGAGCCAGAGAACGAAGCGTATATCGACGCCGATGCAGCGCTGCAGGGCGCTGTCGAAGGAGATGTCGGAGCTGAGGGCGTCCCAGTTGCCGTCGAAGGCGAGGCCGATGAGCTCGCCGCGGCCGTTGAACATCGGGCTGCCGCTGTTGCCGCCCGTGATATCGTTGGTGGTGAGGAAGCAGAGGGGCAGCTGGTGCGTGGTGGCGTCGGCATAGCGACCGTAGTCGCAGTCTTTCAGCAGCGTCAGCACCTCAGCCTGCACGCGGTAGTCAGGGTTCGCACTCCCCTTCTCTATCTTCTCGATGAGCGAAGGCATGGTGGTGAGATAGTCGTGGTGGGTGCCGGCATTCGTGTAGTCGCTGACGATACCGTAGCTCATGCGCTGCGTGAAGTTGGCATCGCTGTAGTGCGGCGCGTCCTGCTCCATCTCCAGCACGGCCTGCGTGAGCAGGTCCTCGTTGTAGCGGATGACGGGACCGGTGGCGTCGGTCACCTTACGAATCATCTGCTTGTTCATGCGCAGGATGTCGATCATCATCTTCTCAGCGGGGTCTTTCAGGAAGTCGTCCTTGTCCAGCACGGAGTCCGTGGCGAGGACGTCGGCCAGCTCTTTGTCCGAGAAGTTGACGGTGGCCTTCTTCTTCACCTTCATGCGGTTCCACTGTTCCAGCGAGGTCAGCTGCGACTGCTGGAAAATGTCATGAGCGAAGCTGCGGTAGTCACCGTGATATTTCTTGCGGATATCCTTGTAGAAGGCAGGCAGGTACTTGCTCTTCACCTGCTTGGCGTAGTTCTCCAGCAGCGCCGCCATCACCTCCTCATCCACACGTGGGTCATAGTCCTTATAGAGCTGTGCGATGGCCTCATCCGTCTTCTGACGCGCCTCGCGGTTCACGGCATTGTAGTAGGCATAGGCCGCATTGGCGATGCCGAGGATCTCGATGCCGCGCAGGAAGGTCTCCGACATGAAGCCCTGGGCATAGCGGGCCTCGTGGCGCTGTTTGTAGTTCTTCTTCAGAGTCGGGAACATCGAGGCGAAACGCTCCTTCAGCTGTTTATCGGCGCTATACCAGCGACGTATGTCCTGCTCGCGCTTCTCCTTCTGGTCGATGATGCCCAGCCGCTTCACAGCCTCGTTCATGCCCATGGAGTTCTTCCAATAGTTCGATGAACTGGCGTATTTTGAAGCATATTTGATGTTGACCGCGCGGTCTGCGTTCATCCAACGCTTCCACACCTCCTGCTTCACGCCACGCACCTGTATGACGGGGATGTTCGAGACATTCACACGCTCGTCGATGCCGTAGCTGCTCAGGTAGCGGTTCGTGGAACCCGGGTAGCCGATGGTCATGCAATAGTCGCCCTGTGTGTAGCCGTCCAGGCTTACGCGCGCCCACCGCTTAGGGTGCAACGGCACATTCGTCTCGCTATACTCGGCGGGCTGTCCGAGTGAGTCGGCATAGATGCGGAAGACGCTGAAGTCCGCCGTCTGGCGAGGCCACATCCAATTGTCTGTGTCGCCGCCGAACTTACCCAAGG